>NZ_QTLI01000001.1:0-292121 GCF_003434625.1 Parabacteroides sp. AM17-47
GGCTATGGTTACGGTTTCGAGGCCGGTGACAAGAAGAAATAGAAAGGTAAACAATAACAACGAACTTATAATTATGGAAAAGAATGGAACCGTAACACGGACAGGAGTGTCGGTGGAGGAATCGGAACAGGTTATCTTTGATGGGATGAACGCTTTCGAGCGCAATGTAAAACGTATGGGGGATTGTGCGTTGGCGTTTTTGGCCTTGATCGTATTCTCCCCGCTGTTTTTACTTTGTTATATCGCCGTAAAGCGGGAGGATGGAGGCCCGGCGATCTTTAAGCAAGAGCGTATCGGTCGTTTCGGTCGCCCGTTCAACATCTATAAGTTCCGCAGTATGCGTCTGGATGCGGAGAAGTTCGGTCCGGCCCTTTACAAGGGTGGGGCAGATCCCCGGATGACCCGTGTCGGAAAATTCCTCCGGGTACATCACTTGGACGAGCTGCCCCAGTTATGGAATGTCTTCGTGGGCGACATGTCCTTTATCGGTCCCCGTCCCGAGCGTAAGTTCTACATCGACCAGATCATGGAGCGTGATCCCCGTTACCGTTACCTCTACCAGATCCGTCCGGGGGTGACCTCTTACGCCACGCTCTACAATGGGTATACGGACACGGTCGATAAGATGCTCCGCCGCCTGCGTTACGACCTGTTCTATCTGGAGCATCGCTCTTGGCTGTTCGATTTCAAGATATTGGTGAAGACCTTCTTGAATATAGCCTTTGGTAAGAAATTCTAATGCTAGATCTCCCCGTATTCCTCCCTTGCGTCAAAGCAGGGGCAAGCCTTACGGATATAGGGGCTAAGTTGGTAATGTCCTAGGATGCGTGCCTCCGGGTAATCCCTTCGTAATTGCCGTAACAGGTCCATCAAGGTACAGCGCTGGGCGTAGGTCCGGGTATCGGCCGGACGGCCCTGTTCGTCGAGTCCTCCCTCGTAACATATACCGATACTTTTGTCGTTCCATCCGGCTGCGTGCGCCCCGATCTGGTTGACCGGCCGGCAGCGGTGTAATTCCCCGTCCCGTGTGATATAGAAATGATACCCGATATCGGCGAATCCCCGTGCCTTGTGCGATGAACGGAGCGCCTCCACAGGAAAATCCCTGTCATATCGTGTAGCCGAGCAATGAATTACAAGGAGGCGAACCTCCCTGTAATTCTGGTAGAAACAATAAGCCTTACCCATGATAATTGAAGATTGATAATTGGAAATTGAAAATTAGAGAATACAGGATTGGATGCCAAGTGCCCCTGCGATGGCGGTAGCTACGGCGATGATCACTTTGATAATAGTACTCCATACGGACTTTTTCATGATAATTAATAATTAATAGTGAATAATGAATTGAATAATGATATCCCGGCTGATATAAGAGGAAAGCTTCGCTTTCCTTCGGACGGCCTCAGCGGACGGGCGTCAAGCGAAGAGACTGTAGCGAGCGCCCGGAGCATCCCTGTTTGAGCGCAGCGAGTTGGGATGCGACAGCGAGCGTAGGTCTCGAAGTAGCCCGTCAGCGTCAGCCTTGACCTTTTGGTTACTTTTGGGTCAAGCCAAAAGTGACATACCGATTTGGGTCAAGCCAAAAGTGACACGTTAGATCTCATCAGGCGACTCCGAATCCCCACCCCCAGCAGCCGGCTTCTTCGAGATATCCACGGTAGTCTCCCCAGCCTTCTCCGCACGGAGTACCGCTTGCTGAGCCTTGCGGGTAGCCACGGGCTGGAACTCCAGCCCGGCGAAGACATTCTTCAAGTCCTCGCCCGGTATATACTGGATACTAACCCCGGTGATGTTTGTAGATGTGAATTTCTCAAGACTCTCCGCACCCTCGTTGAGGATATGGAGCCGGAATTTACCCAGTTCGCCGAAATCCACCTGTTTCCCCTCTTGGAGGGCATCGAGCAGGTTCTCGACAGTGGAGATCAATACCGCCACCACATCCGCCCGGCTGACGGTGGTTTGCATGGATACCCGGCGGCTCAGCTGCTTGAGCGATAGCTCACCATTGATCTGTGCCGTGGCGTACGCTTTCGCCGGCTCGTCTTTCTTGATAGGGTTGGTCCGAAGGGACACGCTGTAATTTAAAGCCATAGATTTGATAATTAAAAATTGATAATTGAAAATTGAAAATGAAATCGATTTGTTTTCGATAACGAATGTACGACATTCGGTTTCCTCTGAAATGAATACCGCTGACAGCGGATGAATAAGGGAGATAAAAGAGGAGATATGCTGAAAAATAAACATCCGTATAGTTGTTCGTGTCGTATGTTTTAAGTATCTTTATACCAATAAGATAAATCTTAAAAATGCGAACGATATGCGAACAGGATATACACAAATCGACGAGTGGCCCGTGCGGCCCTATTCCAAGCGGGAGCTGGCCATGGCCTACGCCCCCGAGATCAGTCCCGTCTCGGCCCTGAACCGGCTGGCGGAATGGATGCGGTATAACGATCGTCTGACCCGGGAGCTTGGTGATACGGGCTACCGCCCGAGGCAACGGGTCTTCACCTCCCTGCAAGTGGAGCTGATCTTCCGTTATTTAGGTCGTCCTTGAGAGGAGACACCGCCACCCGTCGGTATAGGCGAGCGGCGATGCCGGTACTGGCATCAGACAACGCCAGTACTGGCGTAGGGCTGCGACGGTAGTGCTTACGGGCAATGACAGTAGTGGCATTTCCTTCATTCCTTCATTCCTTCGGGCGTCCCTCACGCACACACACGTGCGAGGAGAAAGCGTACTCGCCCCGTGCGGTCTTGATCAGTGTTCCCTTCTCCAGCATCCGTTTGAGGGAGGAGTCGAGTGTTTTCTCGGGTATGCCGTTCTTCGCTGCCTCCTCCACGGCCTGCCGACGGCAGAACATCATTGGGAGGGCATTGAATAAAGCCTGTTCAGGAGAGGTCTGGACAGGGACGGCCTCGGAGGTAGGCAGGAAGCCCAGCACATAGCTCGAATGGCGGTAAAGAGGCTCTATGAGCGTGAGTACGGCTTGGAAATCCTCGTCGGTGACCCGCAGATCCAGCTTGGGGACGATACCATCCTTGATATTCTCGATGGGTATCTCCGGGGCGGGGGAGAGACCGGGGGAATTGAAAATGGAAAATTGAGAATTGAAAATTTTTTGTTGGGGAGGGAGGAATTTCTCCAAGGCTCTCAACAGGGCTACTATACTCAGGATCCGGCAGGTATTGATGGCGATACGGGCCACGGCGCTTCGCATGGAACCTCCATAGGCGTAACCGGCGTGGGAGAATAACTGGGCGAACCGTTGGTTGAACAGCTCTTTCTGTTTCTCGGATAGCCTTAGCTGGATCGTTTGGACCGATCCGTTGATCAGGTCCAGTACCTGTTTCCATTGTGTTCCCCATGTGGCGAAGCGTAGGCCGTAATCCTCGCTTTCCGAATCGAATTGGTCCATCCACTCATCGATAGGTGGCATGAAATAGAATAACTGGCGAGAGAACAGGCCGTTCTCCGCCGAGGGGATCAGCGGCTTTACTTGCGCCGGGGTTCCACTTAGCAATACGCTGAGATAAGACTCATCGCATTCCCGGTACTCATGATTAGTACGCCGGTTGAAGGCCAGTCGCTCATGGTCGTGGCATTTACGCAAGGTATCGCTCCAATGGCCGTGATCCGCTCCGATGGCGGTACTCACGGTATCAGCCTCGGTCTCGCAGATCAGCCCCACGCCGTCGGCCTCTATGAGGTTCTCTAAGATACCGGTACCCGAGTTATCGCCGGCTATGAGGAACATCTTGAGGGGCGGTTGTTCCGGCTCGGGCGTCTCGGAGCGTTTCTTGCCGAGTGAGTCCCATCGGTTCTTTTCCTCCCGATAATTCTTTAGGCTGTCTTTGTAGCGGGCCATCATCTCCTCGTGAATAGGTTCAGCTAGGCGCCTGACCCATGTCAAGGCTCCTTTTCCGGAGGCGGGAGGCGCTACGATGAAGGTTTGTAGGCATGGGTACATGTATTTTTGTCCGTATAACACCCGTACCCGCTTGTTCAAGGTGCCCCCGAGTACGGTGAATACTCCCAGCAGGAGTATGTCACGCTGGGCGATGGAGTTTCCGCAATCGATCATCTGCTTGATGAACGGGGGCCACGGATAATCCGGGAAAGCGGGTGGCAAGTCCTCACGTGCGTACGTATGTGCGTGTGTGGGTGTGAGAGGGGCTTGAAGGTTTGAAGGATTCTTGTTCTCCCTCGGGTATTGGCGGAAGGTGTCGGCCAGTTGCTTGTCCGTTTTTACGCCGGCAATCTCGGCCCAGTGGAAGACGGAGCCTAATCCGTTGCGCCCGTTGCCCGCTTTGAGGGCGTGGTCGTATAGCTTGTCCGCTTCTTCGTAGACGTATTTCTCGGACAGGCGGCAGATGCGATGAAAGAACGTCCTTCCCGCTTCCCCGCAATCGTTGGCGGTGGCGAAGGCGATCGGCATATACTCTTGGTAAGTGGGAGCGATGTTCGCCCCTTGGTGTTCGATGGCGGCGACAAGCCGCTCTAAATCTGATAATGGGTTCATTTGATTTATAAGTTATAATTTATGATTTAAACTGTCAACAGTCACTTGTCAACTATCAACTCTCCCGCAACTTAGCGGAGGGATCATGGCAGAGGAAACACGCCCGTGAGAGATCGGCGTTTGAGGCATCCGCATTCAATCCGTATTTCCATTTCAGGTATTCCCATGCCGATAGCCGTGCCTTATCAAAAGATTCCTCTATGGAAGCCTTGGGTGAGAGCCGGTAGGGGACGAGCAGTTTCACGCCTGTGGTGCTTGGGCTGACGAAAGCTAGGTCCGGTCTCAGTTTATTATCGGCGAACAAGGTGTCTCGCCAGTGGAGGGTTTCCTCCGGCGAGGGGAGATGGTCGATATCGATGACAAACTCTCCGGAAAGGAATAACAGGCGGTCTTCCTTGCGATAGGAGAAGACCCCGGCCGGTGTGACGTATGGCAGTAAGTTTTGCTTCAGTTTGCGGAACCGTTTCTCATCGCTCAAAGCGTCCTGTACGCTGAGCGTTCGTTCTTTCAGCCACTCGTTGGAGGTGATATAGGTATGCAACTGTTTGACACTGGTCACGCCGCTCGGCACTTGATTGGAAATGGGGGCGTTGAAAAAGGACATGATACATTCTTTCATTAACTCGTTTGATTTAAAGTTTAGGCTGGTAAAGGAAAGGTAAAAGAGTGAGAAAAAACGGTCCGGTAAGTTATTTGCACCTATCGGTAAGTTATTTGCGCATAAAAGTAATTCGGTGACAGGAAAAAGAAGAAGATATGAGTGAAGAGAAAGCGAGCCCGTGTGTGCTGCACATCCATGGCGAGAACATACAGGTGCTGCCCAACGCCATGTTTGCCATTCAATATATTTGCTTGGACCCGGGAGAAAAGCCGGAGGTCGTTTCGGAAAAAGACGTGAGGCCGGATCCGGAGCCGTGTGATTTATTAGCCTCCTATATCCAAGACGAGGAGGTGCGTCACGACTTCGTGAAGCGAATCGCCCAATGCCCGGATGTGGCCACCCTCTGCCAAACGGTGCTGACCGACCTTTTCAACGAGGTCTTTTGCGACTGCGTGGAACCGGCCAAACTTATCAAGAGCAAGGAATTCATCAACGCCATCATCCCCCTGCTCCCCTTCAAGCAAGGCAAGAGCTTGCGCAATATCCGGCGGGCGATCGTGAAGTATGTGCTGGGGGAGGGGTAGAGGGACTGCATATTTTGATATTTAGAGGAGAAATGTTTGCGATAAAGGAGAAAATGGATATATTTGCCTAATAAAGAAAATGAGTTATGAATGCGACGATCGTTCCTGAAATGAATATTCCGAATATGGATACTTATTGGAGTATCCTTAAAAACTTGAGTTCGGATATGAAGTTAGAGCTAATATCCCGGCTTTCTAAATCATTGTTAAGCAAGGATCAGTCCATAGATGATAATTGGGCCTCGCAATTTGCCGGGGAGTGGAAAGATTCCCGTTCCGCTGAGTCGATCATAGAGGATATCCGAAATTCACGAACCTCAAATCGTGAAATAGAACTGTGATATGAAGAAATACCTTTTGGATACGAGTATTTGTGTTTTTCTGTTCCGTCGTAAATATGGAATAGCGGAAAAACTCCAAAAGGTTGGGGCATTGCAATGTTATGTGTCGGAGGTCACCATCGCAGAATTGAAATATGGCGCATATAAAAGTGATCGTATCAAAGAGAACCTTGATTTGATAGATCGATTTATTAGGTTGATAAACATTGTACCTTTTACAGACTCCATCGAGTTCTACGCTCAAGAAAAGAATCGCCTTCGTTCGTTGGGTGTATCCATAGAGGATTTTGATTTGCTCATAGGTTCAGCAGCCTGTAGCGGCAACTTGATCCTAGTTACAGATAATGTAAAGCATTTTGCGAATATAAAGGGATTGGCTATTGAGAATTGGGTAAAGCGATAGTCTTCATTAAGCAGACTGGAACTCATAAGATGCACAATAATGCCATCGAACGAATGTTCCGACACATAGCCATTGGTCGCCGTAACTGGTTGCACAGTGGCAGCCATTTTGCCGCATCGAATATAGGGTTTATGTATTCACTCCTTGAAAGCTGCAAACTTACCTTTGTACCAAGTGAAAAAATAAATGTCATAGAGTTTATGAGAACGGACGTGTTAAATCGAATAAAAGAGACCTTGCGTAAGGTTGTACCGGCTGGAGGACATGCTTTTTTTGTATGGCTCGCAGGCTAGGGACGAGGCACGTCCAGATTCGGATTGGGATATATTGATCTTGTTGGACAAGCTAAAAATCGAGGTGGAGGATTATGACAATGTATCTTA
Source organism: Parabacteroides sp. AM17-47 (assembly GCF_003434625.1). Lineage (NCBI taxonomy): Bacteria > Pseudomonadati > Bacteroidota > Bacteroidia > Bacteroidales > Tannerellaceae > Parabacteroides > Parabacteroides sp. AM17-47. Next base: position 6,842 of record NZ_QTLI01000001.1, read on the forward strand.
TCCGTTAGTGGAACTAGGTTGGTCGTTAAACGAGTGCGTCAGCCCGGTGCTTTACACCTTGAAAGATTGGATGAGATACCATTTCTCCCCCTTTGTACACAACGTAAAAGACGAGGGGATACGATTGCTATGAGTTTGAGTGCGGAAGATATAACAGCGGATCAAGGCGCAAACCCATAACGGGGTAGTCGGTCAATTAGGATTGAATTATGTCTCTAAAGGCCTATTGACAAAAGATGAAGGTCGATTATATTCCCGTTTGTTACAACATCGTATTACCGGAGATTATAATGATTTAATAATATTGTAAATTCGTACTTTACTATTTGTATTATGCTGAGTGATTTATCTCGGTAACTTATCTCTATAAATATAGTTTAAACTCATTTTAAATTTAGACACTTGATTTTCGTCTTGCTGGTTTGTCGGCGGGATGGAAGTGTTTTGTGTACTTATCTTTATGTCTGCTACATCAGAGAATAATAAGCGGATAGCGAAGAATATGCTGTTCCTCTATATGCGCATGCTCCTAATCATGGGGGTGACGCTGTACACCAGTCGGGTCGTGCTACAGGTATTGGGGGTAGAGGACTTCGGTATTTATAATGTGGTGGGGGGAGTAGTCTCGATCATGGCTTTTTTTATCTCCAGTTTGTCCAATGTCTCTCAGCGTTATATGAATATAGGATTAGGAAAGCAAGATATTCGAGAGGTGGAATATGCTTTTCGACAGAGTTTTACTCTAATGTGCCTGTTGTCTGCTATATTATTACTGTTAGGTGAGACATTGGGATTATGGTTTGTTTACAATAAACTGGTAATACCACCGGATCGGACGGTAGCGGCGCTTTGGGTATATCAGTTCTCGTTGATCTCCGTCCTTTCTGCTATCAATCAAGTTCCGTTGATGGGATCGATCGTGGCGCACGAGCGAATGAATATGTATGCGTATTTAGGTTTGTTTGAGGCTTGCGCTCGATTGCTAATAGTGTATTTCTTGAAGGTTTTCGGAACATTTGATTCTTTGATTCTTTATGGAATGTTGACAGCGTTAGTTTCCTTTATCACTTGGTTGCTTTATGCGATTTACTGTATCAGAGTTTTCTCCGAATGTAAATTACGTTTTTATTGGGATCATTCTTTAGTGAAAGATATGTCACGATTTATTGGCCAAAATTTATTTGGATGTTTCGCTTGGTCAGCAGGTATCCAAGGAACTAATATTCTTTTGAACTTGTTTTTTGGCCCTGCGATTAATGCGGCACGAGCCATATCTGTACAGGTGAGTGCAGTGGTAACACGTTTTACCGAGAATATCATGACAGCGGTTAAGCCTCAGATCATAAAGTCGTATGCGTCAGGCGATCGAGAATATATGATAGTTCTTATTGTGAAAAGTTCAAAATATGCTTATTTCTTAGCGGCTCTATTTGCGATTCCGGTAATGATGGAGATAGAGTTCTTATTGAAGGTATGGCTGGGGCAGGTGCCGGAACATACGGTTGCCTTTACTCGTTTGGTCTTGTGTGAATCGTTAATAGGAGTTTTCATACCGCCCCTTTGGATAGCGGCGAATGCCACGGGACGAATCAAGAACAATCAGGTGTACGGGCGAATGTTTACGTTGGCTATTTTGCCTATTAGTTATTTGCTTTTGAAAGTACAGCAGGATCCGATGATACCTTTTTTTGTGGCGGTCGTCGCAAATATAGGTTATTGGCTCTATTGTCTATATGATATACATGTTCAGATACGATTGGATATAAGATATTATTTGAAAGAGGTGGTTATGCCTGGACTGTTCCTGTCCTTGATTTTATGTTCTGTAGGATTAATTCAAAGTTTGATGATTCCGGAAGATACTTTCTCTCGCTTTTTATTAGTGTTCGCAAGCATGTTGATCGTGGGCGTATGTGTCGTTTATAGACTTTTGAGTGAAGGAGAGCGGGTCGTATTACAAGGATATATTCAAAGGGTATGTACCAAATTAAAAAAATAGTATAGCGATTGGAATAATAGCAGTTGCTTAGATACCAGCTTACGTTTTTGTTTATGAAATTGTAACTAATATTTCAAGTAAATATGATACCAAAGAAAATTCATTATTGTTGGTTCGGGGGCAATCCGTTGCCTCCTTTGGCAGTGAAGTGCATAGAATCGTGGAAGAAATATCTTCCGGACTATGAGATAAAGGAGTGGAACGAGAGTAATTTCGATCTGAATTATAACGACTATGTCCGTGAAGCGTATGAGGCTAAGAAATGGGCGTTCATAACGGATGTGGTTCGCTTGTACGCCATGGTGACGGAAGGTGGTATCTATATGGATACGGATGTAGAGGTATTGAAGCCGTTAGATGAGCTGTTACAATATGATGCGGTGTCGGGATTCGAGTCTTCGTCTCGAATCCCGACAGGCTTGATGGCCTGTCGGGAGGGGCAGCCCCTCTTTGAGGAGCTGCTCCATGAGTATGACGTTTTACATTTCAAGCGTCCTGACGGTAGTTTAGATGTGACAACAAATGTAACCCGTATTACGAACGCTTGCCTGAAATATGGTTTTGTTCCTAATAATACGAAACAGACTGTCAATGGATTCACGTTACTTCCCCAAGATTATTTGTGTCCAAAATCGTATGTGGATGGTAAGATTTATTTAACGGAGAACAGTATGACGATCCATCATTTCGCGGGGAGTTGGGTGAGCGATGTGGATCGGTATGCGCAGGAATTAGGTAAAAAACTTATTTTTTTGCCTAAAGGTATTCGTGGATATGTGACTAAATTTTTGTCAATCATAAAATATAAAGGGATTAAAGATATGTTTTGTGAAATGTGGAGATGGATGAAAAGAAGATGACCTAGCTATAAAAACAAAAATGAAAGCGTTCTTTATAATATTCTTGTATTTTTTATTTGATAGGGAAACTTATTATATCCTTCATTCTGATACATTGTCTTTAATATATGTTTCACTTTCAAAGTTTTTTGCTGTTTTTGTAATATTGATGGCTCTTATTAAGCAATTTAATAAGAATACATTAAAAGTTATGGGGTGTATATGTCTTGTCTTTTTTAGTATGTTGATTTCTACTGTTATTAAAGATGGAGATGTGCGTCGTGCTATAATGATTATGTACCCGGTTTTGGCTATGGGAGGATTGATGTTGTGGCAATGTTCTACATTTAATCGAACAAAATTATTTGTTCGATATATCGCTTGTTTTTATTTTGTTTTAATGGCGATTAATTTCTTTTTTTTGCTTGTGTCTCCTTCTTTTTTTGTTAATGATTCGATGTCTGGGGAGTCTTATTTTCTAGGAATTGAGAATCAGGTGGGGTATCCAATGATGAAAGGCCTTTGTTTTGTGCTTATTGATAGCTATTTCCGAGGGGAAAAAAGGCTTTTGTGCGTTTATATAATAATGCATGTTTCTACTATATTGATTATATTTTCAGGTAGCAATGTTGTTGGTTTAGTTTGCATGCTTCTTTTTTTGATTCCAAATGTGATTCAGCGTAAAATAGCTTCTTTGTCATTGAATACTTTATTGCTCGTGTTTGTGTCTTTATTTGTGTTTGTTATATTGTTTGGAAATTTGATGATCATCCTTGAATCTCCTTTAGTTTCATATGTGATAGAAGATTTGTTAGGTAAGAATTTAACACTTACAAATAGAACCCTAATTTGGGGTATGGTGGTAGATGGATTTTTAAATTCTCCTATTATAGGAAACGGTGTTAGAGAAACTACGAGTTTATTCTATATATCTGAGCAATATACGAAAGGTTATATGAGTGCTCATAATCAAATATTGCAATCTTTATATGAGACAGGGATTCTGTTTTTTGTATCTCTTGTTCCTCTTTTTAATGAATTGAATAAATCTTTAAAAAGCAGTGTTCCGTTTTTTTCTTTAATAGTAAAAGGTTCTATTTTTTCTTTTTTAGTAATGTATATGGCAGAAGCTCCAGGTATGGATAAAATACTGAATCTTGTTGTTTTTGGTTTATTAGTCTCAAAAATGAACAATACTGTTACTTGTAAGGGTAATATGTATGTTCGTTGTGAAAAGTGATTTTTTAATGTGTCTATTATGGATTTAATATCAATCATTGTCCCTGTTTACAACGTGGAGCAATATTTGCGAGACTGTATTGAAAGTATTATCAATCAAAGTTATCGAAATTTGCAAATTATCTTAGTAGATGATGGTAGTTTGGATGATTGTCCGAGGATTTGTGATGAGTATGCCTGTAAGGATCATCGCATAGAGGTTATTCATAAAGAAAATGGAGGTCTTTCTGACGCTCGTAATGTGGGGGTCGATCAAGCTTGCGGAAAATATATATCTTTTGTTGATAGTGATGATAGGATAGCTGAAGATATGATTGAGAGCCTTTATGATAGAATTGTAGGGGTGAAAGCGGATATGTCTGTTTGTCAGAGATTTTTAATTGGAGAGAGTGGAGATATTAAGGATGATGATAAAGCTCTTTTTGAGGATTATGTAGTATATGGAAATAAAGAATGTGTGCATGATTTTATGTCTTCAAAAGGAATTGATACGGTGGCTTGGGGGAAATTATATCGTACGGAATTGTTTCAAGATATCCGTTATCCAAAAGGAAAATATCATGAGGATGTATTTATTACTTATCGTTTGGTGGCTAAGTCTAATGTGATAGCGGTTAGTGGTGAGAAAAAATATTGTTATAGGATACGTAATGCCAGTATAACACAATCTTCCTTCTCCTCAAAACATTTGGATGCGGTGATAGGTAAATGTGAAATAGCAAACTTTATGGAGGTTAATTATCCGAGTGAATTGGTTTACGCTCAAGCTGGAATTGTGTATGCGGCCAATCAATGTGTTTGGAGAATGGGTATTTCTCATTGTTTTAATAAACAATACATGAATTTTTTGCAATCGAAATATCGTTCTTTTGAAACACCCTTCTTGCGCTATGGAAAAAACAGATTTTTCTCGAAAATATTTTCCATATGTGCTTTTATTAGTGTGAATATGGTAGTGAAATCTATATCAATCATCAAAAATTAGAATAGGTATGTTGGGAAAAGTGAAAGTTATCTTACAAGAGCGTATCAATCGTAAAAATAGAAGCAAATTAACTAATTTATCACCTTCATTGGTCTGTAGTAATTGTACAGGTGGCTTTTTATATCATTGGTTGGGTTTACGTTTCTATTCACCGTTCATTAATTTGTATATGACCAATGAGGATTTTTTGACAGCCTTGGAAAATTGGGATTTGTTTATTCATTCAGAGATCAAAGAAGTTAAAAATAGTGGTTTTGATTATCCGGTAGGAGAAGGACTATTAGGTGTAAAAATCCACTTTGTTCATTATAAAGCATTTGCAGATTCACTTGCTAAGTGGAAAGAAAGATGTGAACGTTTGAATGCTGACAATATGGCGGTTATGCTGACAAATTGGGGGGGGTGATGTCTCTGTGCTAGAGCGTTTTGATAAACTTCCGTTTAAAAATAAAGTAGCGTTTGTTGATAAAATTTATCCTCAGTTTAAATCTACTTGTTATTTGAGTGGGTTTTCGAAGGTGAAAGGCGTGAAAAATATTTATGCTACGCAATATCTCGATGGACGGAGATATATTGATCAATTTGATTATGTTTCTTTTATTAATCAATTAAACAAGTAAATGAAATATGCATAAACTTAAAATATTACTTGCCGCGATTTGTGGTGAGCTACTTAAACTGTACTATAAGGTAGGGTTAGGTACAATCCCATATGGAATCAATCAGGAGAAGGTGCGTAAAGAAAAGGTAATAGTTTCTCTTACCAGTTATGGACGAAGGGTGGGAGAGATACTCCCGTTTACGGTTATTTCATTGCTTCGTCAAACTTATAAACCAGACTTGGTATTGTTATGGTTGGATGATGAACATTGGAATGATGGTAATTTGCCTTTTATTTTGAAGCGTTTGAAAAAGAAAGGGCTTACTATCCGCTATTGTAAGGATATTAAATCTTATAAGAAGTTGATACCCACGTTAGAGGTGTATCCGGATGATTTGATTATTACTTGCGATGATGATTTCTTTTATCGGCGGAATATGGTTGAACGTTTAGTTGCTGAATATCATAAAGATCCCTCTCATGTTTACACGTATCGAGCTCATCGGGTATCATTTAATAATGATGGAATTTTGAGACCTTATAATGATTGGGAGATGGAAATTTCCGGGGTCGGCGGCCGTTTTGTGTTTCCAACGGGGTGCGGTGGTTGTTTATACAAACGCTCCTTGTTGCATAAGGATATTTGTAGGGAGGACCTGTTCATGCGTTTGGCTCCAAAGGCCGATGATGTGTGGTTTTATTTCATGGAAGTTTTGCATGGAACGGAGTGTGTAGTGTTACCGGATAAAGGATATGTCTATATTCCGTTGGACGTTTTTTATCAGTATATTCATAAAGAAGCAAGCCTGTCGGCTACGAATTGCAAGGAGTCTCAGAATGATCCTCAAATTCGAGCGGTGATGGATTACTATCATTTGATGGGTTCAGATTTAATAGGGTGCTGATTTTATTTCATGAAGAAACTTTCTTATACAATAGGTTGATCGTTGTTGGACCATTCTTGATCTGCCTAATATCTTACTTAAAAAAATAATACATAATTCTTATGAAAGCATGTTTCATGGGTTTGGGCTATATTGGCCTGCCCACGGCTATTATTGCCGCAAAGCACGGGGTGGAGATCGCCGGCGTGGATATCAACGCCCAGGTGGTGGAGGTTACCAACCGAGGAAAATTGCATATCATCGAGCCGGGTATGGAGGAGATGTTGCGGGAGGTACTGGCCTCCGGGCATTTCAAGGCTTACACCGAGCCTCAGGTGAGCGACGCTTATTTCATGGTGGTACCCACTCCCTTCAAGGGGGATCATGAGCCGGACGTATCGTTCGTGGAGTCGGCTACCCGTATGGTGCTTCCTTTGTTGAAGGAGGGGGATTTGTACGTGATCGAGTCTACCTCGCCGGTGGGGACGACCGAACGGATGGCTAGTTTGATTTTCTCGGAACGGCCGGAGCTGGAGGGCAGGATCTATATCGCTTATTGTCCGGAGCGGGTGCTTCCGGGTAACGTGATCTATGAGTTGGTGCATAACGACCGGGTCATCGGCGGTATGGACGAGGCCTCCACCCGTAAGGCGATGGAGTTCTACGGCCAGTTCGTGAAGGGTACGCTTCACCCAACGAATAGCAAGACGGCCGAGATGTGTAAATTGACCGAGAACTCAAGCCGGGACGTACAGATCGCTTTCGCCAATGAGCTGTCGTTTATCTGCGATAAAGCGGGAATCAATGTGTGGGAGCTGATCGATTTGGCGAACAGGCATCCCCGTGTGAATATCTTACAGCCGGGTTGCGGAGTTGGCGGTCATTGCATAGCGGTGGACCCTTACTTCATCACGGCGGAGTTTCCGATGGAGAGCCGTATGATCTCTACGGCTCGTGAGACGAATAACTACAAGGCATTTTGGTGCGCGGAGAAAGTGAGAAACGCCATGCTACGGTTTGAGTTGAAACACGGGCGCAAGCCGGCGGTGGCAATGATGGGCTTGGCTTTCAAGCCTGATATCGATGACTTACGTGAATCGCCGGCCAAGGGAATAACGACGAAGGTGCTGCAATCGTGTAACAACGCTGACATCATGGTGGTGGAGCCGAACGTGTCGGAGCATAAGCTGTTTAAGCTGACCCCTTATAAGGAGGCATACGAGAAGGCGGATATAGTGGTTTTCTTGGTGAATCATAGGGAGTTTGCGGGGTTGAATTATCGGGATGACGTGGAGGTGCTGGACTTTTGCGGGACATTCAAGAAATAATCGTTCGCTAATATAGAAAAATACGCAGTAATGAGAAAAATAATGTTAGTATTCGGGACCCGTCCCGAGGCGATCAAGATGGCTCCGCTGGTGAAGGAGTTCCAAAAACATCCGGAGTCGTTCGAGACCATCGTGTGCGTTACCGGACAGCATCGGGAAATGTTGGATCAAGTGTTAAAATTGTTCGAGATCACGCCGGATTATGATTTGAATATCATGAGGCAGGGTCAGGACTTATATGACGTGACCGCCCGTGTCCTTGTGGGTATGCGTGACGTATTACGTGAGGCGACACCCGATGTCGTGCTGGTGCATGGGGATACCACCACGAGCACGGCGGCCGCCTTGGCCGCATTCTACCAACAGATACCTGTAGGTCATATAGAGGCCGGCCTTCGTACCCACAATATCTATAGCCCATGGCCGGAGGAGATGAACCGGCAGGTCACGGGGCGTATCGCCACGTATAATTTCGCACCCACGCGGTTGAGCAAGCAAAACTTGATGCGAGAGGACGTGAATCCGGACTCAATCTTGGTTACCGGCAATACGGTGATAGATGCCTTACGGCAAGTGGTGACTAAGATAAAGACGGACGCTGAGCTGGACAAGGAGCTGGAAGGCGTGCTTTTACGTTCTGGGTATGACGTGAACCGTCTGGTTGAGGGTAAGAGATTGGTGTTGATCACGGGTCATCGCCGGGAGAACTTCGGTGATGGATTCATCCATATGTGTACCGCTATCAAGGACTTGACCCGGAAGTATCCGGAGGTGGATTTTGTCTATCCTATGCACTTGAATCCCAATGTGCGCAAGCCGATTCACGAGGTATTCGGCGAGGATCTTTCTCATTTGGAGAATATGTTCTTCATTGAGCCATTGGAATATCTGTCGTTTGTCTATCTGATGGAGAAATCAACGATAGTGCTGACCGATAGCGGCGGTATTCAAGAGGAGGCTCCCGGCTTGGGCAAGCCCGTGTTGGTGATGCGTGATACGACCGAGCGTCCGGAGGCTCTCGCGGCAGGTACGGTGAAACTGGTCGGTACGGACTATGACAAGATCGTGAGCGAGGTCTCGGCGTTGCTTGATGATACGGCTTATTACGATGCGATGAGCAAGGCGGTCAATCCCTATGGCGATGGATTGGCTTGCGGAAGGATCGTGGAATTTTTGAACCGGAAGGAATGAGGGTCTTGATCGTTTCTCCCTCTTATCTTCCGGAGATCGGTGCGGCACCCTCACGCATTACGAACATGGCGGAGGGACTGTCCGGCTTAGGGATAAAGGTGGATGTGTTGACTTGCCTACCCAATTATCCCAAGGGACGTATCTTTGATGGATATAGGGGGGCTTTTTCCAAGACAGAGGATGTAAACGGGATAACGGTCTTCAGGTACTGGACGTATGCCTCGATCTCGAGGAGGCCGTTGGTCCGTCTTGCCAGTATGTGCGCTTTCGCCACGACCCTTTGGTGTTTCGCTCTCAAGCGTAAGCGTATAAAATCTTATGATAAGGTGATCATCCAGACCCCTCCTGTTTTGGCGGCGGCCTCGGCCATGTTGCTTTTTCGTTGTTGCTACCGGAAAAAGGTGGTACTGAACGTCTCAGACCTTTGGCCATTGTCGGCCGTGGAGCTGGGGGCCATGAAAGAGGGTGGCGTTTATCATGGGGTGATGGGGCGTATCGAGCGTTTCCTTTATCGTAAGGCCACGGCCTGTCAAGGGCAGAGTAAGGAGATCGTGGATTATATAAAACGGTATGAGCCGGGCAAGGCCTCGTTCTTGTATCGGAATTTACAGCATCGTTTTGTTTTACCGAATCACCCCCCTTCTTCTCGGAAGCCTTTCAGGATCGTCTATGCCGGTTTGCTGGGCGTGGCGCAGAATATATTGGAGTTGATAGAGCGTATCGATTTTAAAGGGATGGGAGCGGAGCTTCATTTATTTGGAGGGGGCAATCAAGCCTTGGAGATAGAGGATTATGTGAGGACACATGATAAAGGGGTCTTTTATCATGGCTCTCTGCCCAAGGAACGGATGCGTGAGGAGCTTACACGTTACCATGCCTCCATTATCCCCTTGACGGTTCGTATAAGGGGGGCGGTACCTTCTAAATTATTTGATTTGCTGCCGTTAGGCGTTCCTATCTTGTTTTGTGGAGGCGGCGAGGGCGAGGAGATTGTAAAGGAGAATCAGTTGGGCCTTGTCTCGGCCCCCGGAGATTATGAGCGACTTTCTAAAAATATACGGGCCATGAGCCACTTGCCGGATGAGGAGTATCGACAGCTAAAAGCGAACTGCTTAAGATTATCCCAGACAACTTTCTGTTTTGAAAGGCAACTGGAGGCGTACAAACGTTTTTTATCGGCTTTCTAATTTCAGGATGAAATCCCTTAAACATTTTGCGGGGATGCCCTGTTATAGATATAGTAGTGTGTTTTTCATGGTATTAGATTTTTAGATTAGTAATTAGGTTGTTCATTCAGTTCGGGAGAATAGGATGTTGGTTTCTAAATATGAGAGCCGGAAAGGTGAGAATGATTTCTCTCGTTTCCGGCTATTCTTTTTTATTTAAAACTCGTCATTGGCGTAAAGACTCAATAGGTTTTTCAGCTCATAATCGAATATCTCGTCATCCTTGAAGAAGCGTTTCAATTCGATCTCGGCTGTCTCCGGTGAGTCTGATGCGTGTACGATATTCTCTTGTACGCTCATACTATAATCTCCCCGTATCGTACCGGGAGCGGCGTTTCTACCATTGGTAGCGCCGGCCAAGGTTCTTACTACATGTATGGCATCTACCCCTTCCCAGCAACATACAATTACCGGGCATACACTCATCGCGTCCTTGATACGTTGGAAGAAAGGCTTTTCTTTTAGGTGGGCGTAATGCTCACTCAAGATCTCGTCAGTCAGCCAAACCATCTTCATGCCGGCCAGACGGAGTCCCTTCTTTTCGAAACGGGTTACGATTTCACCGATCAGCCCTCGCTGAACGGTACAAGGCTTTAAAATAACCAATGTTTTTTCCATAAGATTTATATTAAAAGATTAAACAAATGTTTGATGTCTTGAATACATGTTAACCTTGCGGCGTTTTATGAATGATAGAGGAATAAAGGATGAAATGTTTTTTAGGATATTTCAAGTATATTTCTATCTTATTCCTCCGCAAGTTAATGGGAATAAACAAATAAACGAGCGATAAGTCTGCTAAACTAAACTAATTTAACATACGTTAATTGTTGCTTGAGTTGTTAATCCTTCTGTATTCTTTTCCATTTCCGTGGAATTTCCGGATGAGTCTTGAGAAATTCCCTCAAGGTTTGCCGGTTTACTCCAAGTTTCTTGCTGATATATACTTTAGTCTTATGTTCTTTAATATACTGCAAGATCATCTCTTCCTTACCTTTTAGCTTACAGGTTTCCGGTCGCTCTCCTTTTGGACGGCCCAGTTTGGCACCTTGCACTTTTTTCCGAGCCAACGCTTCTTTCGTTCGTTGCGAAATCAGGTTGCGTTCAATTTCGGCGCTTAGGCTAAATGCGAATGCCAAGATTTTACTGTTAATGTTATTTCCGAGTTCGTAACCTTCCTTTACCGTAAATACAATGATGTCTCTTTCCATACATTGATGAAGGAAGCTCATAACTTGCATAAGATTACGTCCGAGACGTGACAGCTCCGTCGTGATCAGGATGTCGCCTTTACGTATTTGCTTTAATAATTTACCAAGTTGGCGATCGGCGATTACTTTTGTCCCGCTGATCGTCTCATCTACCCACCTGTCGATTCTCATGTTCCTCGATTTTGTGAATTTCTCAATCTCGAATCGCTGGTTTTCAGTAGTTTGTTTGTCTGTACTGACTCTTACATAACCGTATACCATATGTCCTATATTTAATTAAACAACAACCAAGATACTGGAAACGGATTGATTGATAGTGCGTTTTAGTAAAAACAAACTTTTTTATGGGTGTGTTAAAGAAGTTGAGTGGGTTTGAACTCCATACAAATTGTAATAAAAAGGGTTAATGGATATCCGTATAGAAAATTTAAGTTACTTTTGCTTTCGAAAAATAAGATGGAGTCTTAGAATGATCATGGGTATGAAAAAGTTATTGTCTTTACCTCCAAATTTGGTAGATTGTTTCCATGCGGTAGAGCATGTAAGTACAGAGGAATGGTTTTGCACCTCGGATCCGGTAGGCGCCCGCTTAGGATCCGGGGGAGGAACGACTTGGTTGTTGGAGGCCTCCCGGCGAAAAGAGGCTCCGGATGTATCGACGGAAGAGTGGTTGGGACAGGAGAAGCGTATCTTGTTGCATGCCGGAGGGCAAAGCCGCCGTTTGCCCGGATATGCGCCATCCGGGAAAATATTGACTCCGATCCCTGTGTTTCGCTGGGCAAGAGGGCAGAGGCTATCCCAGAACTTATTGTCCTTGCAATTACCTCTTTATGAACGGATCATGAAAAAGGCGCCGGAATCGCTTCATACCTTGATCGCTAGCGGTGACGTATATATCCGTGCTAACCAGCCTTTGCAGGAGATTCCTGAGGTAGATGTGGTTTGTTACGGTTTATGGGTCGAGCCTTCGTTGGCCAAGAATCACGGGGTTTTTGTATCGAGCCGTAAGTCTCCGGACACTCTGGACTTCATGCTACAGAAGCCTTCGTTGGAAACATTGGGGGAATTGGCGGGTAGTCATTTATTCTTGATGGATATCGGTATCTGGCTGCTAAGCGACAAGGCGGTGCGGTTATTAATGAAACATTCCTATACCGAGGATGGCAAGGCGATGAAGGCGTATGATTTATATGCTGAGTTCGGGTTGGCCTTGGGGAAGAATCCACGTATCACGGACTCGGAGTTGAATCAGCTTTCAGTAGCGATTCTGCCGCTTCCGGGTGGAGAGTTCTATCATTATGGAACTAGCCGTGAGTTGATTTCCTCTACATTGGCGGTACAGAACTTAGTTAGGGATCAACGTGCGATCATGCAGCGTAAGGTGAAACCACATCCCGCCATGTTTGTGCAGAATGCGGTGTTACACCAGAAATTGACCGCTGAGAATTCGGAATTATGGATAGAGAATAGTTATATCGGTGAGAATTGGACGTTACGTGGCCAGCAAATTATAACGGGTGTTCCGGAGAATAATTGGAACTTATCTCTTCCGGAAGGTGTCTGTGTAGATGTTGTCCCGGTAGGGGAAGCTAATTGGGCGGCAAGGCCCTATGGTTTTAATGACTTGTTTAAAGGGGCCTTGTCTGATGTGTCTACCTTGTTTATGGGGAAACCTATCTTGACTTGGGCGATGGAGCGAGGGATCACCTTGAGAGGGAATGAGGATATACAAAACGCACCTTTGTTTCCTGTTTGCCAAACCGTGGATGAGCTGGGAAAAGTGCTGCGCTGGATGATTACGAAGCCGGATAGGGAAGAGGGAAAGCATATTTGGCTTTCCGCCCGAAAATTATCGGCGAATGATTTGTCCGATCAAGCGAATTTACGCCGTTTAGTAGCTCAGCGAGAAGTTTTCCGTAAAAAAGACTGGTCATTATTGGCCGCTAATCATGAGAAAAGTGTATTCTATCAATTGGATCTTTCGGATGCGGCGGAAAGCTTCGCCAAAGACAAGATTGTCTTACCGAAAGCCCTTTCCGAGGATAATCCGTTGATGAAAAGGATACATAATCATATGTTCCGCTCTCAGGTGATGAAGATCTTGGGGGAAACGTATAAGGAGGAGGAGCAAAAGGCTTTCGCTTTGTTGCGGGAAGGGCTGGTCAGTTCTGTCCTTGGAAGTAAGCAGCAGCCATGTTTGAATGTCTATCGGGACCAGATCGTATGGGGACGTAGTCCGGTACGTATCGATTTGGCAGGTGGGTGGACAGATACGCCGCCCTATTGCTTATATGCGGGTGGAAACGTGGTGAACGTGGCGATCGAGTTAAACGGGCAACCACCGCTACAAGTCTATATCAAGCCTTCCGATACCCATAAGATTATCCTTCGCTCGATCGATCTGGGAGCGATGGAGGTTATCTCCTCATGGGATGAGCTTCGTGATTATAATAAGGTAGGGTCGCCGTTTTCCATTCCGAAAGCGGCTTTGGCCTTGGCGGGATTTATCCCGGAATTCTCGGCGGAGGCTTATGCTTCTTTGGATGTCCAGTTGGAAGCTTTTGGTAGCGGGCTGGAGATTACCTTGTTGGCGGCGATACCGGCGGGTTCCGGTTTAGGCACTAGCTCGATCCTCGCAGCTACTGTGCTGGGCGCTATCTCTGACTTTTGTGGCTTGGCTTGGGATAAGAATGAGATCGGAAACCGCACCTTGATTTTAGAACAATTACTGACTACCGGCGGGGGATGGCAAGATCAATACGGTGGCGTATTGCACGGTTTGAAACTCTTGCAAACGAACGAGGGTTTTAATCAGAATCCTTTGGTACGTTGGCTGCCGGAATACTTGTTTACTGATCCGGAATACCGGCCTTGTCATCTTCTTTATTATACGGGAATTACTCGTACGGCGAAAGATATTTTGTCGGAAATCGTACGAGGTATGTTCTTGAATAGCGAGGCGCATTTAGGTATTTTGTCTGAGATGAAAGCCCATGCGCTTGATATGTACGAGGCGATCCAATGCGGAGACTTCGTGACTTATGGTAAATGGGTCGGAAAGACTTGGGAGCAAAATAAGGCACTCGATTCCGGAACGAATCCGGCGGCGGTGGAAGCTATTATCTCCAAGATACAGGCTTATGCCTTGGGATATAAACTTCCGGGAGCAGGCGGTGGTGGTTACTTATATATCGTAGCGAAAGACCCGGGTGCAGCCCTGCAAATCCGAAAGATATTGACTCTTTCTCCACCCAATTCGAACGCCCGGTTCGTGGAGATGAGCTTATCGAATAAGGGGCTTCAGATTAGTCGTTCTTGAAAGTACGATTGGCTTTTTAGACCATTTGTTGCTAATTGGAATATATTGCATGTGTTTTGGAACATTTATATAAATGATCCTGTTGTACTTTTGCGGAGTTTAATGAGGTGTCAGATCTGATGGGGAAGAGAATTGTTTTTATATGGCTTTTATTGGCGTTCGCTTGGGTAGCGAAGAGCCAGAACTACATGATAAAAGGAATCGTGACTGATTCTATTACGGGAGAACCTTTGCCTTATGTGGCTGTGATTTTGAAGGGAACTACGATAGGTGCTACGACAGATCTGGATGGGGCTTTTACGCTCTCCTCTTCATCTAAGGTACGTACTTTACAGGTCTCTTATCTGGGTTATACGGAGAAAGAATTGAAATTCGTTCCGGGTAAAGCGGAACATTTGAAGATTCAGTTAGCTCCGACAAGTATTAATTTGTCGGAGGTGATTATCAAGCCGGGAAAGGAAAGATATCGAAAGAAGGATAATCCTGCGGTTACCTTTATCAAAAACGCTATCGCACGTCGGGAGAGCAACGATCCTCGTAATCATGATTATTTTCGGTATGATCAATACGAGAAGATGGTCTTCGCTATGAACGATTACCAACCGAAACCGAAAAAAGATGGAAAGGCGGGAAAGTTTGACTTCTTGACTGAGTTTATCGATACGTTGGAGGTGGGAAAGACGATCTTGCCGGTATCCGAACGTGAGAAAATCCAGACCGTTTATTATCGTAAAGACCCGAAGACGGAAAAGAGGGTCGTTCTGGCTACGAAAGCGGCTGGTGTGGATGAGGTCTTCTCACGAGACGGTATGCAACAGTTCTTGAATGAGGTATTCCGGGAAGTGAATATCTTCCAGAATGATATTCCTTTGTTCTTGAACCGTTTCGTTAGTCCTATGTCTACGATGGGGCCTAACTTCTATAAATATTATTTGCTAGACACGGTGGAGGTCGCCGGACAGAAGTGCGTGGATTTGGGTTTCGCTCCGTTTACTCCGGAGACGTTCGGTTTTACGGGACATCTTTTTATCACGTTGGATTCTACTTATTTCGTGCAGAAGGTTAAGTTGAATGTCCCGAAGAAGATCAACTTGAATTTTGTCGGTGGAATGACGATCGAGCAGACTTTCGACCGTGCCCCGGATGGGACTCGTATCATTACGAAAGATGATATCAACGTGGACTTCAAATTGACGGAGAAATCGAAAGGAATGTATGCCCGCCGTTTGAATATCTATTCGAATCAAGCGTTTGAGGGACCAGATGATCCTAAAGTTTTTGAGGAGAGCGCACCTATTATTATACCGATGGAAGCTTATCGCCGTTCGGCGGATTTCTGGGAGGAGAATCGTCCTACTGAGGCGGGAACTCGCAAGCAGAATAACGTGGAGTTGCTAATGGCGAAACTTCGTTCCGTTCCTATTTTCTATGTGACGGAGAAGGTTGTTTCGATCCTTACCTCCGGTTATATCGCGACGAATAAGATTCCGGAGAAGAGCAAGTTCGAGTTTGGTCCGATGAACACCTATATCAGTGGTAACGCGATTGAGGGGGCCCGCTTCCGTGTCGGTGGAACCACGACAACGGCGTTCAGTAAACGTCTTTTCTTGGATGGTTATTTGGCTTATGGATCGAAAGACCGCAAGTTGAAATATGATGGTATCGTAGAATATTCTTTTATCGATAAGAAGGATTATCGGAAAGAATTTCCCGTGCATTCTATTCGCTTCGAGTACCTATATGATATCAACCAGTTAGGTCAGCAGTATATGTATACCAACAAGGATAATATGTTCTTGGCCTTGAAGCGGCAGAAAGATACGCGTGCCACCTATTTAAGGAATATGGAACTGACGTATTACCGTGAGCATTATAACGGCTGGGCTTATGGGGCGGTACTTCGGAATTTTAAGGAATACTCAACCGGTTACGCCGCGTTTGACCGTATCGGTCCGGATGGCCAGATCACGGCTACCGATTCCTACCGGATGTCGGAAGTGGAGTTTAAGTTCCGTTTTGCCCCGAATGAGAAATTCTACCAGACTCGTAATTACCGTTATCCGATTACGCTTGACGCACCGGTATTCACCTTGAACCATACGATGGCTTTCCAAGATGTATTAGGTAGTTCGTATGATTATCAGAAGACGGAGCTTGGTATCCAGAAACGCTTTTGGTTCTCTGCTTTCGGTTATGTGGATATTCTCGCTAAAGCAGGTAAAGTTTGGACAAAGGCCCCTTATCCTTTGTTGATCTTGCCAAACGCAAACTTGTCGTATTTGGTGCAACCGGAATCTTATACGAATATGAACGCGATGGAGTTCATCAACGATGAGTACGCTTCGTGGGATATTACTTATTTCATGAACGGAGCCTTATTGAACCGTATTCCGCTTATCAAGAAGTTAAAATGGAGAGAGGTCTTTTCTTTCCGGGGTATGTTCGGTCACTTGACGGATAAGAATAATCCGTATATCGGTGAGCAAAATGAGGGCTTGTTCTTATTCCCGCAGGGCTCTTACCTGATGGACCCGTCTACTCCTTATATGGAGGCGGGTGTCGGTATCGAGAATATCTTTAAGTTCTTGCGTTTGGATTATGTATGGCGTCTGACCTATAAGGATCATCCGGGCATCCAGACAAAGGGTATACGTTTTATGATGAAGCTATCCTTCTAGGGCAAGTGTTATTTCCAGTCGCTGAACTCAAAACTTAATTGTTCCCAACGATCTTTCGTATGAGGCTCCTCTTTTACGGGATTGGATACGGATAGGCCGATCAGTCGGATGGGATGCTCGGTATATTCCACTTCTTTCAGTAATTCCTTGGCCAAGGGAAGGATCTTATCTAAGGTTGTTAACTCTTCCGGACGGCTGAGGCTTCTCGTGATTTGGTTGAAATCGTGGAACTTGACCTTTAAGGTCAGTGTGTTTCCCTTGAATCCGGAACGTTCCAGCCTGCCGATAAGTTCGGTCGCTACGTGATAAAGCTCGATGATAACAGAGGATTTGCGGGAGATATCTTTTTCTAGCGTATGCTCGCAACCTACCGACTTCCGGATTCGTACCGCTTCTACGGGACGGTTGTCTATACCTCTGGCAAACTCATAATAAAGTATTCCCGCCTTTCCGAACTGGCGGGTAAGCATCTCCCCCGAACATTCCCGTAATTGCAGCCCGTTGTGGATACCGAGTGTATGCATTTTCCGGGCTGTTACGGGGCCTACTCCCCAAAAGGACTCAATGGGAAGACGTGCTATGAAATCGAGGGCTTGGCTTGGATGGATGGTGCATAATCCATTGGGCTTCCGATAATCCGAGGCTATTTTCGCTAGAAATTTGTTGTAGGAGACTCCCGCTGACGTTATCAGGTTCAAATTATCCCAGATCCGTTTCTTGATCTCCTTGGCGATATCTACAGCGAGAGAGATGCCTCGTTTATTATCAGTGACATCCAAAAAGGCTTCATCCAAGGAAAGCGGTTCTATGATATCCGTATAATCATGGAAGATCTCGTGGATCTGGCGTGAGACGGATTTATATACGTCCATCCTTCCATGTACGAATATCAGGTTCGGGCATAAACGTTTGGCTTTTTGAGACGCCATGGCGGAACGTACCCCATATTTCCGGGCTTCGTAGCTAGCGGCAGCTACTACGCCTCGCTGCTCCGCATGCCCGACCGCTAGGGGCTTTCCTCGCAACTCCGGATTGTCTCGTTGTTCCACCGAGGCATAAAAGGCATCCATATCGATATGTATGATCTTTCTCAAGATAGCTCTTTTATTACTGGTATTTACGATAACCCTTCGTCTGTTTATGAAGCCGATAACCGCATTATAAGATCTCTACGGAGTTAATGACGATATTCTCGGTCGGACGATCTTGCTTGTTGGTCTTGGAGGACTGTATGGCGTCTACGACATCCATGCCTTCTACCACTTCGCCGTAAACCGTGTATTGATTGTCGAGGAACGGTACGCCACCTTCGTTCTTGTAAGCCTCACGGAGTTCCGGGTTTAACTTTACCTCGTCTTTCCGCTTCTCGGCCTCCAGCTCGGTCTTGCCAATCAAGGTATCACGAAGGATCGCCAGTTCTTCCTTGTTACCACTGCGATAGAATTCCATGATCTTAGGCTTGTTCTCGTTTTGCAGGCGGGCGAATATCTCTTGTTTCAGACGGCCTTCCAATTGCTTTTCCATCTGGTTCAACTCTTGTTCCGAATACTTTTTCCCCGTTACGATATAGAATTGGGAGGCGGAAGAGGCCTTTTCCGGGTTCACCTCGTCTCCGGTACGTGCGGCGCAAAGGGCTCCTTTCTTGTGGAAATATTTCGGGTAACGGAATTCGGCGGGAACGGTATAGCCCAGATCGCCCGCTCCCAGTTGCTTGTTCATCGGGGCATCCTTGGAAGTCACGTCACCTCCTTGTATCATGAAATCCTTGATCACACGGTGGAACAGTAAGCCGTTATATTGCCCTTCTTTTACCAACTTGATAAAGTTATCACGATGTAATGGCGTGTCGTTATATAATTTCAGCTTTATATCTCCTTTGTTGGTGTGCATAAGCACCCTTGTCTCAGTTGCTTGATTTTCCATTTTATACTTATTTTTCTATGAGTTTCATTGACTTGATCTTTATGTTCTTCGTGGGTCTGTCATCGGCGTTCGTCTCGACGAACTGTATCTTATCCACGACTTTCATACCCTGTATAACCTCTCCGAACACCGTATAGTTCCCGTCCAGATGAGGCGTTCCGCCTTCCAGCATATAGGCTTCTTTTTGCTCCGGAGTAAACTCGATGCCTTTCTCCTTGGTCATCTTATCTAACTCCATCTCCGTAAAGAACTTTCCGGTCACGATATAGAATTGAGTCGCAGATGAGGCCTTCTCAGGATTTTCCTCATCCGGGGTACGTGCGGCACAGAGCATTCCCCGCTTATGGAAATATTTCGGATACACGAACTCGGCGGGGATGGTATAATCTAAATCTCCGTCGCCCAGATGCGCATCCAAAGGAGCGTCTTTCGAGTTGATATCGCCTCCTTGTATCATGAATTGCTTGATAACCCGATGGAACAATAATCCATCGTAACGGTGTTCTTTTACGTTCTTGATAAAATTATCCCTGTGCAACGGCGTGTCGTTGAACAGTTTCACCTTGATCTTACCCATATCCGTATCAATCAGCACCAATGTCTCAGTCTCTTGCGCATGCAGCGGGCATAGCGAAAGCATAAATACCGAAACAAACAACATCGTAAGAATCCGTCTCATATTTATTTCTATTAGTTTTAGATGGACAAAAATAAGAATAAATATCGATATCTATGATCAAAGGAATAGGTCTAAACATGATTTCTTTGGTAGGAAACCGTAATAGCGTTACAAACATCTGTAATATATATACAGAGGCTATGGTATCTATAAGTAACTTTGTCATATAAATGAAAAAGTAAAATGATGGAGACAAATTTAAGTAATGGTATGAATGATAGATCCTATAGCCGGTTCTTTGGTTTCGTGATCGTGATGTCTGCTGTGTTATTTTCTTTTAGTTCTTGTTTGGAGGGGAAAAAGGAGGAAGGCGTAAAGACGGCTGAGGCATTGATTTTCCCTGCCGACGCAAAGGCTTCGTCGGAGTATAATACGGGGGATGTCTATGTCTCCTTGTTGAAGGAGTCTGGTAATACGATGATCGCACATTTTATATTCAAACCTTACAGTCGTAATTTCTGGCATTACCATCCGGATGCCGAGCAAACCTTGTTAGTACTTGATGGAGAAGGATATTATCAAGAGGAAGGAGGAGAGAAACGTGTGATCCGGAAAGGCGATGTGATCGTGACACCTCCTAATGTACGCCATTGGAATGGGGCGACACCGGGTAGCTCTATCGTATGTATGACCATTACGGAACATGCGATCGAGAATCATGCCGTACAACTTCGGGCTGTGACGGATAAGGAGTATAATTGACAGGTTCGGATGACAGGCTGGTGGAAACCTATTAATTGGCCGCTCTATATTCATTAGGCGTACAGCCTGCCATTTTTTTAAACCATCGACTGAAGTGCTGCGGATAAGGAAATCCTAACTCGCAGGAGATCTCGCTGATTGTCTTTTTAGTATTGTACACTCGTTCCTTGGCAATCTCCAGTGTTTTTTGCTGGATGTGTTTCAATGCCGATAAGCCAGTTTCCTTTTTCAGCAAATCGCTCAAATAGTTAGGGGACAAACAGAGTTTCTCCGCGCAATAGGGTACGGACGGTATCCCATATAGGGCTGGTTTTCCTGAATTGAAGTATTCGTTTAATAATGCCTCGAATCGGGCAAATGTGTCTTGGTTCGTATTCTCACGTGTGATGAACTGGCGGTCATAGAAACGTGTGCAATAATCCAAGAATAGCTTTATATTATCTGTTATCAATGATTTACTGTGCTTATCAATAGGGTATTGCAGTTCTTCCTTTATCCTTTCCATGCATTCGATCACCGTTTTGCGCTCTTGTCCCGAAAGGTGAAGGGCCTCATTCGCATAGTAAGAGAAGTAGGAGTAGTCCCTCATGATATGGGCCAATGGCGTTCCTCGTAAAAGCTCGGGGTGGAATACCAATACCCATCCTTCCGGTTGGTGTAATAATCCATCGTCTTCCGAACCCAATACTTGGCCCGGGGCAAGAAAGAGCATCGCTCCCTTTTGATAGTCGTATATACTTCGTCCATATTTCAGTTGCCCGCAGTCCGTGTCTTTCAGCAATATAGCATAAAGGTTATATAGCTTTCTGCAAAAGCGCAGGGGTTTTGCTTCACGTCCGTCGATAACGCTGACTAATGGATGTCTGGTTTCTATGCCGAAATAATCGTTGTATTGTTGTACTGTGTTGATATTCATTATCTCATTCATGGCTTAATCTCTTTAGTTTTCGCAAATGTACTTCTTTTCCTATGTTTTTGTCTTCCGAGCGATGAAATTGGTATATCTATCCGTATTTTTGGTACATGTCCGGATGTCGGAACATGGTATTTTTGCGACAAATAGATTATTTATTAAAAGATCATAAGTTATGAGAAAGTACAATGGAATAAATCGTCGGGGATTTTTAAGGTCGGCGATGCTGTCGGGAGCCGCGATGTGTGTTTCTTCTATATCCAATGAAATGGTAGCTAATGAGAGCCGGGATAAGCAAGAGCCCTTGGCTTTAGGTAGTAAGGTCGCGGCTGGAATTAGCGCAAAACGAACCTTAGGAAGCGGTACGGCTTCCATGGTCGTATCGGCTATTGGCTTCGGTTGTATGGGATTGAATTATCATCGCAGCCAGCATCCCGGCAAGAAGCAAGTAATCGCTTTGGTACATGAGGCCATCGATCGTGGCGTTACTTTGTTCGACACGGCAGAGAGCTATGGTTATCAAACGAATGAACGATTAGTTGGCGAAGCGTTGAAAGGTTATTCGGACCGGGTATTTGTAACTACTAAATTTGGGCATAAGTTTGTGGATGGCGTACAAATCAAGACAGAGGAAGATAGTTCTCCCAACAATATACGTAAGGTATGTGAGAATTCGCTTCGCAACCTTGGAGTAGAAACTCTCGGTATGTTTTACCAGCATCGTGCGGACCCGAACACTCCGATTGAGGTCGTCGCTGAGACTGTGAACGAATTGATCAGAGAAGGCAAGGTATTACATTTCGGGCTTTGTGAGGTGAATGCCGATACCATCCGCCGTGCCCATAGGATCTGCCCTGTTACGGCTATACAGAGTGAATACCATTTGATGCATCGTGCCGTGGAGGATAGCATATTGCCGTTGTGTGAGGAACTGGGTATTGGCTTTGTTCCTTATAGTCCGATAAATCGAGGCTTTTTGGGAGGCTTGATTAACGAGTATACTCGGTTTGATCCGGAAAACGACAATCGTCAAGATTTACCTCGTTTCCAACCGGAAGCTATCCGTGCCAATATGCGGATCGTGGAAGTGCTGAATGCTTTTGGGAGGACACGGGGGATCACGCCCGCGCAAGTTGCCTTGGCATGGTTAATGAATAAGAAACCTTGGATTGTAGCTATACCGGGGACTACGAAGCTGTCTCATCTGGAGGAGAATTTACGTGCTGCGGATATCATTTTCACCGCCGGTGAGATGAGGGAATTGGAGGATGCGGTTTCCGCTATCCCTGTAGTGGGAAGCCGTTATAACGCGTTACAAGAATCAAAAGTACAGAAATAGATTTAGCTATCGGAAATATGAGACCTGTTTTTATACTTAGTATCATTCTTTTGCTTGTTGGATGTAAACAGCGAGATGAGCGTGTCCTGATGGTGGATGAGCAAGGCAGCTTCGCTATTGGAGGTACGGTCTTGGTTGACTCATTAGGGCATACTTATCATGGCGACCATGCGTACGTATTTTATCAAAAGCCGGTCGGAGCGAGGAAATACCCATTGGTATTCGCCCATGGTGTAGGGCAGTTTTCTAAGACATGGGAAACCACACCCGACGGGCGTGAGGGCTTCCAGAATATTTTCTTACGTTGCGGGTTTAGTGTCTATCTTGTCGATCAGCCTCGTAGAGGGAACGCCGGTAGAGGTACGGAGAGCGTGACAATTTCCCCGGCGTTTGACGAGGAGGTTTGGTTTAACCGTTTTCGTGTAGGTATCTGGCCGGATTATTTTGAAGGAGTACAGTTTAAGCGGGATAAGGAAACCTTGGACCAATATTTTCGTCAAATGACGCCGACTATTGGCACGACGGATTTTGAGGTCTATTCGGATGCCTACGCCGCTTTGTTCGACAAGATAGGCCCGGGCGTATTTATTACCCATTCGCAAGGCGGGCCCGTTGGATGGAATACATTGCTTAAGACGAGAAACATTAAGGCTATCGCGTCATACGAACCGGGTGGAGCGGTTCCTTTTCCGGAAGGGCAATTGCCGGAGGAGGCTAAGTTTATTACGCTTTCCAAGAAAATGGAAGGCATTGAAGTACCTATGTCCGTATTCATGGAATATACCAAGGTCCCTATCGTCATTTATTATGGAGATAATTTACCCGAGACTGATGAGCGTCCGGAGTTATATGAATGGACACGCCGTTTGTACTTGATGAAGATATGGGCAAAAATGCTGAATGATCTGGGTGGGGATGTCACCGTTATTCATTTACCGGAGGTAGGATTACATGGCAATACCCATTTCCCTATGTCGGATTTAAATAATATAGAGGTCGCGGATTTGCTTTCTGAATGGTTACATACAAAAGCTTTGGACTAGGTCTTTTGGGTAATGGAAATATATATAGTATCGTTTTCATTAGGAGGTATTGATCTTTTCACAGGAGTGAAAAGATCGTATCACCCCCGTGAAAAGATCGTTTCACAGAGGTGAAAAGATCGCTTCACAAGGGTGATACGATAAAAGTCTTAGGCCACGGCTGTTACTTCCTGCTGAGGAATCAGCCATAAGAACCTTATAATCAGAATAATTTGCTTGGATACTCGCCTGCGTCTACCAAGGCTTGGATCTTATCCACAACGCCTTGACGATCCGCTGCGTAAGTTACGCCGAACCATTTGGAGGTTGTATCCAATACTTTCACACGGGCTGTTCCTTCCGTGATCAATTTATTTACCATCAACGGGATGAAATATTCACTCTTTAAATTACCCATGTTCGCTTTCAAGAACTCTTTGAAGAATTCCTCGGAATACTCGAAATAATCGGGAGTGAAGCCCCACATATTCATGGAGACCGGCGTGTTTTCTTCCAATACGACCTTCTTTCCGTTCTCGTCTACAAACTGGATATCTCCGTCGATACGTTCGATAGCGGTACGTTCCACGACGCCTGTCAGATAACCTTCCTCGTTCGTGGCGCAAACACCACGTGCCACGGAACCGCTCTCGCTCAACGTATTACCTACACGGTAGCCTACCATGCAATAATCATTCTTCTTGCCATCCATCTCAGACAATTGCTTGCCTAATACGGCGAAGCTGTCACGTCCGTAGAAATCATCGGCGTTGATTACGGCGAAAGGCTCATTGATAACCTTCTTGCCCATCAATACGGCATGGTTGGTTCCCCACGGTTTCTCACGTCCCTCCGGGCAAGTGAAGCCCTCCGGAAGATCGTTCAAGTCTTGGAATACGACTTCAACCGGGATATGGTTCTCATATTTGGAGATGATTTTCTCACGGAAGTCTTTCTCGAAAGATTTGCGGATAACGAATACAAGTTTACCGAACCCGCCACGAATAGCATCGAAAATAGAATAGTCCATGATGGTCTCGCCATTGGGACCTAGGCCGTCCAATTGTTTTAATCCTCCATAACGACTACCCATTCCGGCTGCCAATACAAATAATGTAGGTTTCATAATGCGTTTCTTTAATGTGTTTTTTAATTCTTCGGGCAAAGTTAATAATTATAGAAACATTGCCATGTTATTGTCCGTCTTTTTATAAAACTTCTAATACGACGATCGACATGGGAGGAAGGCTGACGCTTAACTTTCCCTTTTCCACCTTGGCTCCCTTGAAAACTTCCGGCTTGACCTTCTCCGGCGAATCGAATGTGTTATAGTCGTTTATGGAGGACGCTGTCAGGATACGCCCGTTCACGCTCTTTATCGTTACGTTTTGCAGGTCGATATGGATGTTCTCGCTTTGCCGGGGATCTACGTTTGCCAACGAGATATGGATTTTACCCTGCGAGTCCCGGGATGCGGAGGCGCTTACGACCGGCACTTCCCGGTTGTCTCTTACTTTCTCCTTGTCGCAGATTAGATCCATCGGCAAAAAGGTAGCGTCTTGATGAACCTTGTACATCTCGAACACATGGTAAGTGGGCGTAAGCACCATGTCCTTGCCTTTCGTGAGGATCATGGACTGCAATACATTGACAATCTGTGCGATATTGGTCATTTTCACTCGGTCCGTATATTTGTGGAAGACATGTAGGGTAAGAGCGGCCACGAAAGCGTCGCGCATCGTGTTTTGCTGGAACAGATGGCCGGGGATCGTACCGGGTTCCACATCCCACCAAGTGCCCCATTCGTCTACCATGAGGGCTATATTTTTCTTCGGGTCGTATTTATCCATGATAGCGATATGCTTTTTAACGACATCCTCTATCTCAAGGCATTTTCCTAAGGTCCAGTAATAATCCTCCGTGTTGAAATCGGTAGCGGAGCCTTTATTGTTCCAATCTCCTACTGTATAATAATGTAAAGAGATACCATCCATGCGTCCGCCGATTTGTTTCATCAGCGTCTCGGTCCAGTTGTAATCATAATCGCTGGCACCGCTGGCGATCTTGAACAAGACATTGCTATCATAGTTACGGCAATACGTAGAGTAACGACGGTAAAGGTCGGAATAATATTCCGGTCGCATACTGCCCCCGCATCCCCAACTCTCGTTCCCAACGCCGAAAAACTTGACTTTCCATGCCTTATCCCGGCCATTTTTCCGGCGTAGGTTGGCCATTGGGCTGTCTCCTTCCGAGGTCATGTATTCCACCCATTTAGCCATTTCCTCAACCGTACCGCTTCCCACGTTTCCGCTGATGTAAGGCTCACAACCTAATAACTCACATAGATTCAAGAACTCATGGGTTCCAAAACTATTATCCTCAATCGTCCCTCCCCAGTTATTATTCACCATTTTCGGGCGATTTTCCTTGGGGCCGATTCCATCCATCCAATGATATTCGTCGGCGAAGCAACCGCCCGGCCAACGTAAGTTCGGGATCTGTAGTTTCTTCAACGCGTTTAAGACATCCGTACGGTATCCTTGGGTATTAGGGATGTCGGACTCCGGCCCCACCCATAAGCCACCGTAGATACAACTCCCTAGATGTTCGGCGAATTGCCCGTAAATATGTTTACTGATCTGTTGGTTACCTTGCTCCGGATAAATACGGATATTCGCGTCTCGCTGAGCGAATAAGGGAAGGGCGATAAATGCCCAAACGCTGATTATTAGTTTCTTCATGATATAAATGATTTGTTGGCAAAGATACACTTATTCTTGAATACATGAATCCTTTTATCGTCCGAAAAACACGTACGTGTTTTCGTAAAAAGTCGTACATGTTTTAAAAGAAACACGTACATGTTTTTCTTTTGTGTATTTATCGTATCTTTGTAAGGTTTTAAGGCAAAAGACTAAACAAAATGAGAAAGAGAAAAATGTTTCCGTTTTTAGCGGCTGG
Source organism: Parabacteroides sp. AM17-47 (assembly GCF_003434625.1). Classification (NCBI taxonomy): domain Bacteria; kingdom Pseudomonadati; phylum Bacteroidota; class Bacteroidia; order Bacteroidales; family Tannerellaceae; genus Parabacteroides; species Parabacteroides sp. AM17-47. The sequence goes on from NZ_QTLI01000001.1 coordinate 33,884, forward strand.
GATAGTCGCTTTAGCGAGTTGTAACACTCCTCAGAAAGAGGTAGTGAAGATCGCTGCTATTAATCCTGCGAATATGGATACCACGGTTGCCGCAGGTACGGATTTTTATGAATACGCTTGTGGTGGATGGATAAAGAATAATCCATTGAAACCGGAATACGCTCGTTTCGGAACTTTCGACCAATTACTAGAGAATAACCAAGAACAGCTCCGGGTATTGATCGAGGAACTTAGCGCTACGCCCCATGAGGCGGGTAGTGTCGCCGGGAAGATCGGCGCTTTGTATGCGATGGGATTGGATAGCACGAAGTTGAATGCCGATGGAGTGGCTCCTATCAAAGAGGAACTGGCCGCTATCAATGCGCTGGCAACGAAATCGGATGTCTCTAAGATGGTGGCTACGCTTCATAAGGAAGGCATGGCTCCGTTCTTCGCTTTGTTCGTGGGCGCTGACGAGAAGAATAGTGCCATGAATATCGTCCAGCTGTATCAGGCTGGTATCGGAATGGGCGATCGGGATTATTATTTATTGGAAGATGAAGGCTCCGCCAAGATGCGTGATGCTTACAGGGCTTATATAAATAAATTATTTACATTGGCCGGCTCAAGTCCGGAGCAAGCGGATGCGGCGGTGGATGCCGTGATGAAAATAGAGAAGGCTATCGCTGAGATCTCTTATGGCCGTGAGGATTTGCGTGACTCCCAGAAAAACTATAATAAATTGCCTTACGAGGATTTCAAGAAAATAGAGTCTCCGTTGGATTGGGATGTATATTTTGAATCCATGGGATTAGCCGGGCTGAAAGAGTTGGACGCGAAGCAAATCAACTTCTATAAGGATATGAGTGAGGCTTTGCGGAATACGACGGTCGATGAGCAAAAATATTATTTGGCGTTTAATTTATTGAGCGCGGCGGCTCCATACCTAAGTGATGATTTTGTAGATGCTGATTTTGAGTTCTATGGAAAGGTAATGTCCGGAAAGCAGGAACAACAACCTCGTTGGAAGCGTTCGTTGAATACGGTAAACGGTGCGTTGGGCGAGGCCGTCGGCGAGATGTATGTAGAGAAATACTTCCCGGCTTCTTCCAAGGAAAAGATGTTAACGCTGGTGGGGAATTTGCAGACTGCTTTGAGCGAGCGGATCAACGGCTTGGAATGGATGAGCGATACGACTAAGGCGAAAGCGCAGGAGAAATTGGCCGCTTTTACGGTGAAAATAGGTTATCCGGACAAATGGCGTGATTATAGTGGCTTGGAGATCAAGGACGATTCTTATTGGGCGAATGTTCGCCGTTCTAACATCTTCGATATGGCCTATCAATTGGCGGACGTGGATAAGCCGGTCGATAAGTCTCGTTGGCATATGAATCCGCAGACCGTGAACGCTTATTACAATCCGACTACGAATGAGATCTGTTTCCCGGCCGCGATCCTTCAGCCTCCATTCTTTAATCCGGATGCCGACGATGCGGTGAACTATGGCGCTATCGGTGTGGTAATCGGCCATGAGATGACGCATGGATTCGATGATCAGGGACGTAACTACGATAAGGATGGTAATTTGATCGATTGGTGGACTGCCGAGGATGCTGTTCGTTTCAAGGAGCGTGCTGATAAATTGGTTGATCAATATGACCAGATTATCGTAATAGATACGCTTCATGCCAACGGACGTTTTACGTTGGGTGAGAATATCGCCGACCACGGAGGTTTGTTGGTCGCTCACCAAGCTTATTTGAATAGCTTGAAGGGCAAAGAGACTCCGGCCCCGATCGATGGCTTCACGAATGAGCAACGTTTCTTCTTGGGGTATGCGACGTTGTGGGGACAAAATATCCGTCCCGAGGAGATCCGTCGTCGTACCAAGATCGACCCGCATTCATTGGGAAAATGGCGTGTGAACGCTGCCTTGCGTAATATCGCCCCGTTCTATGCCGCTTTTGACATTAAAGAGGGCGATCCGATGTTTATGGCTCCGGCTGATCGGGTGGTTATCTGGTAATCCAAATACAGAGTTTATATAAGTGAGGGAAGTATGTCACGTCAAAAAGGCATACTTCCCTTTTTTCGTTTATCCCGATTTGGCGGTCTGATGCACTTTTCTTATTTTTGTTTGATTAAGAACGTTATACATGAAAATTTTATACCATGCGAAACTATATATCAATCGCCTTACTTCTCTTGGCATCTTCTGTTTTTGCGTATGATCCTCCCACGATGGGATGGAGCTCATGGAATACCTATCGAGTGAATATCAGCGACAAACTGATAATGAAACAAGCTGATGCGATGTCGCGGAATGGCTTGAAAGAGGTTGGATATAAATATATCAATATTGATGACGGGTATTTTGGGGGACGGGATGCGAGCGGGGAGTTAATCACTCATCCGGTCCGTTTTCCGAATGGCTTGAAGCAGACGGTAGATCATATCCATGCGTTAGGGTTTAAGGCGGGTATTTATTCCGATGCGGGCCGGAATACTTGCGGCTCCTTTTGGGATAAGGATTCTTTAGGGATCAATGTCGGCTTTTATGGGCACGATCGTCAGGACGCGGACTACTTCTTTAAGGAAATAGGATTCGATTTTATTAAGATCGACTTTTGTGGCGGCGATGCCAAACAGAATTTCGATCAATTAGGTCTGGATGAGCAAGAGCGATTCACGGCGATCCATAATGCGATACTAGCTACCGGCCGTAAAGATGTGCGTATGAATGTATGTCGTTGGAATTTTCCCGGTACGTGGGTGCATGACGTTGCCTTCTCATGGCGTATCTCGCAAGATATAAATCCTAGCTGGGAGTCCGTGAAGAATATTATCCGGCAGAATCTATATTTGTCCGCTTATGCGAGCGAAGGAAAATATAATGATATGGATATGCTTGAGATCGGCCGTGGAATGAGTGAGGAAGAAGATAAAACTCATTTTGGAATGTGGTGTATTATGAGCTCCCCTTTATTGATTGGCTGTGATCTGACTACCATCTCTGAGAAAGCTTTGCGGCTATTGAAAAACGAGGAACTGATAGCGTTAAATCAAGACGTACTAGGCTTGCAAGCTTATGTCGTTAAGCAAATGGATGGAGTGTATATCTTGACAAAGGATCTGGAAGAAGTGAATGGGAATACATGCGCTGTTGCCGTCTATAACTCTACGGATGAGGAACGGACTATTCATCTGGATTTTGCCGATTTCTATTTGCGGGGTGACGTGAGTGTACGGGACTTATTTGAAAGGAGAGATCTTGGAAAGTACAAGGATCGGGATTTTTCCGTAACCATACCTGCTCATGGGACACGTATTTTCCGTCTGGATGGACTGGAAAGGGGAGAACGGACGATTTATGAGGCGGAATGTGCTTGGTTACAAGACTATCAAGAAATAAGAAATCACAAAGCGTTTGAAACGGCGATTTATGAGGATGACGGAAATTGTTCTGGAGGTGCGAAGGTTACGGGATTAGGTAATCGTGATAGCAATTATCTGGAATGGCATAATGTATACAGTCGTGAGGGAGGTTTATACTTGATGTCCGTGGATTATCAGTGTGCGGAGAATCGAGAATTAATTTGTCAAGTTAATGGAGTTGTCGTAAAAAATGTAGAGGCTCATCCTGCGCATGAGGTCGCTAGCGAGCAAATAGAGATCCGTCTGAAACCCGGGATGAATCGCATACGCTTATCGAATGGAAACTCATGGATGCCCGATATCGATCGTATGGTTTTACAAAAGAAGTGATTGCCGGCTACGTGCTTGAGGGAATTTTCATTCTTCTATATTCTTGAGGTGTCATTCCCGTATGCTGCCTGAAATATTTGTTGAAAAAAGACAGGTTGTTAAAGCCTAAAGAGAAAGCGATCTCTTTTACGGTTAAGTCTGTCGATCTTAATTGTGCCTTGGCATCCATCGTGATAATGGAGGAAATGATTTCCAAGGGAGTAAGTCCGATCGCTTTCTTAATAGTCGTGCAGAAATGAGGTAACGACAAATTTAATTGAGCGGCGTAAAAAGAAACGCTGTGCTCGGTGGTATAATGCTCTACGACAAGTTGGATAAACTTACGGTAAATCTCATTGGTGCGCGTACGGATTCCATTTGTCCAATGGCTATGATTTTTATATAACTCAGCCGTTCCTTGCATGAATATCGTGAGATAAGCGATGACTAGGTTTTTATTTACCATAGAATAAGACGGGGATAAGGATTGCGCACGTATCAATAAACGGTATCCGTCAATATATAATTGAGCTACAGATTCTTCCAGCGGCATGATCGGATGTTCCGTGATAACGGGAAGAAAGCTCATGGTTGATTTAATAAAATTGATGTTTGTCATAAACTCCGAAGAGAATCCGGCGAAATAGAAACGTGCGTCGTCCGATATTTCATGGAACTGGATAAAATTGCTGGGCACTAAGGTCACGAAATCATATTTGTTAATCGTATACTTCGCTAGATTGATAGAAGCCTGCACGGAACCTTCTACACAAAGGAGAAACAAACCTGCCTTTATCTTATGAGGCAGCTTGCTGTATTTGTTTAGCGTCTCTTTTGTGATACGATCTCCGACGATAAAATCGTTCGTGATATCGAATGTGAGCATTTCCTTTTCCATATCTAATCGGTAATTCGTCTCAAATATAGGAATTAATAAATACTTATTATTCAAGATAATAAAAATAGAACATAGAAACGAAAGAATGGATATTGATTCCCTAATATTTAAGGGCGAACTTTACAAATGACTACTAATCGTAGGAAAGAGGAAACAAAAAGAATATAGTTCGTTTACTAGAAAAGTATTTTGATTATGGAAAAAGGAAGAATTGGACTAAACGCAGGAAAAGTGTGGCATGCGCTAAACGAGGTAAATGAAATATCTACGCAAGAGTTAAGCCGTAAATTGTCTTTAAGTATTGAGGACCTAGCCTTGGCTATTGGCTGGTTGGCTAGAGAAAACAATATTTATATCACAAGAAAGAATGGTTTGTTGTATGTCAGCAATGGCATCAAATCCAATATGTACTATTAAAAGGAAACAAAAAAAGGCTATCCATCACGGACAGCCAATCTTCATTGTTAACCTTAAATCTAATACCATGAAAAACACAGTGCAAATATAGAGGTTTTATGTTATGTAGCATAACGAATAGTTTGGAAATCTCATTTACTTAACGTGATTTAACAAAATCATGTTCTAAAACATATCTTTTGAGACATAATTCATAAACACAAGCGTTACTTTTATCTATTACCACCTTTACTTGACTTTTAAATCAAGTAAAGGATGGTAATTTAAGTAATGCCTTATTCGGCTAGTAGAATGATATGTTTCGTTAAGTCATTAAACTTGATAAAATAGGTACCGGCGGAAACCTTTACATTATCACCTCCGTCAAATTTGGCGAATTGTCCTTGTTTATCGTTCCATAAACTATTGCTGCCACCGAAGCTTACGGCCCAGTCATGATCCGCACGTAATTTCAAACCGCCATCGGACGGAATCTCTATTTTCTCGCCGATCCAGATGTGCTTGTCGTAACTAGCCTGTTGTAAATCTAGATCACCACCCCAATCATTGAAGTCTCCAATCAGGGAGATTTGTTTGTATTCGGTTGTCGCTCCGGTATAAGGTTCGATGCTGTATTTGTTACCAGCCAAGTCTAACGTGATCGTATAATAGCCATCCTGCGTGAAGCCTTCGATATTACCGCTACCGCCGTCATTGCTTAATGCTCCGTCGCTGTCGTAACCCCATTGAATGCCCCAATCACCCGGGGTTTGAATGATCTTGAATGCGCTACCGGCTTTTACGAAACCCGTGTAAGTGAATAACATATTATTAACATCGTCGTCGGCGAATATACGCATCGATGGGTCGTTATTGTTCCATCCGTTGTCGAATATGTCACCCACGAAATAAACTTGGGTACGGGCGCCACTATATGGAGTGATCGCCATGTTTACCGTGTTCGAATAAAGTTCGGGAACACTGTCGTTAATAAATGCTTTAAGACGGAAGTCCACATTATAAGCTACGGTGGGATTAACCATTCCCAGATTGTTCATGGCATCATTCAGCTCGAATGTCTTGATCAAGACTTTTTCGCCGGAACCGGTAGTCGGCAGCGACTCGAATTTCTCGAATTCAGTTCCTCCTTCACAGACTTGTACGGTATACGTTACACCTGCCGCGAAACCGTAATCCGGTTGTTCACAGGTAAAAATATCGATGATACTACTGGCATTTTCCGGCATTAAAGTATATGAGCTATTATTCGGAGCATTGAGGGTAAAAGATATATTATTACCTTCTGAGTCCTTTAGGTCATTGATAACCGGATCTTTATCGTCCGTGCAGGCAGAAAAAGCACAGATGCCCGCAAACACGATGGATAATATATTGACTTTATTCATAATTGTTACTTATTAATAGGTTTTACGATTAATAACCCGGATTTTGTTTCAAGTTACTGTTTGCCACGAGTTGGGTCGAAGGAATCGGTAACAATGAGAAGTGACTGGAGATTGAAGTACCTCCCGCTGTCTCGCCTTTCCAATCCCAAGTATAATTGGAGGTGAACTTATTGTAGCGGATCAAATCCGTACGGCGTTGCGCCTCAAAATAGAACTCACGGGCCTTCTCATCAAGCACAAAATCCAAAGTAAGATCGGTTGCCGTAATTTCCGTGGCTTTCGCTCTTTTCCGTAGCTGGTTAATAGCGCTTAAAGCGGCTTGTTTATCGCCTCCTGCCCGTAATGTGGCTTCGGCGAAGGTCAGATTAGCCTCGGCTAAACGGAACAATGGGAAATCCATATCCGGGAACTGCTGATTCGGATCGTGACCGATTTGTCCGGATTTCGTGATATTCTTGAATTTAGTTACAGAATAACCTTCTGTAAACTCGGTCGGCTTATTGATCTCGAATGTACGGTCTGTAGTCCAGAAAGAGGCACGTGTATCAGCTGTTTTCGATAAGTCTCCGTCAGAAGCGAACTTTTTCACCAATGCCATGCGGGCACGGTTACCACCCCATGCTTCTTTAGTCCCGAAATCATCTAGTGCGTTCATGTCACCACTGATAAAGCTGGCGATAAAGAACAATCCGGACCAAGAGCGGGTCTGTACGCCATCATAACAAATCGGCAGGATCATCTCGGGAGAGGTGTTGTTATCTGCAAGGAAATTATCTCCATAATTAGGAGCCAGAGAGAAACCGGCGTCCATGACTTTCTTTGCGTATTCAGCGGCGGCAGACCATTGAGGGGTACCTGTATATACTTCCGCGTTCAGATATAAGCGGGAAAGTAGCATCCATACGGCGGCTTGATCGGCACGTCCATATACATTTGCACGGGGGGCCTTCATTTGTGGCTCGATTTCTTTCAACTCTTTCTCTATATAGGTATAGAGATTCGCCCGGGTAATCCGTTCGGGAACATAGGTACCGATACCCGTGTTTTCATCAACGAACGGAACATTGCCATATAAATCAATCAAATAATAATAATCCAAGGCACGGATAAAACGAACTTCAGCACGCTGTGTAAGACTTTCCTCGTCATCCTTGCCCTCTGTCTGTATTAAGAAGTTATTACACTGAGCGATTTGGATGTACAGACGGTTGAACATATTCAATACCACACCGTTCGAGGCGGTAAACTTAGCGAAGTTCAAGGGATATACATCCACGTCGCCAGACCAAGCGCAAATCGCCTCGTCCGTAGGAAGCTCATTTAGGTTGAATAGCATACGCATCAAACCCGACGCTCCCTCATCCGTGTCGGCGATATCTCCTTGTCCGTCGGGACCTTTATTTCCTGTGATGGCTAATCCCGCATAGATCTTGGCGAAATTGGCGTTCTGATCGAACTCTACGTTTAGGTTCGGATCGATAGGCGTAACATCGAGATCACCTAGGCAAGAGGTGAAGTTTACGCTGAAAACCAGCGATAAAGCCGGTATTATATATTTAAAGAATTTCGTATTCATATAGATATCCTGATTTAAAATTAGAAGTTAAGACTTACACCGAGTATACCTACCAATGGGCGAGGATATACGTTCTTATCGATACCGAAGGTTTTATCAGCTGCGTTCGCTACCTCCGGATCCAATCCTTTATATTTCGTGATAACAAAAGGATTCTGTACGGTTCCGTAGATACGTCCGCCCAATACGCCGAATAATTTGTTGAAAGAGTAACCCAACGTGATATTATCGCAGCGTAAGAAGGATGCGTTTTGTACATAATAATCGGACAATACGTTCATGTTCTGGAAATTCGTATCGAAAGCGGATAGCGGACGGTTGGATAGATAGCCTTTATTGTTAATACTACCTTCACTTAATGCCGCATTGGATGAGGCTACATTATTATATACATAGTTCCCGAGGTTGGAACGAAGTGAGAAACTGAAATCCCATGCTTTCCATACCAATTTAGAAGTAAAGCCCATCGTTACATCGGCCGCCGGTTTATGGCAGAAATAACGGTCCTCGTCATTGATCACGCCATCTCCGTTGCGGTCCACGTATAATCCTTCGATCGGATTACCCTGTTGATCATATACCTGCTCGTATACATAGAATGAGTTCGCCGGGTGATTCACACCTTGTGCCTGTATCATGGTCCCGGTACCACCTTCTACGGTTCCTGTCAATACGATGGATGAGGCGTCATCCTGTGCGGTTAGCTTGGTAATCTCGTTGTTGTTCCAAGCGACATTAAAGCCTAGATCCCATTTCCAATCAGGGGTTGAGATCGCTTTAGCGTTGATGGAGAACTCAACACCTTGATTTCTCAAAGAACCGATATTGCTGACGATACGGTTCTTGAAGTTTGTTCCGGCCGGTACGTCGATCACATTGATCAAGTCCTTAGTTTCCCTGTAATAATAATCCAAGGATGAAGTGATACGGTTATCTAAGAATCCGAAGTCGAATCCGGCGTTCCAAGTAGTAGTCTCCTCCCATTTCAAGTTCGGGTTGTAACCGTCGGGACGGGCGATAGGAACAAATTGGTCGCCAAATTGATAGTAGGCTCCGTCTTGTCCCGCAAAATAAGTCGCCATATACGGGTAGTCTCCTTGCGAGATATCCTGTTGACCGGTAATACCATAACCCAAGCGTAGTTTTAAATCTGATACAGCGTCCACGTCTTTCATAAAGCCCTCTTCCTTGATCTTCCATCCTAAAGCCACGGAAGGGAACAATCCCCAACGGTTGTCTTTAGAGAAGCGGGAAGTGCCATCGTTACGTAAGGTAGCGGTGATAAGATAGCGATTCATGAATGAATAATTGACACGTCCGAAGAAAGAGATCAAATAACTTTCTGTCTTGAAAATATAAGAAGTCGGGTTATCTCCGTTCAAGTTATTGTATGCGTTCTCTGTGGAACGATGGAAATGTTGCCAAGAGTAACCAGCCATGATATCAAAATGATGCTTTTCATTGAAATCCTTAGCGTACTGCAAATAAAAATCCAATAGGTGATTGTATTTGTCGATTGTCTCATAACCTGTTTTGCCGTTATCCACGTAACCTAATGGAGATTCTTTCGGATAGTAAATGTCTTGTGTACCGGTAGCCATATCCATGCCTAAATTCAAGTTCGCACGTAATTCGGGAAGGAAATGGAATTTATAATCAACTTGGATATTACCGACTAAGTTTTTAGAATTAGCCTCTTCTTTTTTCTGTTGAAGCATCGCTACCGGGTTTTTTGTAGCGATTGAGATAAATTCACCGGCATTTTCCCAAGCGAAATAACCTCCGTATTTACTGTTGCCGTTCATGACTGGTTGAGTCGGGTCGAATGCGATTGCCGCTCCGATAGCTCCCGTATCGGCGAAACGATTATTTGAGATCATTCCCTTGGCGTTGAAGTTAATATTTAAATGATCTTCGAAGAAACTGGGAGCTAGGTTTACAGATCCAGTATAACGTTCGAACTTAGAGGTTTTCAATATACCATTTTGGTTTGTATATCCGACGGATACACGATAAGGCATATTATTCAAGCCTCCGGATACCGTGATATTATGATCGGTTCCCACTGCTGTACGGAAGATCTCTTTCTGCCAATCCGTATTTTCTTTTCCTAATAACTTAACGGCGCTTGATTCCGCCCCAAAACGATCCGTTACGAAATTACGATATTCGTCAGCTCCCATAACATCGATTGATTTGGTCTTCGTGCTGATAGAAACGTTTCCATCGTACGTAACCCGTGGGCGGGAGCCTTTTTCACCTTTCTTAGTGGTGATAAGAATCACACCGTTAGAGGCACGCGAACCATAGATCGCTGTGGCGGATGCGTCTTTTAATACGGTGAATGTTGCGATATCGTTCGGGTTGATCGTACTCAACGGGTTGGATACCCCTTTGATACCGTCATTGTCGATCGGAAGTCCATCGATAACGATCAGCGGGTTGTTGCTGGCCGATAAGGAAGAACCACCACGGATGCGGATACTGGCTCCCGAACCCGGAGCTCCACCGTCAGTCGTGATATTTACACCGGCGATTTTACCGTTGATCATATCGGTTGCGGTGGTGGTCAAACCCCGGTTCATCTTATCTGGCTTAATGGCCGTCACGGAACCGGTAGCGTCATCTTTCTTCACCGTACCATAACCGATTACGACAATCTCGTCCAATACTTCCGTATCTTCTTGTAATACGACAATTAAATTACTTTGTCCTTGGTTGATAATGTCTTGTGATTTGTAGCCTATGTAAGAAATACCGATCGTACTTCCTTTAGGCGCCGAGAGCATAAAGTTACCGTCGAAATCGGTAACAGTTCCATTCGTAGTTCCTTTTTCAAGGATACTAGCCCCGATGATGGGTTCACCTTTCGCATCTTTCACGTTGCCTTTGATCGTGATGTCTTGTGCGAAAACATTGCAGGAGAGAAACAATCCTATCAAGACAGATAAGATTACTCTTGCGTCGCAAGAATACATTTTTTGTTTCATGCATTAGACAGTTTAAGATTAATACTCTATTATATTTATTGAATTTTAGCCATAGTATATGAATGCAAATGTATGTTTATCAAACCTCTCATGTTGTTAAAATGTTTGTCGATACCCCTATAAATTTACGCAAACGTTCTCGCAAACGTTTGCATTATATGACCTAAATACATATCTTTGATTTTATAAAAAAGAGAACCATGAAAAAGCGTCAAATCACGATAAAGGATATAGCGAAAGCCTTGCATATTTCCCCGTCAACAGTCTCTCGGTCCTTGGCTGATCATCCGGATATCAGCCAAGAAACCAAGAATATAGTGAATGCTTACGCTCGTGAACATAAATATAAGCCCAATGCCTTAGCCTTGAGTTTACGGACAAATAATACGAAAACAATCGGTGTTATTTTACCGCAGATCGTACATTATTTCTTTTCTTCTGTTTTATCCGGTATAGAAGATGAGGCGGAAAAGGGAGGGTATCGTGTTATTATTTGTCAAAGTAATGAGAATTATGAGAAAGAAGTAAAAGGTGCGCAAGCTTTATTGGAAGCACGTGTTTGCGGTGTCTTGGCTTCTGTCGCTAAAACGACGACGATCTACAATCATTTTCAAGAACTAATCGATAGCGATATACCCATGGTGTTTTTCGATCGTATATGCACGGGGATCTTGACAGACCGGGTGGTCGTTGATGATTATGCCGGGGTTTGCTCCGCTGTTGAATACTTGATTCGTAGCGGTTGCCGGCGAATCGCCTTTTTCGGATCTCCTTCTCATTTAGCGATCTCTAATAATCGTAGGATGGGATATGAGGATGCTTTGCGTAAAAATGGATTACCGGTAGATAAAGAGTTAATCAAGATTTGTGATAATTATACCGAGGCGCTTCGGTTGACCCCGGAATTATTGTCGTTACCCAATCGTCCGGATGCGTTCTTCGCCGTAAATGATGAGACTGCTATAGGGGTGCTGAATGTTGTCAAGGCCAAGGGATTGAGGATACCCGATGAGGTTTCGATTTGTGGGTTTACGAATAATAGCTTAGCGGAAGTTAGCGATCCCCTGCTGACCTCCGTGGATCAACATGGTTATGAGTTGGGAGCTATCGCTATGCGTTTGCTGATAGAACGTTTGAATGGCGTGCGTGACGGGGATCGTATCGTGAGCAAGATTATCAAGACAAATCTGGTGGTGAGACAGTCTACCCGTTAAAAAAGTGGCTTCCGAAAACGTTTGCTTTACTTCTTTGCATGAATTTGAATAGGGACGACGTCCTGTTTCGGAATAATTCCGTATGTTTGTCACCAAACAAATAAATACCTTAAAAAACATAATTCTCATGAAAACAAAACCATTTTTGAGTTTTTGGCAAATTTGGAATCTAACTTTCGGTTTCTTGGGCATTCAATTCGGTTTCGCCCTTCAGAACGCAAATTCAAGTAGAATACTTCAAACCTATGGAGCGGATGTAGAGCAACTATCCTTATTTTGGTTAGCGGCTCCGCTGACAGGTATGATCATACAACCTATCATTGGTCATTATTCCGACCAAACTTGGTGCCGTTTAGGACGTCGGCGTCCGTTTTTTCTGGTAGGAGCTATCTTTACGACGATTGCCTTGATATTGATGCCGAATGCGGGATTGTTCTTGTCACCCGGTACAGAGACGGCTATTTTATCTCCCGTATTGATTGGTGCGGGTATGTTGATGATCATGGATGCTTCCATCAATGTAACGATGGAGCCTTTCCGTGCCTTGGTAGGGGATATGCTACCCGATGAGCAGCATACGACTGGCTTCTCGATCCAGACTTTCTTGATCGGCATCGGTGCTGTCGTTGGTTCCTTGTTGCCGAGTATTATGAATAAGGTGTTTGGTTTATCTAATACGGCGGTTGCTGGTGAGGTTGCCGATAATGTTAAATTCGCCTTTTATGCCGGTGCGGCGATTTTATTAGCGAGCGTATTATGGACAATTTTTAAGACAAAGGAATATTCCCCGGAAGAGATGGCTGAGTTTCGGCTTTCCGGTGGTGAGGTCATTGAAAAAAGGCGGGATAGCAATGGTTTTATGGAGATCATGCATGATATTTTTCATATGCCTAAAATAATGTTACAGTTAGGTTTATGCCAGTTTTTCGCTTGGTTTGCCTTGTATTCCATGTGGGTTTATTCTACGCCTGCTATCGCTGAACATGTATATGGGGCAACAGATCCTGCTTCCGCCGAATATGCGATGGCTGGCGATAAGGTAGGTGAGTTATTCAGTATCTATAATTTTGTGGCGATGTTATTCGCTTTATTATTGATCCCGATTGCCCGTCATTTAGGTCGGAAAATGACTCATGCCCTCTGTTTATGCCTAGGAGGGGCAGGGCTGGTTTCTCTCTATTTGTTGAATAGCACAGGAATGATGGTCTTTTCCATGATTGGCATCGGTATAGCGTGGGCAAGTATATTGGCGATGCCTTATGCTATTCTTTCCGATAGTCTTCCCGCTGATAAGATGGGTACTTATATGGGTATATTTAATTTCTTTATAACGATACCTCAGATCACGAATGGAATCATTCATGGATGGATTGTACGTAATGTTTATCATGGGCATGCCGTGTTCGCTTTGTTAACGGGAGGTGTTTTCTTGTTTTTCGCCGCTGCCGCAGTTAGTCTTGTCAAAGAGAAAAAGTTCAGTCGAAAAGTGTAAGGTATATAAGTCCGGTTTCCTGTTGTCAAGCGTAAAAACGCTATACCCAAGTCAAACAGCAAGTTATTATAATGTAGGTAGAAAAACGTATCTCAGATAATCCCGGGTCACCCCGGGACAACAACAGGAAACCAATGGACTAACTACTAAAAGGCTTCTTCCTCTTCCTTTTGGCGTGATCCTATGACGCGAAGAACTAACATCGCTACCGTAATCACACCGAGGGATCCCATGGTTACGTTTTTAGTAACCTCATTGTCAAATGTTGTAGTTCCGACTAATACCAATACGATAAATGAAACCATCATGATTGCATCAGCCAAATCTTTATTTATTCTCATGATCTTCTTATTTTTTTAGGATTCGATAATTGTTGTATTTTATTATTCTTTTTCCAAGACTTCCTCTTCCGATGACGTCCCGGTACTACTCAGTCCTTTCATTATGCCATATAGACCAACACATAGAGTGCCCATAACTACTACTAATTTAATATAGTCGTTAGGGATGATAGAACTGCATGCGAATACACAACCTGCGATTGTTAGAAGAACATAAAGATATATACGTATTTTACCTGATTTATTAGTTGTCATAATTGTAATTTTTAATTGTTTATAATAATGTAAATGGGCAATAACTCCCCGGAAATATTGATTTAATAAATGCAATATTCCTGCCGATAAGACATATCAATGACTTACCGAAAGATACAAATATGAAACAATTAAAAACTAAATAATGAGTTTTCGTAGGGCAAAGACATGCTCTCCCATACGACACAGAAGTGTGGATAAATTTATGATCTGATAAGTGGATATATGTTGAGATACTCTATGAAGTTGATTTACTCCTCTCAAACGCATGTCTTGAAGGGATTTCTCCATATTTTTCCATATCCGTATTTCGATAGTGTTGTTTGTCGTTTGTGAAATCCTGCGGGGAGTTAAGCAGTTGCTGCTTTTCAGCTCGTTACTTAATACTTCGAAACGACGTTGGGCATCCGCCGTGTTTTTTTCTTTCATAACGGCCTCTTTAGTCGCAGACATAACCTCATCCATACTCTTTGTTCCTTCTTCGGGAGCAAACAGCATGAAGCTAATCAACAGACCTAATATGAATAGAAAATTCTTCATGGTGCAAATATACAAGTATTTCTTTAGATAATAACAACAGTATATGTTATTTGTTTTTTATTTTTGTAGTTATTTTAAGAATAAAACAATAGAATGGAGAATAACAGATCGAGAATTCAAGCTTGGTTAGAGGCGGCACGTCCGAAAACGTTGCCGGCATCATTTAGTCCGGTATTAGTTGGGTGTGCGCTGGCTTACAGGGATGGAGTATTTAAATTGGCTCCGGCGATCCTTTGTGTTTTGGTGGCTTTACTCGCCCAGATAGCCAGTAATTTTGCCAATGATTATTTTGATTTTAAGAAGGGGGTGGATAAGGAGGACCGGTTAGGCCCGGAGCGAGCGGTGGCTTCCGGTTGGATAACTCCTAAGGCAATGCTATGGGGGACTTTTATCACGTTGGGGCTTTCTTGTCTATGTGGCTGTTTCTTGTTGTTCTTTGCCGGCTGGGAGCTCATCGGTGTAGGAATTGCTATCGCGATTTGTGTCTTGGCTTATTCAGCAGGGCCGTTTCCTTTGGCTTATAACGGGCTGGGGGATGTGTGTGTCGTATTGTTTTATGGGATTATTCCGGTTTGTTTTACGTATTATGTACAAGCTTTATCGTTTTCCTTATTGTCATTCTTGCTTTCGTTGTCATTGGGGCTGTTGTCCGCTAATATTTTGATCGTGAATAATTACCGGGATTATGAGCAAGATAAGGCGGCTCGTAAACGGACTACGATTGTGCTATTCGGGCGTACGTTCGGGTTGGTAACTTATTTGCTGAACGGTATATTGGCTTTTTTGATCACGCTGCCTTTATTGATGGATGCCTCACCTTGGCTTGTTTGTTTATTCGCGGCTTTTAGCGTGCTGTTTGCCGCCACATGGCTGGAGATGAAACAGTATCAAGGCCGTGAGCTTAATAGAACTTTAGGGCATACGGCACGGAATGTATTTATCTATGCCGTGTTGCTTTCAGTTGTATTGTTATTTGGTTCTTAAGATGTGCCGTGCTTTGAACAATCGCTTGGCCTCATGGAGATTTTTCTGTATGTATTTGGACAGGATAATCAATGTAACCGCTACGATAATCAGTAAGATTCCTAAAGCGAGGTGAGGGGTGAAAGGCTCTCCAAAGACTAAAACACCTACGCAGACGGCTGTCACGGGTTCTGTTGCTCCCAGTACGGAAGTTAGGGTGGAACCGATATGGTGTACGGCTTGTACCAATGTAATGTTAGATACTACGGTTGGCAAGAAGGCTAATAAGACGAGGTTAATAAAAGAGGGCAGGTCTGGAATGGGTTGGATTCCTGTTCCTGCCTGTGCTTTTATGAAAAATAAAGAGGTACTGACGATAAATACATAGAACGTAAGTTTTCGTCCCGGCATATCATGTACCCTCGATTTATTGACGGTGACGATATAGAGGGCATAAGCGACGGCGGAAAGTAATACGATGATTACGCCTAGCCCGTTTAATCGCATCTCTCCTCCATCAATGGATAGACGGGCTACTCCACAAATAGCGAGCCCAATCGCCAAGAGCGTAATCCATGATGTTTTTTCTTTGAATACAAACAGCATGAATAGGGTTACGAATATCGGATAGGTGAAATGTAGAGTCGTGGCGATTCCCGCCGCCATAAAATTATAGCCCCAAAACAGGAACATTGCCGAGCCTGTATAAAAAGCACCCAATAAAATCAATATCGGTAGGTTTCGCATCTCTGTTCTGAAAGATTCCTTTTTTGCTAGAAGCATACCCGATAAGGCGATGGCCGCGAATAAGAAACGATAGAACAATATCGAATCAAACCGCATACCCTTCTCCATAAGAGGCAATGTAAACAAAGGGATTAAACCGAATGTAACAGAAGTCGCTATTCCATAAGCGAAACCTTTTAGATTATTATTCATATTATACTTTTTGATAAAATGACCGCAAACATACAAAAAAGTCTTGAAATCTTGAAAACAACCTTCTCCTGTCGCTTGTTTTTATCAAAAATGATGTTTATGAGATATTTCTTTATTTTATTTGCGATTGCCGGCTTGCTTATTAATCCTTCCGCTGCAGAGGCTTGCACCGGTATTACCTTAAAAAGCAAGGACAGTACGACTATTGTAGCACGTACGATAGAATGGGGTGGAAGTAATTTGAACAGCCAGTATGTCGTGGTTCCAAGAGGATACACCGAACGATCGTATACCCCGGATGGGGTTGATGGAATGACTTTCACGGCACGTTATGGATATGTGGGCTTGGCAGTGGAGCAAAAGGAATTTATCGCCGAAGGACTCAATGAGGTTGGGTTATCGGCTGGATTGTTTTATTTTCCAAAGTACGGTGAATATGAGAAATATAATGCCGCAGTTCGGGATAAAAGTATCTCTGATCTGCAATTAGTGTCTTGGTTGTTGGGGGAATGTTCAAATGTAGAAGAGGTGAAAGAGGCTGTTAAGAAAGTGCATGTTATCAATATAGATCCCCGTGCGTCTACCGTTCATTGGCGGTTTGCCGAGCCGTCGGGACGTCAACTGGTTCTTGAGATTATTAAGGGTGAGCTACACTTCTATGAGAATACGTTAGGAGTTCTGACTAATTCTCCCAGTTTCGAGTGGCATCTGACGAACCTGAATAATTATGTTAATCTTTTCCCGGGTACGGCCCCCAATCAACAATTAGGAAATATCGAGTTGTCTTCATTTGGTGCGGGAAGCGGTTTCCTTGGGATTCCGGGCGACGTAACTCCACCGTCACGTTTCGTTCGTGCGGCTTTTTACCAAGCTTCGGCCCCACAACAAGAAACCGCATTGGAAACGGTCTTCCAGTGTTTCCAGATATTGAATAATTTTGATATTCCCGTAGGGATCGAATTCCCATTAGGGCAAGTACCTTGCGATATACCGAGCGCTACTCAATGGACTTCGGTTACGGATATGCGAAACCATGTGATTTATTACCGTACGATGTACAATAGCGTTATTCGGAATATAGATTTACGTTCCATTGATTTCTCCACGGTTCGTTATCGTGCGGTATCCATGGATGGGACGAAGCGACAAGCGGTTGAAACGATCAAAATAGAATAGGGCAGTGAGCTCTTTGGGGGATATCTCGTAAGTCAATAGGATAGGTGATAAAACTCAATGGAATAGGAAACATAACTCAATGGATTACGTTCCCTATTCTATTGGGTTTCGATTGATGATCTAAATCTTATAATAGTAATCCGGCCGCAACTTCCTCCGCAACTGCGTCACCTTTTAGTACAGATACTAAAGCTAGGCCAAAATTGAATACCAAGCCCGGTCCTCTACCGGTTACCACATTTCCATCTACCTCGACAGCCTCGCCTGTTACGGTGGCACCAATCAATTTCGGTTCGAACCCGGGGTAGCAAGTGGCTTTGCGACCTTTTAACAAACCTAGACCGCCTAATACCATCGGAGCTGCGCAGATAGCCGCTACGATACGTCCTTCACGGTATTGTTGTAATAAGACTTCTTTCACCGGTTCCGAATTGTTCAAGTTGGATGCTCCGGGCATGCCTCCGGGTAAGATCAAGGCATCAGCATCCGAAAGATCGATTTCGGTAAATGTGGCGTCAGCCGTATATTCCATATTGTGAGCGCCAATCACTTTACGGTCGTCTGTGATGGAGACTGTTTTCGTGTCTATACCTCCGCGACGCAAAATGTCTACGGTTCCCGTGGCTTCCATTTCCTCGAAGCCATTCGCTAAGAATACGATCGCTTTCTTCATAAGATTCAATTATTTAAATTTGTACACGTAAGTAATAGTACCACTCTGGTTATTAGCGCCGCTGATACTGTTGAACTTCGCCTTTCGAGCCGCGTCCAAAGCGCTTTTACGCATGGAGGCGTTGTCGATATTAGTTCCCCGGCCTACCTCGGCAAATATAACGTTGCCTTTCGGATCTACGGTTATATTGATAACAATACGCCCCTCCTCTTGGATCGTGTAAGCGGGACGAGGGAGACCTCCGGCACCAATGGAACGGCCGTTCAAATTAAATGATCCGTAACCGCCTACGCCTTCATTCGCCCCATGATCAGAGTTACCGAACGGACTTCCTTGGTTACCGGTTCCGCTTTCAGCGTCGCCTTGGCTGTTACCCTCGGCGTTTCCCATACCAAAAGCTCCGGCCACCTTGTTGCTAATGGCTTGTTCCTTCTTGCGGCGTTCCTCGGCCAGACGTTTCTTCTCGGCTTCTTCCCGGCGGATACGTTCTTTCTCCTCCTCTTCTTTCCGTTTCTTCTCAGCCTCTTGTTTCTTGCGTTTCTCTTCCTCATTCTTCTTTTTAGCGTCCTCAAGGGCTACGCTTTCCTCGATATCTTGAGTGATGAGTTCCTGCTTGGGCGTTTCCACTTGCGGCTCCGGTACGGGAGGAGGGGGAGTGGTCGTTTCCTGAGGCGGTTCTTGCCCGGTATACTTAGGCTCGAACATTCCGGCGGCGGCATCTACATTCCCGAAATTAACGAGTACACCCCCGTCTTCATCCGGTACCTCGGTTTTCAATACGGTAAACCAAAGTATCAGTAGAATGACACCGTGAAAAGCAACGGTACCGATCAAACTGTATATGTCATCCTTATTCAGTCTCATATCTGTTATTTCTGCGGACGGGTGGCAAGCACCATCTTGAATTTATTCTCGTTCGCTATATTCAGTATCTTTACAATCTCTTTGTAAGGCACGGTCTCGTCGGCATATAAGGCGACGAACATCTCCGGTTCCTTCGCGTAACTATCTTGCAAGAAAGGAGTGATCTCATCAAATGAGACCTGTACCTCTTTTTGCTTTCCAAATGCCACGTAGTAATTCAAGTTCGCGTCTATCGTTACCCTCGTAAGAGGTTTCGCCGCTGTTTGCTTTTGCGCTTGCGGCAAGGTAACCTTGATGGCGTTCGGGATTACTACGGTAGAGGTAACCATGAAGAAGATCAGCAAGAGGAATATGACGTCGGTCATAGAGGCCATGCTGAACGCTTCGTTTACCTTTGTTCTTCTTTTTAGAGCCATAATTTTTTATAATTGAAAATTGAAAATGGAGAATTGAAAATTAAATAGAGGAGAGTTGGCTCATTTTTAATTTTCAATTCTCCATTTTCAATTAATTAGCCGGTTCATTTAATAAATCCATGAATTCCATCGTACGAGCCTCCATCTTGTTCACGACGTTATCTACTTGAGATACCAGATAGTTGTACGCGAACAATGTAATAATACCAACAACCAGACCACCAACAGTTGTTACCAAGGCCTCATAGATACCACCGGATAATAGGGAGACATCAACATTGGTGCCTGCGTTTGCCATATCGAAGAAAGCACGTACCATACCGGTTACCGTCCCAAGGAAACCAAGCATGGGAGCTCCGGCGGCGGTCGTCGCGATCAAGGGGAAACCTTTTTCCAGTTTAGCGATCTCCAAATTTCCGACATTCTCGATCGCTACGAGTACATCGTTCATCGGACGGCCCAAACGGGTAATACCTTTCTCGATCATACGGGCGGAAGGCGTGTTGGTGCTCCTGCATAAATTGAGAGCCGAGTCCACTTTTCCCTCGTGAATATAGTCTTTGATACGATTCATGAACGTCTCGTCTTCTTTTCCCGCACGGCGAATGATGATCAGACGTTGAACAAAAATATAAATAGCCATCAGAGAGAGCAGTAACAATACCACCATAATCCAACCTCCCTTAAAGGCAAGGTCTATCACATTGATTTCCGCTTCCGTAGGAAGGGTTACAGCCGTTAAATCCGGCATTTGATCTGCCGCCTGAGAGCCCACGGCCTGTAGTGAAAGTAAAATACTCATCGTTTCGAATTATGAATTATAATTTATGATTTATAACTATAAACTGTCACTTGTCAACTATTCAAGCATGCCTTGTATAAAGCGATCGTCTCTTGCAAACCATGGTAGAGCGCATCACAAATCAAGGCATGGCCGATAGAAACCTCCTCCAGCCAAGGGATATTCTTGTTGAAGAAAGCCAGATTTTCTAAGTTCAAATCGTGTCCGGCATTTACGCCTAATCCTAAGTTTTTAGCTAATTGCGCGGCCTCGACAAAAGGAGCGATCGCTTTGTCACGATCTTCCGGATAATAGGTCGCATAAGGTTCCGTATATAATTCAATACGGTCCGTACCTGTTTTCGCCGCTAGCTCGATATTCGCCAAGTCTGTTCCGACGAAGATGGATGTACGGATTCCTTGTGAGGTAAAGGTGTCTACCAATTCGCTTAAGTAATCGAAATTGTCCTTTACGTTCCAACCTGAGTTCGACGTGATGGCATCCGGAGCGTCCGGAACCAGTGTGACTTGGGTCGGTTTTACCTTCAATACCAAGTCGATGAATTTATCACAAGGATAGCCTTCTATGTTAAATTCTGTCCGGATAAGAGGTTTTAGTCCATAAACATCGCTATAGCGTATGTGTCGTTCATCCGGACGGGGATGAACCGTAATTCCTTGTGCCCCGAATAATTCACAGTCTTGCGCCACTTTCAGCACGTTTGGCATATTGCCACCTCTCGCATTACGAATAGTAGCAACCTTGTTAATGTTTACACTTAAATTTGTCATTGTATATCGTATATCTTTTTTCTTTCATTACATTTGCACAAAAGTATCGGCAAATTTAGCAGGATTTAGGGAATTAACAGAATAATGTTGGTGAAAGATTTCATAACAAAGGAAATTCCGGTGTTAAAAAGTTTTGACACAGCGGAATATGCGTTGGCGTTAATGGAGGATTTTAAACTCAAGCATCTTCCGTTATTGAGTGATAGCGCATACCAGTGTTTAGTGTCGGAAAAAGACTTATTGGCGCTGCCGGATCCTTCGGCTACGATCGGTGAGCCGGTTTTATTCGCTCCGGCGATTTCGGAAAATGGACATTTACATGAAGCGTTGGCAATGATAACCCGATATGGATTGAGCCTGTTGCCTGTGGTTTCCGTGGACGGAACTTATTTGGGGGCGATTACCCGGGATCGTTTGGTGGATGCTTTATCCGAGCTATGTAATGCGGAGGCGGCTGGAAGCGTGATCGTATTGGAAATGATGCCACAGGATTATTCATTAACGGATATCGCCCGTTTGGTAGAGGCGAATAATGCCCATGTCCTTAATTTGCTATCCCATCAAGATAAAGATACGGGCCGTCTGCTTATAACCCTTAAGATCGATTTGGAAGATGCCTCTCCCGTGATCCGTAGTTTCGAGCGTTTCAATTATACGGTGCTTTATCATTTTATGGAGAAGGGGATGGTGGATGATATGTTGCGGCAGCGGATGAATGAGTTATTACATTATATGAATATGTAAAGTAAGGAGCGTAGAATGAAAGTTGGAATATTTGGAAGTGAATATCAGATCGAGAGACAGAATCTGATTAAACGCCTGTTTGAGAAGCTTCGTGAACAAGAGGCTGATATTTATGTGGACAGCCCTTTTTATACATTCCTTACCGATGCTTTTGGTTTTGAGCCAGTGGTGAGCGGGCTATTAGTGGGTGATGAGTTTGATCTGGATATAGCCCTTAGCGTGGGAGGAGATGGTACGTTCCTTCGTACGGCGGCCCGGGTAAATAAACAGGATATCCCTATTTTAGGCATTAATACCGGACGGCTGGGTTTCCTTGCGGATGTCAGCAGTAATGAGGTTGAGGATACGCTGGATGAGATTTTTAAGAATTACTATAAGGTAGAGGAACGAACCCTCTTGCGTTTATATACGGAAGACCGTGCGTTTCACGGATATAATTATGCCTTGAACGAGATCGCCGTGCTGAAGCGTGATAGTTCCTCGATGATTACGATTCATACATTCTTGAATGGGGAATATCTGACTTCCTATCAGGCGGATGGTTTGGTAGTGGCTACACCTACCGGTTCCACAGCCTATTCGATGAGCGTAAATGGGCCGATTATCGTCCCACAAAGTAATAGCATTGTCTTGAGTCCGGTCGCTCCGCATTCCTTGAACGTGCGTCCGTTGGTGATTCCGGATTCAGATATAATAACGCTTCGGGTAGAGAGCCGGAATAAATATTTTCTGATCTCTTTGGATGGACGTTCGGAAATATTCCCGGCAGGTATCGAATTAAAGATGAGCAAGGCCGATTATACGACGAAAGTCATCAAACGCTATAACCATACTTTTTATCAGACGCTTCGGGAAAAATTAATGTGGGGGGCAGATGTGCGAATGAAATAATATTGTGTGCGTCCAGTCTTTGTCCAAATAGTAGCGGATAGTATTGTATTTTGTAAGCTGTTGATAAATAGACTTTTCCGTATGGATAAACTGAGCGTATCTTATGGATTTTGTCCAGTTTTTCTATTATGGGGTAAAAAATAGGGGGTATTCGATGTCCAGCTATGTCCTCTATTTGTCCAGTGCCCTTTTTTGACACACGCTTTTTAACTCTTTACTTTTGTCGGCAGATTAAATCTAGCTTAATGGAAGTATTTTCAATTATTATTCCTGTCTACAATCGTCCGGAGGAGATAGACGATTTATTAAACAGCCTTACCCGGCAGACATATGTACATTTTGAGGTTATCGTAGTGGACGACGGTTCTTCTATACCTTGTGAGCCCATAGTCAATGCCTATAATAACCGCTTGAGGATTCGCTATTTCTATATAGAGAATTCAGGTCCAGGCTTGGCTCGCAATCAAGGGGTACGTTATGCGGAAGGAGAGATCGTGATTGTCTTGGATTCGGATTGTATCGTTCCGGCCAGCTATCTGGAACAAGTACACGAGTCCTTAATGCGTTATAAGGTGGATGCCTTTGGTGGTGCTGACAGGGCGCATTCTTCTTTTTCCGCTATACAGAAAGCGGTCAATTACTCGATGACTTCTTTTTTTACGACAGGAGGGATCCGAGGAAGCCGGAGGCATTTAGATGCATTCTATCCCCGGAGTTTTAATATGGGAATGCGGAAAGAGGTGTATGAAGCCTTGGGTGGTTTCTCTGATATGCGTTATGGAGAGGATATAGATTTTAGTATCCGGATTTTTGCGGCAGGCTATAAATGCCGTTATTTTCCGGGCGCTTGGGTCTATCATAAGCGAAGAACAAATTTCGTCCAGTTTTTCCGGCAAGTATGGCATTCGGGGTACGCTAGGATTATCTTGTACCAGAAGTACCCGGAATCATTGAAATGGGTACATTGCCTGCCGGCCTTATTTGTGGTAGGTCTGCTGGGGGTATGTATTTCCGCTTTTTTCGTTCCAAAGGTATGGGGGCTATTGTTATTTTATATTTCGCTGATCTTTTTTGACGCTTTAGTGAGAAATAAGAACGGAATCGTTGCGTTGTTATCTATCATAGCGGCTTTTGTCCAATTGATCGGATATGGGACAGGCTTTTTGGAAGCGATTTGGAGAGAGGGAATTCTAAGAAAGAAGTATTAAGATAATAAATACTATTTATATGAAGTTTGCGCTGCACACATCTACTGCCATAAGCTCGGTTCTAAAGGAGCCGGAGCATTTCTATGTAGATATTTATTATCTGATCATTTTAATCATCGTCGCTTTTACCCTGCTTCTGTTATCTTTTTTGCGTTATCACCTTTATAAGACAAAAAAGGAGAAAGAACTGAGAGAAATAGCGAGTCTTGTGGATAAAAATGAAATCTTGATACAACGTTATAGTCGTGAGATGTCGCACATCAAGGAGCAATTGGAAGCGAAGGAGAAATGTTTGAAGGAATACCAGCATGCGGCTCAGTGGAAAGCGCATCGTGACGTGGAATCCTTGATCAAGGAAAAGGAGCGTTTGGCGAAGTGTTTGCTGGAACAGTTGGATACGTTCAAGAAGCTGAAGATACTTTCTAAATCGGAAACGATATTGCCGGATTCAGATTGGAGAAACTTGATCGAGATCGTAAATACTCTTTATGATGATTTTATAAGTCGTTTACGTGTCGCTTATCCGGATTTGACGGAGGATGCCATTCGTTTTTGTTGCTTGATCAAATTGCGGCTAACTTCGGCGGAGCTGATGTCAGTCTTGAATGTGACGAAGGATGCTATCTATAAACGCAAATTTCGTTTGAAAAAAGAATTGATGCCAGATGATGATACTCGTTCCCTCGACGATTTCTTGGGAAGCTATTAGATCTGAACGAATAGTTTTCTTGTTAATAACTATGTTTTAGGGCATGATTTCGTTAAATCGAGTTAAGTGAATGAATTTTGCAAATAATTCAGTATGCTACATAACATAAAACCACCTATATTTGCACTGCGTTTTTCATGGTATTAGATTTAAGGTTAACAATTGAGATTGGCTGTCCGTGACGGATAGCCTTTTTTGTATAGAGGCATGAATACACGAATTTTTGAGAACACTGCTTAAGCGCCCCTTTCCGAGGGTAACATCCATACTTTCAAAGTAAGCTAATTTCATCGGCAAAGTAAGTTGACTTGCTTTGGTATTTCAGTTAACTTACTTTGTCAATGAAGCTAACTGTATTTTTGTGATCTTTTTCGGTTATTCTTTGTCTGTTTCGATTTTGTATACAATTGATGTGTTTTTGTACGCTTTTAGTTTAGTTATGCATTTAATAGTCAATTTTTTATTATATAATTTTGTCTTGTATTTTTTTATGATTTCCTTGGTTAGCTGTTAGCACCAATTGATATATAAGGTTTGATGGCTAATAGAAGAGGGGGTAAGGAAAGAAAAATATCAAACGAATATACTTGGGACCTTAACGGACAGAACAAAATATAATATTATTCTGTTGATTGTTGTTGGAGGTAAGATTTCGTATTCCCTTAATTTATAAGAGTATATGCAAGAGAATAGGTATAATACATGTGATCGTTTTTTAGGCGGATTAGAAAAAGACTTTATTATTACGGAACAGATTGAAGATAGTCCATTGACTTCAGAACCTTCTTTTTTGGATTACGGGATAATAGCAGTATGTAATAGAGGTAGTGCGATCATTCATTTGCTTGATAATAAGCATGTATGGAATAAGAATGAATTGATTTTCTTATTTCCGAGACAGTTATGCTCAATGCGGAACGTGAGTGAGGACTTCTCGGCGAAGTTTATCATCATACCACATGTACTACATGGGGATGTATTAAGTTCCTTACGTCATTTTGATCCGGGATTTCATTTTTTCGTGAAGGATCATTTTTACTATAATATAGAGGATAATAATGGTATTGAGCGTTTTCAATCATTTTGCAAATTGATAGAGAATGAGCTTGAGCGGTATCGGGGTAATGGGCTTCTGAGGGAGCGGATTATATGTTACTTGGGGATTTTTTACATGGATGTTTACGACTATTATGTGAAAGTGCGTAAGAAAATCCCTTTCAGGACTAGTTTGAGAAAAGAGCAATTGATCTATGATTTCTGTAGTCTCGTGGCAGAGAATTTCAAGAATCACAAGAATGTCGGATTTTATGCGGATAAATTGAATATAACGACAACTTATTTAAGTGCGATCATGAATGAAAGGTGTGGCATTTCAGCCAAGGAGTTTTTATCTATCTATATAGTGTTAGAGGTAAAGTCGTTGCTACGTGACTCTCGATTAAATATACAGGAGATCGCTATATTGACTAATTTTCCGTCTCAATCGACATTGAATCGCTTTTTTCGTCAACGGACGGGAATGACTCTTTCTCAATATCGAAAACATATATTTTCAACATAATTATGTTTGATTTTCATATTATTTCTATAACTTTAAACTTCTGCTGCAATCGTTATTATAGTTCATTTGTTGTATAAATAATAGAGGAGATTGCTTGATTGATTTAAAGTTGGGAATTAGTGGTTATAATTTAATATGACGATGGGACAATGTAATAAAATGCTAGAGGAAATGAGCTTTAATGCCCTATTCCAGAAATTACCTGTTGGAATTGAAGTTTATGACGAGAGGGGGCAGCTAGTGGATCTCAATAGGACGGACGAGAATTTGTTCGCTATAAGCCGGAAGGATATTATGGGAATAAATCTTTTCGAGAATCCTAATTTTCCAGAGGACAAGATCGCTCGTCTGAAACAGGGAGAAATGGTTGTGTTCGATTGTAATTATGAATTTGATAATATACAAACGAATGAGTACTATAACATAGACCCAAAAAAGGAAGGTACAAATTTACGTCTGTCTATTAAATGTGTGCCGTTGGAAGGAGAGGCTGAAGATATCTGTGGATATGTACTAATGTTTACGGATGAGACGGAAGAATATCAAAAGTCGGAGAAAGTAGAGGAACTGTTCACGAAGTTGAAAACGGTTATGCGTTGCAGTGATTCCTTGCTGTGGGAATATGATGTTAAAACCGATAAGATGCATATCGATCTGGATTTACGTGTTTTAGGTAATAAATCCAGATTGAGAGCAAGTAACTTGACAACGAAAAAAGATTTTTGTGAGATCGTACATCCGGAAGATCGGGAAAGGGTACTTGTACAAGGCTTTGAAAAGATTGTTACGGGTGAGATCGGTGAATATAGTATTCAATACCGACAGCTTTTTGAGGGGCAATATGTTTGGGTGAGAGCGTATGCGTACCCTTATAAATATGATGAGGCGGGAAGACCAGCGAAAATCCTTTATTACTTGATGGACATAACGGATGAGATCGCCATGCAAGATAAATTGCGCTGGGTGGAACGAGAGCGTCAACGGAAAGAATATGAGTTAGCTAAGGCTAAAGAGGCGAATCGGCTTAAGTCTATGTTCTTGGCGAATATGAGTCATGAGATCCGTACGCCTTTAAATGCTATTGTTGGTTTCGCGAATATACTGGCAGAGACCAAGGAGATAGAGGAGGAGGAACGAGAGTTTTATGTGGATATCATTGACAAGAATAGTGAATTGCTTCTGCAATTGATTGAGGATATCCTTGATTTCTCAAAGATTGAGGCGGGAACCTTTGACATTACGAAGAGAAATTTTGATTTTAAGGAGATCTGTGAGGAAACTTATGCGGTACATGCCTTGAAGATTCCGAAAAACGTTCGATTTGTTTTCGACCAGGGCTCACAACCCGTGACCGTTTTCTCAGATCCGAAACGAGTCGTACAGGTTATTTCTAATTTCTTGACAAATGCGATTAAGTTTACTTCGGAAGGTGAGATCAAATTAGCCTATAAGGTATCGAATGATGAAATACGAGTTTCGGTCTCGGATACGGGAATGGGAATCTCGGAGGAAGATTGTAGAACTATATTCGATCGCTTTGTTAAGTTGAACGCTTGCAAACAAGGTACCGGATTAGGATTGGCGATTTGCAAAAATATTATCGAGAAACTAGGGGGACGAATCGGGGTAGAATCTACATTGGGAGTAGGTTCCACTTTTTGGTTTACCTTGCCTTTGAAGGAGATTAAAGAGAATGAACCTAAGTTCTAAGGGGATATATATTATTTTACGGATATGTTTTAAAGCATGGTTTTGTTAAATCTGGTTAAGTAAATGAGAATTGCAAATAAAACATTATGCTACATAACATAAAACCTCTATATTTGCACTGTGTTTTTCATGGTATTAGATTTAAGGTTAACAATTGAGATTGGCTGTCCGTGATGGATAGCCTTTTTTGTTTCAAAAAATTATAACCATGAGATTTTAGGAGTGTAGCTGAAGGTTTTTTCGTAAA
Organism: Parabacteroides sp. AM17-47; assembly: GCF_003434625.1. Classification (NCBI taxonomy): domain Bacteria; kingdom Pseudomonadati; phylum Bacteroidota; class Bacteroidia; order Bacteroidales; family Tannerellaceae; genus Parabacteroides; species Parabacteroides sp. AM17-47. The sequence continues at coordinate 62,388 of NZ_QTLI01000001.1, forward strand.
TTTGCGCTCCGTTTGTAATACTAGATCCTGTATTTAAGTGTATGAAAAGAGTATTCTGTCCAAAATGTGATAATCAGTTGTCTTTTGATGAGACCAAATATCCGGAAGGGAAGGTATTAGCCTTCGTCTGTCCGCAGTGTGGAGCGCAATTTAAGATTAAATTGGGCCGAAAGGTGGTGAAGACGGCTACCGGTGAGGAAAAAGAGGTGAAGGAACCGGATTTCTCTTGTGGTTATATTACCATTATCGAGAATGGTTTTGCTTTTAAGCAAGATCTACCATTAGTGATGGGAGATAATGTGATTGGTCGCCGTAATAAGGATACGGAAGGTGTAGATGTCCCTATTATCACGAGCGATCCAAGTATGGGGCGTAAGCATTGTGTGATTAATGTAAAGAAAGACACTAATGGCAAGTTCGTTTATATGGTGCGTGACTTTCCTAGCTTGACCGGGACTTTTGTGAAAAATGTATTGGTCGGTAAAAAAGAACAAGTACGTATCGGGGAAGGTTCGATCGTAACGATTGGCGCTACTACTTTTATCTTACATTCGGCGAACGAGGGAGAAGAAGAGGAATAAATATAAAAAACTTCAGAGGCTGTTCCCGTTAATGATCTCGATCTTTAACTTCGGGTCGGAATGATGGCAGATAAGGGATTTTGGCGTTTGTTTTGGGAGTGAGTTATAAGATATATGCTCATTCCGGGATACAGCTCTGAAGTATCACTGAGAAAACAAGGCTCATAGGTATTAAGATTAAGCCGATTAACATAAAGAAATGAAAAGAACCGAAAGAATAGTTGTATTAACTATGGTTAAAATAGGCTCTTAGGGTTTGTTTTTCTAGAAATTAGCTAACTTTTTGTGTGGTTTTTGAAATGTTAATGAGCACGAGGTTAAATAGAAATATGGACAGTCATGGAGCAGGTTCCTAAACAACAGCCGGTAAATAAAACAGCATTCCGGGTATTGGTGGCGTTAAGTGTTACGCATTGTTTGAATGATTCGTTGCAATCCGTTATCTCGGCGGTTTATCCACTTTTCAAGGATGATTTAGCGTTGAGCTTCGCCCAAATCGGGTTGATTACGCTTGTTTATCAATTATCCGCTTCTGTTTTCCAGCCTATAACCGGTTTGGTTTTTGATAAGCGTCCCGTGGCTTGGTCGTTACCTATTGGTATGAGTTTTACGTTGGTCGGCTTGTTGAATCTCGCTTTTTCCTCTACGCTCCATTGGGTCTTGATCTCCGTATTCTTGATAGGTATCGGGTCTTCGGTTTTGCATCCGGAAGCGTCCCGGATCACCTCGCTAGCGTCGGGAGGGCGTAGGGGATTGGCGCAATCGCTTTTTCAAGTGGGTGGTAATTTGGGCGGATCGTTAGGTCCGCTACTGGTTGCTCTATTGGTGGCGCCTTATGGACGGACTCATATCGCTTTGTTTTCTATACTAGCATTCGTCGCTATTTTGGTGATGATTCCTATCTGCCGTTGGTATAAGGCGTATTTGAGTCGGGTGAAATGGCAGAAGAAGTCGGGTGAGACGCATGTGGAGATGCCTCTTTCTTTGGGAAAAACAGTCTTTTCGATCTCGATATTGCTGACCTTGATTTTCTCTAAATATATCTATATGGCTAGTTTGAATAGCTACTATACCTTTTACTTGATCCATAAATTTGGGGTGAGTGTACAGACTTCGCAGATCTGTTTGTTCGTCTTCCTGATCGCTACGGCCATGGGAACTTTGGCGGGTGGTCCTATCGGTGATAAGATAGGACGGAAATATGTGATTTGGGGATCGATTCTAGGGGCAGCCCCATTTAGCTTGTTGATGCCGCATGTGGGATTCGTTTGGACGATCGTGCTTAGTTTTTGCGTGGGGTTGGTCTTATCATCGGCGTTCCCGGCTATTTTGTTGTATGCGCAAGAGTTGCTTCCTTATAAATTAGGTCTTATCTCGGGACTTTTCTTTGGATTTGCTTTCGGTGTGGCGGGTATAGCCTCGGCCGTATTAGGAAATATGGCGGATCATTATGGAATAGAGGCTGTCTACAACGTATGTGGCTTCATGCCTCTTTTAGGACTGGTTACTTGGTTCCTTCCCAACTTGAAAAAGAAGTAAAAACAATCCTCCCTTTTTCGCTGTTATTACTCCAACTGAACGTCAATTACTAAATGAGTTTATGGTGAGTAATATAGTATCTTACAGTATTCTTTTGCTGTATCTTCTTCCATGCGCTTCATGGAGCCAAGGGAACGATGTGGATTTAAGCTTGGAACAATCTCTCGACCTGCTTCATAAGGAAAATAAAAGCTTGAAAATAGCCGGGAAAGAAGTGGAATGGGCTCGGAATGAGCATCAAAAGCTAAACGCTTTTTGGTATCCGTCGGTGAACGCCGCGGGTGCTTTCGTACATATGTCGAATCCGATAGAGGTACGGCAGTCGCTGAGTAAATATACGGAACCGGCGAAGGAGTTTGTCCATAATTATATCCCGGATAATGAGTTGATCATGTCGGTATTGGATAAGATCGGGCAAGGTACTTTCTCGCTTCCGCTAATCTCCCAAAACATCACTTCTATAGACGCTACGGTGACGTGGCCTGTTTTCACGGGAGGAAAACGTATCTACGCGAACAAGATCGGAAAGACGATGGTCTCTATAGCGGAGGTGAATAGGAGCCAAGTGGATGCTAACCAACAATCCTTATTGATCGAGGCTTATTTCGGGCTTCGTCTGGGACAAAGCGTGGTGGACGTAAAAACAGAAGTGTACAATTCTTTGAAAACCCATTATGACCAAGCCCTTAAATTAGAGCAAAACGGGATGATCAATCGGGCCGAGCGTCTGTTCGCTCAGGTGAGTATGGACGAGGCGAAACGAGAACTGGAATCGGCCCGTAAGGATTTAGCGGTCGCCCAACAGGCGTTTAAAAGCTTGATTAATATGGAGGAGGGGAGCGACGTACGTACCACGACTCCTTTATTTATTAATGAGGCGCTTCCTCCGGCCCAATACTTCAAGGATCTGGTTCCGATGAATAATTATATAGTCAATCAATTGAAATTGCAGCAGGTTGTAGCCGATAATCAACTAAAGATCGGCCGGTCCGCTTATGTCCCGAATATCGCTTTATTCGGCAAACAGACTTTGTACGCTGATGGACTGGATAAATATTTGTTGCCTCGTACGATGGTGGGAGTTGGTTTTACGTGGAATATCTTTGACGGCTTGAATCGGGAGAAAACCATCCGGCAGGCAAAGATCGCTAGTCAGTCGCTTCATTTGGGTAAGGAGAAGGCGATTACGGATCTGGAGGTCGGTATCGATAAATTCTACAGCCAGCTACAAAATGCCTTGGACAATGTAAAAGCTTTGGATACGACGATCGAGATGAGCCGGGAACTGGTCCGGGTGCGGAAGAAATCCTTCCAAGAGGGAATGGCTACTTCTACGGAGGTAGTCGATGCTGAGGTTATGCTGGCGAAGGTGAAGACCGCTTTTCTTTTGGCTTATTATCAGTATGATGTAGCCTTGATTAATCTGCTGTCTGTCTGCGGTACGCCGGAGCAGTTCCACCAATACAAGATGGAGGGAAAGACCGAGGAGCTTTTGGGGAATTGAAAATTGAGAATTGAAAATTGAAAATTTAGGAGTTATGGATAAAACTAAGAGATATTTGAGTGTGGCCTTCGTCGCAGTCTTGGCGATTGTTATAGTTGTCTCGTTGATCGGGATGATCTTGTTGAAAAAGAAGCCGGTGATCTTGCAAGGGCAGATCGAGGCAACGGAAATACGTATCTCCGGTAAGTTACCGGGGCGTATCGATACCTTTCTGGTAAAAGAGGGACAGAATGTACGCCAAGGCGATACCTTGGTAGTCATCAATAGTCCGGAGGCATTGGCTAAATATCAACAGGTGAACGCCATGGAGAACATAGCGAAGTATCAGCACCAGAAAGTGGATGAGGGTACACGAAAGCAAATCATCGCTTCCTTGCAACAATTGTGGAATAAATCCAAATCGGATTTACAATTGGCGAAGATTACCTATGATCGGGTCAATGCCTTGTATAAAGATAGCGTGGTAACCTCACAGCGTAAAGATGAGGTGGAGGCCATGTATAAAGCGGCTGAGGCCGCCGAACGTGCCGCTTATAGCCAATATCAAATGGCGGTAGACGGGGCGCAGATACAAGATAAGGAGAGCGCCCGCTCGTTGGTGACGGCGGCACAAGGAACCGTGGAGGAGGTGGCGGCTCTCTTACAGGACGCTCGGTTGACGGCTCCGGAATCGGGACAAATCTCCGCTATCTTCCCGAAACGGGGAGAGTTGGTTGGGGCCGGGATGCCAATCATGAACTTAGTCGTATTAGATGACGTGCATGTGGTATTGAACGTACGTGAGGATCGTTTGCCTTTATTTAAGATGGGAGGAACGTTTGTCGCCGATGTACCGGCGATCGATAAGAAGGATATTGAGTTCAAGATCAATTATATCAGTCCGTTGGGCAGTTTCGCTACTTGGAAATCTACCAAGCAGACTGGTAGCTATGACTTGCGGACCTTCGAGATACATGCCTTACCGGTGGAGAAGGTGGAGGGATTGCGTCCCGGTATGTCCGTACTCTATCAACTCCCTTAATACTATCCATTTGTAGAGACGGGGCACGCCCCCGTCTCTACAACTAAATAATTTATTGTCGCTATGCTAAAGAAGAGTCCTTTCTATATGGTTTTACGTCGGGAACTGGATCGCATGGTTTCCCGGAGGTTATACTTCGGGGTGTGTATCGTGCTGCCTCTGTTCTGTATATTCTTCATGTCTACGATTTTCGGAAGCGGGCAGATGGAGAATATACCGATAGCGGTAGTGGACCAAGACAACACCTCCATGTCCCGGGAGATCATCCGGCAGGTAGAGGCGGTACCGACTTTCCGGGTAACCCGGCATTATACGGACCAAGAGACCGCTCGCCATGCTACCCAAGCAAAAGAAATCTACGGTTATCTAGTGATCCCCAATCAGTTTGAGGCGGATGCCACGGCGGGGCGTGACGCTACTTTATCGTATTATTACCACTATGCCTTGTTGAGCGTGGGCGGTGAGGTACGTGGGGCCTTCGAGACCCTGCTGCGTACGCTTTCGCTCGCCCCGGTGGTTGTGCAAGCTACGGCGATGGGGCTGGGGGAGAATCAGATAACCACCTTCCTATTACCGGTACGATCCAGTAGCCACCCGCTGTTCAACCCGGATCTGGATTATTCCGTTTATCTGAGCAATCCTTTTTTCTTTGTCTTTTTCCAAGTGATCATTTTGCTGGTTACGGTGTACGCTATCGGTAGCGAGATCAAGTTCCGGACAGGCGATGAGTGGCTGGAGGCGGCACGGATGAACATGTTCGTGGCGGTGGTGGGCAAACTGCTCCCTTATACGATTATCTTTTGTATCATGAGCGTCTTCGCTAACTATATCATGTTCGGGGTCATGCATATTCCTTTCGCTTGCGGTTTCTGGCCATTGAACTTGACGGCGATCTTATTCGTGGTCGCTACGCAAGCGTTGGCGGTATTCCTGTTCTCGTTGTTTCCCGCTATAGCGATCGTGATTAGTGTGGTGTCGATGGTCGGTTCGCTGGGGGCTACTTTATGCGGCGTTACTTTCCCGGTCGATTCCATGTACGCTCCCGTACATTACGCCTCGTACCTGTTTCCAGTACGGCATTTCGTGGAGATCAACCAGAACTTATTGTATGGCGATTACGGATTCCCTTATACATGGGTAAACGTAAGTTCGTTGTTTGCGTTTATGTTATTGGCATTGGTGCTGTTGCCACATTTGAAAACCGCTATTTTAAGTCATAAATATGAGAACATCCGATAATATGAAAGGAACCTTGGCGGATATCGCTTCCTTGGTCAAGGACGAGTTTAAGACGATCTCCACGAGCTACGCTATCTTGCTCGTCTTGGTAGGAGGTATATTTCTCTATGGCCTGCTGTATAATTATATGTATGCCCCGGATCTGGTGCGTAACGCCCCGGTGGTAGTCGTCGATGACTCAAAGACCGACTTGAGCCGGGAGTACATCCGTTTGCTGAACGCCACTCCGCAAGTCTCGGTAATCGCCGATGGTTTGGATTACGCCGAGGCGCAGGAGTGGATGAAGGAGGGGGATGCCGTAGGTATCTTGTATCTTCCCTCTGATTTCGAGACCCGGGTGGCACGAGGGAATGAGTCCCTGTTTATCATGTACCAGACGACAAGCGCTTTCCTATATTATATGGCGATGCAGGAGGCTTCCAGCGGTGCCATGTTGGCGTTGAACGATCGGTATCGTCCGGAGATGTTGGTGTTCTTGCCCCAGCAAGACGCTTCCAAGATCGTTTCGGCGCAACCCATATCAGTGGTCGGGACGGCGTTGTATAATTTTACGGAAGGATATGGAACCTATTTGATCCCGGCGGTATTGATCGTCATTATGTTCCAGACCTTGTTGATGGTGATCGGTATGATAAGCGGGGAAGAGCGGGATTCGGGTACCATCGTTCGTTTCGCCTCCGAGGGATTATCCTTTGGCCGGATCGCTAGGGTGATAATCAGCAAGACCTTTGTGTATTGCGTATTGTATACGATTTTCGCTTTGTTCTTGTTGGGCTTGATACCGCTATTGTTTGGCCTGCCGGATATCGGTAATTATCTGAACACCTTGATCCTGCTGATACCCTTCCTGCTGGCTACCAGCTTCTTTGGGCTGGCCGCCTCTTATTTCTTTACGGACTCGGAGGCTCCGTTATTGATGATCGCCTTCTTCTCGGTAGGCTTGATCTTCCTTTCCGGAGTCTCTTATCCCTTGGAATTGATGCCTTGGTATTGGCAAATGGCCCATTATATCATTCCGGCGGCTCCCGCTACGCTGGCCTATGTACAGCTCAACTCGATGGGAGCGTCGATTGAGCAAGTCGGTGTGGAGTACGTGACGTTGTGGGTGCAATGTGTCGTTTATTTCCTCTTGGCTTGCTGGGTGTACCGGCGGAATATCTTAAAGGCGAGCCGTGCCTTGTCGTCATTGTAGCTCCCGTATCCTGACGTCGATGCCGCTACCTTTCAAGGCGTCTTTCAACTTGCCGATCTTCGTATCCCCGTAATGGTAAGGGTATAGGATTTTAGGCGAGAACATCTTGGCCGCTTTCGCCGCTTGCGGGACGGTCATGGTATAAGGCTGGTTGACGGGAAGGAAAGCGATATCGATGTCTTTCAGGTCTTTCATCTCCGGGATGTCTTCCGTATCGCCGGCTATATAGACTCTTAGTCCGTCGAACGTGAGGATATAGCCATTATCCCGGTGGCGGGGGTGATATTTATCCCGGCCGGGCGTGGTGTTATAGGCGGGGACGGCCTCTATCTTCATATAGCTGATGGAGGTATCCGTATCGCCGTTTTTTAGGACCTTCCCTTTTCCCAGTTTCTTTTGGCTGTTCTCGTTGGCGATGATTTCCGTACCGCTTTTCTCGACGGCTTGTATCGCTTTCGGGTCCAGATGGTCGCCATGCTCGTGGGTAATCAAGATGATATCGGCTTTCGGGAAAGTCGTATAATCGGCGTATTCGGAGACAGGATCTACCTGTATCGAATGATTGTCGTACGTAAGCATCAGGCTGCCGTGCTTGATGAACGTGATGATCAGTTCTTTTCCGCTCTTGGTCTTGAAAGAATCCGAGGCGAAGTTACTAGCGGAGGCTAAGCTCGCCATGAATAAACTACACATAAGCATACATGATTTTAGTCTCATAATCTCGCGGTTTTTTATAAGTGTTTCCGCGAATATACTCATAATAGATTAATTCCCTAATTTGTTCGCCTATCCGGTATAAATATTTACATTTGCGACGTATATTCTGATAACATGAAAACGAAATGAGAAGAATTGTTCTGTTGATTACGATTTGTTGCCAAGTATTTTGGGTGGCGGCGCAAAAGAAAGCGCCCAAATGGATGGATAAGCAACGAAAGGCGGTGGTTACCGTCACTACTTATGGAAAAGATAACCAGAAGAAAGCGTCTGGTACGGGATTTTTCATTACCGAGACCGGTGAGGCGTTGTCCGGCTATTCCTTGTTTAAGGACGCAGCGAGGGCGACCGTGACCGACGCCGACGGAAAAGAATATCCGGTAAGCCGCATCTTGGGGGCTGATGAATTATATGATGTGATCAAGTTCAAGGTAGAGGTTCCGAAGAAAGCTGTGTTCTTGCCGATCGCCCGTGAGCCGATCTCGCAAGGAGTTATCGCTTATCTGATGCCTTACTCGACCGGTAAGATCACGAAGTTCGGGGAAGGACCGGTCTCGGAGGTCAGTAAGTTGAAGGAGCCGTTCAGCTATTATAAATTGTCGATGGCGCTGGAGAGCGGGCAGGTAAACGCTCCTGTATTGACGGCGGACGGCGAGGTGTTCGGCTTGGCGCAGGAAGATGCGTCGGGGAAGAAAGAAGATTCCTATGCGGTCTCGGCGGGATACGCGAATAGCCTGACGATCCAGTCGGCGGACGCCTTTAATTCCACCTATAGCCGGATTGGTATCCGGAAGGCGTGGCCGTCGGACGCAAGCCAAGCGCAGGTCTCCTTATACTTGATGGCAAACTCGCAAGACCCGAAGACGTATCTGGCTACCTTGAATGATTTTATCGCCACTTTCCCGGATTCTCCCGACGGGTATTTGAACCGTGCCAATCATTACGCTTACCACCGTGCGGATCTGGCTCCTACGGAGGCCGAGCAGGGGGCTTATCTGGATAAGGCGTTGGAAGATATAAACACGGCTTCCCGCTTCAGCGAGCGGAAAGGGGATATCTGGTTCAACCGAGCCAAGCTGATCTACGGCGTGGCCGCCGCGGATACGACCTTGAATAAGGAGCAGTGGACCGTCGATGCCGCTACCGAGGCGATACAAAAAGCGATCGGGGAGGAGGACTTGCCGGTCTATCGCCAATTGGAAGGGGACATCCATTTTTATAAAGGAGATTTCGAGCAGGCGTTCGATGATTATATGAAGGTGAACGATAGCGATATGGCATCTTCTACCTCTTGGTATTGGGCGGCGAAGGCGAAGGCGAATATCCGGGGCGCTAACTTCGGGGATATCATCGCCTTGCTGGATAGCGCCATCGCCAAATGCGGGAACCCGCCAACGAACGAGGCCGCTCCCTATATCTTGGAACGGGTGGATCTCCGCTTGAAACTGATGCAATACAAGGAGGCCGTGGACGATTATGATTTATACTACAATCTCTTGAAAGGACAGGTCGGCGACCGCTTCTTCTATTACCGCGAGCAAGCGAAGTTCCGCATGAACGATTTCCCCGGCGCCTTGGCCGATATCCAATCCGCGATCCGCTTGAATCCGGGCGACCCGACTTATCCGGCGGAGGAAGCGTCCGTATATATCCGTATGGAAAACTATGATCAGGCGTTGAGGAGCTTAGAGAATGCCTTGCGGATCGCTCCGGATTTCGCCTCTTGCTATCGTTTGCGAGGCATCTGCTACGTCCGTCAGGGTAAGAAGGCGGAAGCGTGCGAGGCTTTCAACAAGGCGAAGGAGTTGGGTGATCCTGTCGTGGACAAATTAATAAAGGAACATTGTAAGTGACGAGATATCCGGGCAGGTACGCACGTCCGTATCTACCCGGCTGCACGTCCGTGTCTGTCCGGTTGTAGGTACGTATCTACACGGTTGCAGGTCCGTATCTGTCCGGTTGCAGGTCCGTATCTGTCCGGTTGCAGGTCCGTATCTGCACGGATGCACGTCCGTATCTACCCCGCTGCAGGTCCGTATCTACGCGGTTGCAGGAATGTATCTGCCCGGATGTAAGGCACCGCTTATCTCCCTATGAACTTCTTGAACGCCTCTACCTTGTCGTTCAATATCAATTCCTCCGGAAATCGTGTCTCTTGCAATAACTCATAGATATGATCGTACCGGGCTATATCGAAAGATATATGCGCGTCGCTACCTAAAATCACAGGAACCTCGTATTTCTTGCATAGGCGCAAGATCGTGAGGTTATTATCCCGGGCGGTGAGTTTCTTGCGGACCGGGTTGAGAGAGCTGTTGTTGATCTCCAGCAACGTGTGATGCTCTTTGGACGCTAATACGATAGGCTCGAAATCCACCTCGGCCGTGCCGTCTCCCGGGTGGCTGATGATGTGGACATGCGGGTTGCGGATCGCCCCGATCATCGCCTCCGTATTCTGCTCGACCGTTCCCGGTTTGTAGCAAAGCGAGTGGATGCCCGCTATCCGGATATCCAGCATCGGGAAGTACTCCTCGCCCAGATCGATCGTACCCTTATAGTCGATGATGTTCAATTCCGCTCCGAGCAATAACTCGACACCGTATATCCGGCGGGGAACCACGTGCAGGTTGCGGAAGTAAATCGGGGAGCACGTCCCCGGTATGCCGGGGGCATGCTCTGTTATACCTAGTAACTTCAATCCTTTCTCGGAGGCGGCCGCTGCCATTTCTTGCAGGGTGCTAAAGGCATGCCCACTGGCTACCGTATGGGTATGCACGTCAAGTAACGTCTTCATAAATTCGTCTTTAACCTACCCGCGAAGGTAGTTATTATTTGGTGGATACCCAATTCCCGAATAAAATAAGCGTCGTGCGAGATCAGCAAGATCGTGCCCCTGTACGCACGGACCATGGAGGTGATAATCTCGATGCTTTGGATGTCGAGATTATTGGTCGGCTCATCTAGGATAAACAGGTCCGGAGTCTGGTTACTGATCATCAAGCAACAGAATGCCAACCTCATTTTCTCGCCTCCGCTCAGCTTCCCGCAGCTCTTCTCCCACGTGTCGTGCGGGAAGAGGAAACGGTTTAGCAATGTCTTGATCTCGTGCTCTTGGAAATGACGCTCGTTGAAGGCTTGCGCTTGCTCGTACACCGTCCGGTCGTTCCGGACGATCGAGTATTCTTGGTCGATATAGATAGAGGAGAAATCCGCACGGATCAAGGAACCGCTACGAGGCGGTAACTGGCCGGTAATCAACTTCAGCAAAGTCGTCTTGCCTGAACCGTTATCGCCTTGTATCAGCCACCGTTCCCCACTCTTGATCTGGAAGCTCATCGGGGAGAGCCATAGATCGCCGGCCTCGGCGTAACCGAAATTGATCTCCTTGGCGGTAACCAATATCTTGCCTTCGTGTAAGCCGGATGCGCTGAAATCCAGTTTCATGCCTTGAAGGTCGGGTAGGGAGGAGCGCATTTGCTTTAGCTCGTTGGCAAGGTTCTCCATCTTGTCCTCGTGAACCTCTTTTAGTTTGGAGGCGCTTTTCTCGGCGTTCTCCTTCAATCCGCCCATCATGATCCGGGGGATTCCTTTCCGGACGCTTTGCTTCTCTCCCCGGGATTCATGCTTTTGTTTTCGCTCGGCTACCTCACGGGCGGTTTTCCTGACCCTGCGAAGCTCTTTCTCCTTCGCTTCCAGTTTCTCTTGCATGGAAGCCTGTTCCTGTTCTTTTTGTTCCTTGTAGAAATCATAATTACCCCCGTAAAGGGTGATCCCCCCGACGGATAATTCCGCTATGGAAGCTAATAGGTTCAATAAGGTACGATCGTGGCTGACGACCAGCAAGGTGATGCGGCAAGACGTGATGAAATCGTATAACTTCTCCCGGCTACGCCTATCCAGATGGTTGGTCGGCTCATCCAATAGCAGGATCGAGGGTTGGTGGATCTCGATTCCGGAGAGGAAAACTTTGGTTTTCTCGCCGCCGCTTAATGTGCGCATCGGTTGGGAAAGGAGGATATGCTCCAAACCCCAAGCGTGCAGGGCGGCGAGGCTCCGTTCCTCGATCGTCCAGTCATCCGCCAGCGTATTGAAATTAGAGAGGGAGGCGTCGCCCTCGGTAATCGCCCGCAAGGCTTCTAGTTTCCCGTCGATACGTAGGGCCTGAGCCACCGTCTGGTTATCATATTGCCCGAAATGCTGGGGTACGTAATAGGGTGGGGTCGGATAGATAATCTCCCCTTCCTGCGCTTGCAAGGTTCCAGCCAAGATACGGAGGAAAGTAGATTTTCCCGATCCGTTGTTCCCGACTAAGGCTACCTTTTGCCCCTTGTTGATCGTTAAGTCGATCCCCTTGAATAAGACTTGGTTGTCCGGATGTATATACGTGATTTTTTGCGCTACGATACTCATAGTGTGAACTGATTTAAAATGTGAGATACTAAAATGGATAAGAAATACCGATGATGATCGGTTTCACGATAGCCTCGAATCTGTCGTCACGAAATCAGCTCTATACGGATAGAGGGCTTTCCGGATGGAAAGAACGACATCTTGAGATAAATTAAGCGGCTATTCTCATTGGAGTAATTATATAGTTATATAGGGACGCAAAGGTAGGAATAGTTTTGGGTTTAGGCAAATGAGTATATACTTTCATGTACAAAAGGGTATGCTTTTGCCCTTGAAAGTATATACTTATGGGGATAAATCCTAGAATTTCTTTGTTTGCTTAAGGATATAGAACTTGGCTAAGTCGCCCGTGACGGGTTGCTTCTGCTGGTCCAGCATTTTCAGTTGGCCTTCCTCTACCTTATAATACGTGATGTCTCCCCCTTCTTGTTTCGCCGTCAAGATGTTACCGTCCAGCGTGTAAGTTCCCTTATCATTAAAAATACCGTCTTTCTCGTCAATATATTCGGAGCGGAGGGTAAAGGTTTTATCCTTGTTCAATGTCAAGGTCGTTTTAATACCCGGCGAGCTGGCGGCCGGTAATGTCCCTTCGTAAACACCCCAGTAATCCAAGGAAGTCTCTGCGTTGTGCATATCCGGTACTTGGGCGGTTTCCTGCTTGTTCTTGTCTGTTTGCGTGGCGTCTGCCTTTGGGTTGCCGCTACAGCTGAATAGGGCTGCGGCTACCGCTACTACTAATACATATTTTTTCATGTCATTCAATTGAATTATAAGTTCTCGTTATTTAAAACCAGTTTGTAGGTTGTTTTGTTGCGTACCGATATTCAAATAATAAGGATCGTGTCTGGGTTCCATCTGGCGAAAAAGCATTATCTTTGTGTTGTAAAACATAGATAACATTTTTATTCGTAAGATTATGTCATTACCAAACGATCCGATGATGCTATTCAGCTTCATCAATATGAAACTTCGTGACAATTATTCTTCCCTCGACGATTTATGCGAGGATTTGCAAGTGAACAAGAAATCCCTTCTTACAAAGCTTAAAGACGCTGGTTTTGAATACAGCCCGGAGCATAATAAGTTCTGGTGATCGGGAGTGATCCTAGCCCGGTAAACCTATGAGATCCGAACCATAAGTCAATGACTTACGTATCGTAATCCATTGACTTACGATGCGTAATCCAATGGATCGCATACACCGGTCGATAAGGTTGTCTCCATCAAGTCTCACTCGATATAGTTCTTGACGATCTCTTTCCGGTCCGTATACTTCGGGTATTTGAAAGCCGGTATGCCGAGCGCCATGATCGCTTGTATCTTGCCGTCGATCCCTAGCGTCTTGGCGAGCGTATCTTTTCCTTCCTGCCGGATGGCAGTGAGTACAAAGCCCATATAGATCTGGCTTACCCCAAGCGATTGCGCCATCAAGGAGGCGTTTTGATAAGCGAGGTTAGCGTCCTCACTTCCGAATCGGTTGGACTTCGGTGTATGGATCAGTAGCAGGGCGGTGGCTTTCCGGAGAATCGGGTCTTTACCCGCCTTGTGTTCCTCTTTCAACCGATTGAATACCGGTACGTATTTATAGACATCCTTCATAAACGGCTTGACCACACATTTCACGACGGGATTCAATAATAGCTTCGCCAAGGAGTCGAACACGCCTATCGTATAATCGCTCACCTGCCGTAGCTTTTGCGGATCGGTGACGACGGTGAACGAGAGGCTTTGGGAGTTTGTAGCCGTCGGCGCGGAATGAGCGGCCTCCACGATCTTGTCCAGCATCTCCTTGGGGACGGGCCTCGAGGTCAATGTCCGGTTGGAACGGCGTGACTTGATCAGCAACATCACCTGCTCCGGCGTAGGCATTTGGCTGTAATCGATCGTATGCGTTTTCTCCGGCGGGAATTCGCTGTGTAGCACGGAACCGGTCGGACATACGTCCACGCAATGCCCGCAAACGATGCAGCTTTCCACACGTACCAGCCCGATCGTCTCTCCGGCTCTTTCTTGCGTGAATATATCCGAAGGGCATACCCGTACGCATTTCCCGCATTTGATGCAACTCTCTTGGTCTATGTTTAGTGTCATCCTTTTCCTCCTTTTGATAAGTAAAATAAAAACTCCTGCAACCATCAAGATTACAGGAGTCTATATATAAACAATTATTTTATTGTTTAGTTGATTACTTCTTCATAGCTTCCTCGATAGCAACCGCTACAGCAACCGTAGCACCTACCATCGGGTTGTTACCCATACCCAAGAAGCCCATCATTTCTACGTGAGCAGGAACGGATGAAGAACCAGCGAACTGAGCGTCACCGTGCATACGGCCCATTGTGTCCGTCATACCATAAGAAGCAGGACCAGCGGCCATGTTGTCCGGGTGCAAAGTACGGCCCGTACCACCACCAGAAGCAACAGAGAAATACGGGTGACCGTTCTCCATACATTCTTTCTTATAAGTACCGGCTACCGGATGTTGGAAACGAGTCGGGTTCGTAGAGTTACCCGTGATGGATACGTCAACACCTTCCTTACGCATGATAGCCACACCCTCACGAACGTCGTCAGCGCCGTAGCACTTAACTTTCGCACGAAGACCGTTAGAATAAGCTTTCTCCTCGATAACGTTCACCTCACCTGTCATGTAGTCGAACTGAGTCTGTACATACGTGAAACCGTTGATACGAGAGATGATCTTAGCGGCATCCTTACCTAAACCGTTCAAGATAACACGCAAAGGCTCTTTACGAACCTTGTTTGCCATCTCGGCGATCTTGATAGCACCCTCAGCTGCGGCGAAAGACTCGTGGCCAGCCAAGAAAGCGAAACACTTAGTCTCCTCGCGAAGCAAACGAGCGGCCAAGTTACCGTGGCCGATACCCACCTTACGGTCATCCGCAACAGAACCAGCGATACAGAATGCCTGTAAACCGATACCGATAGCCTCGGCAGCCTCGGCAGCGTTCGTACAACCTTTCTTGATAGCGATAGCGGCACCTACTACGTAAGCCCAGCAAGCGTTCTCGAAACAGATCGGTTGAGTTTCCTTACACATTGTATAAGGGTCGATACCCTTAGCATCGCAGATAGCCTTTGCGTCTTCGATACCGTTGATACCATATTCGTTTAATACCGCGTTGATATGATCAATACGACGGTCATAACTTTCAAATAAAGCCATATTATTTTTTACTTTTTAAAATTCTTATTTACTAGGAATAAAGATATCAGAAAGTTGAAAACCAATACACCGCCGCAACAAGCCACGTAAAACGCCAACCACGGTTTCTCCGGCTTCATCACGAAATACGTGATAAGCGTAGCCACGGCCGTGATAACGCTCAGCCCGATGAGGACACGTGTAAATGTTTTCTTATTCATTACGAGGATCGATATATTTTACAGCTTCTTTGAAACGACCGTAAGAGCCTTTCGCCTTTTCCAGTGCCTCGTTAGCGTCCATACCCTTCTTTACCATATCCATGAATTTACCCAAGTGGATGAATTCATAACCGATTACTTCGTCATCAGCGTCCAAAGCCATGCGTGTGCAATATCCCTCGGCCATCTCCAAGTAGCGGGGACCTTTAGCCAATGTACCGAACATCGTACCCACTTGGCTACGCAAACCTTTACCAAGGTCTTCCAAGCCAGCGCCTACAGGCAGACCTCCCTCAGAGAAAGCGGACTGTGTACGACCGTAAACGATCTGCAAGAACAACTCGCGCATAGCGGTGTTGATAGCGTCACAAACAAGGTCTGTGTTCAATGCTTCCAAAAGGGTTTTACCCGGAAGGATCTCAGAAGCCATAGCCGCTGAGTGAGTCATACCGGAACAACCGATTGTCTCTACAAGAGCCTCTTGGATGATTCCTTCTTTAACGTTTAATGTCAGCTTACATCCACCTTGTTTCGGCGCGCACCAACCGATACCGTGAGTCAAACCAGAGATATCAGTGATCTGAGTTGCTCTAACCCACTTTCCTTCTTCAGGAATCGGAGCGCACTGGTGGTTAGCTCCCTTCTTTACAACACACATGTGTTGAACTTCATGTGAATAAATCATAATCGCTAATTTATTATATTAAAGTGTAATAAAACCTTATGCTAATTTTATAGTAATATCGCTTTCTCTAAAGATCGCACAAAGATAAATTTTTTAATCCAGCCATGCAAGAGGCGGGAAAGGTTTAAGGCTCGATGATATTAAAATAAGCGTCCGGAGCCTCAAAAGTGGAGAATAGCTCTTTTAGGCTTTCAAGTTTCCCGGTTACCGATAACTTATGGGCTTGCAGATTTGCCGCTATATTCTCCGGCTGCATGAGACTTGCGTAGATGACTTGTTTGTCTCCTTCCAAAGTTACGGTAGGGGCCGGATGGAGCCTGCCGATACGGTTCGATAAGGCGCCGTTCTTTAAGATCAAGGTGGCTTGTTCGTTCGTATCGGTTAAGATAATATTTATTATTAAGTCTTTATCGGCCGCTTTTTCTCCATTTATTTGGATAGCGAGCAAATCGAATAGCATTTCGGGACTTAGGTTCTGGGACATACGTGCCCGGTTTGAGTTGGCCTTGCCTTTGCCAGCGATGCCTTCGGTCAGTTCCATAGCTCCGGTCAGGTAGAAATTACGCCACGGGCCGCTTTCCGCTTGGTAGCCCAATTGAGCGTACGTGTCCGCAAGTAATTGGCGGGCGGGTTTATGCTTTGGATTAGCGAAAACGAGATGGTTCAGCAAAGTAGCCGTCCAACGGTATTCTCCTTGATTGTATGCCTCTCGCGCCTTTTTCATTACCTCGTCCTCTCCTCCGATAGCCTCTACGTATTTTTTACCTTCTTCTACCGGCGGGAGTGGGTTCAGATGGGCGGGGATGCCGTCGAACCAGCCGAAATACATTTGATATTGGGCTTTTACGTTATGGCTAACGGTTCCATAATATCCCCGGTTGGCGAACTCGTTGGCGATAGAGCTTGGTAATTTAATCATCTCCGCTATTTCTCGAGGCGTATATCCTTGGTTGGCGAGGTGAAGTGTCTGATCGTGTAGGTAGCGATACAAATCCCGCTGCTTTTCCCAGTAAGCGACGATGTTCTTATTGTCCCAAGTCGGCCAATGGTGGGTAGAGAAGGATACCTCTACCTGATCGCCGCACTCCGTGATCGCCCGGTCGATATATTTGCTCCATAATTGGCCGTTCCGGACCTTCGCCCCTCGTAAGGTCAGCAGGTTGTGCAGGGTACGGTTGATTTCCTCGGCTACGCAGAAAGCTTTCATCTCAGGGAAGTACATCATGATTTCCGAGGGAGCCTCGGCGCCGGGTACGGACATGAATACGATCTCGACACCATCAATTCGTAAAGTCTCGCCCTCCTCGGATATCTCACGGGTAGGAGGGACCAAGCCCGTAGTTCCTGCCGCGGTAGTTTGTCCTAAACCAGTACCTATATTTCCTTTCTCATTTTTAGGTAGACTGCGGCCATACATATAGGTCGCTCTTCGCCCCATGGCTACACCCGCCATCAGGTTCTCGCTGACGGCATCTTCAAAGAAACCCTTGGGGCCAATGATCTCGATCGTTTCGGGCTTATTGGGGGCGTTCTCCAATATAGCGTCTATTCCCGCGAAATGGTCCACATGAGGATGCGTATAGATAACCGCCTTGACCGGAAGATCTTCTACATGTTTCTTCAGAAGATTATAACCTGCTAGGGCCGTCTCTTTCGAGAGCAATACATCTATGACGATCCAACCGTTATCACTACGGATAAACGTCATATTTGCGAGGTCGAATCCTCGTATCTGGTATATTTTACCGGGTAATACCTCAAATAAGCCGTGTATGCGGTTGAGTTGCCCTTGTCGCCAAAGACTAGGGTTGGCGGATGCCGGAGTCTCTTGACGCAGGAAATCCCAGACAGTTAATCCATACACCTCTTTTCCTGTCTCGTCGGTAATGGAAGGTTCGTCTATCGTGGCGATAAAGCCACGGGTAGCGTCTTCAAAATCTTGTTTGTTATCAAACGGGAGTGATTTCACCACTTGTTCGTTAGCCTCTTTCGTAAACATTGAAGGTTCCGTGTTTTGCGCATATACGAACAAGTGACTGGTAGAGATAAATAAAAGTAAGAACTGTTTTCTAATCTTCATGTTTTTGTGGTTTAAGCGGTTCGCCGTTCAGTAAGATATCGTAGGTAATCGGGCCTATCTTTTTCATCATAAGTCCTACGCCACAGTATTTTTCCTGTGAAAGGCGAATCGCTTTCTCTATTTTGGCGGCGTCCCCGATGTTCCCGTCGATATAGTATGTAGCGTGGAATGCGGTATATACCATCGGGATCGTATCCGAAGTCTCTGCGGTTACGTCGATAGAGATTTTGTCGAAACGTACTCTCATTTTAAGGAAAAGGGAGATTACGTCCATTGCGCTGCATCCGGCCAAGGCGACCAGCATTAAAGCCTTAGGACGGGGGCCTTCATTATTACCCCCGTTCTCGGCTGTTGTGTCGATCGTAACCTTATGGCCGTCCAGCAAGGTCTCGAAAGTCGAGTCCTTCGTCCAGTTTAACGTGATTTGGGCGGACATATCGTGTTATTGTTATTATTATTTCAATATTTCTTGAAGTTTAGCGTCGATCTCCTCGCCATGTAGGTTCTTGGCGATGATCGTTCCGTCCTTATCCACCAATACGGTGTGAGGGATGCTGTTTACCCCGTATAGTTGAGCACCGGAGTTTTTCCAGCCTTGCAAGTCGGAGAGTTGGGGCCATGTGATATTTAGGTCCTTTACGCCTTTCGCCCATGCGTCAGCCTTGCTATCCAAGGAGATACCGACGATCTCGAAACCTTTGTTCTTGTATTTCTTGTAAGCGGCTACCAAATTTGGCATATCCCGGCGGCAAGGAGGACACCAGCTTGCCCAAAAGTCGATCAACACGATGTTCTTGCCATTGCCTACGAACTCGGATAGCTTGTGCGTCTTACCGTTCGGGTCGGCCATCTCGAAGTCCACGAACTTCTTGCCTACGGCTACGGTTTTCAGTACATCTAGGTGAGCCATGAGCTTATCGATGTTTGGAACGGCCTTGAAAGCGGAGTCCGCCTTGGCGATAATCTCGTTCTGGGCCGCCTCGTCCAAGCTATAACGGAAATCGTATAATAACTTGGCGGCGGATTGCTTGGTCGTATTATTCAATATGTAAGTCTTGACGGCATCGGTTACCTTTTGGTCGATCTCGTCATATTTCTTCTCGGCGGCGCTTACGACTTCCTTGTCCTCTGATTTCATGTCGGCGGAAAGTTTCTCCAGATCCGCACGCAAAGTCTTCATTTGTGCTTGCAGGGCTTTCAATCCGTCATTCTCCGGTGTTCCAGAAACGGCGGAAGCTGCCTCATCAAGAATAGCCTGTAATTTACCGTTCTCCAATACGAATACGCTTGTGAAAGGGGCGTTCTCGCCGGAAGCGGCACGTTTGGGTTCCACGACATCCTCGGCGAAGGCAAGCTTGCGTAAGGCGGGGGCGTTCTGTGTTCCCTTGAACGTGAACGTACCGTTTTGCACCAATGCGCTATCCATTGGGGCGGCATCTTGTACGCCATATTCATACAGGTAAACGTATTTTCCGTTTAGATCGGTGTTCGCTACGGTACCGTTGATCTCGTAACCCGGTTTTTCGCTGCATGCGGCTAGGAGCAGGGCTGATGCGGCAAGAATAAGATACTTTTTCATTTTGTATTTGTGTATTAAGTAATGTATATGAGATATAAACTTCGCAAATATACGAAGTCTTTTGTGATAATCGGGCGCAAACCGATGAATAGTTTGCACCCGATTTGGATATATATAGATGATGTTAAAAGGGGCGTATCTTATGGGTTGTATTTTGCGAATTGGAAATAACAAGATTGCAAATAAGGGAGTTGTGCGCATATTTGGTTGTGTGTTCCTCCTATCTGCCAAGTTCCTTGGAAATCGAATCCGGAATATAAAGTCTTTTCGCTTTCGTCTCCTTTACGGCTATCTGGCAGGGTTGCGGTTGCTGCGAAATCTTTTCCCGTATCCTTTACTAAATAGCTCGACTTCATGTTTTTATCGGTAAGATACCCGGCAAGGGCATTCCCATAGTCCACTTTTGCGGCGTTTATGACGAAGTGGCAATTTGCGTCTTTTCCCATATTTCCGACAATACCTCCTCTGTAATCTCTCCTTCCCCAGGATGTTGAGTGCTTTTGCCCTGTGACAGTTCCTTGGTTATAACAATCTGTTATGTTCCAATTGCCTGCTTTCGTATGTTCGATGCTACCGATAAGACCACCTATACCGCCATTTTCTTTTTCAGAGTCTCTGGAGAGATCTATATTTCCCCAGTTACAACAACAATTAACCCATGGAATACTACAGTTTGCGTATCCTAAAATTCCACCTGCGCCCCAATAGTCTTTACTTGCTGTGACATGTCCGTGATTTACGGAGTTATGGATCTGCACATTCATCGAAGAGTAGCCAACGATACCACCTATGGCATCGTTTTTATCCCATCTTCCTTTTTTACCGCTGATATCTCCGTAATTTGCAGAGTGATAAATTTTAACTACGCTTGTTCCCGAAATGTACCCAATAATACCACCTATTCTATAATTAGCGGTTAAATTTTTGAGATTTACGACTTTTCTCAATGTAATGTTTGAGGAACAGTCTGCATGTCCGATTATACCTCCTATACCATCTCCGACATCATTAATGGATGTATAATTCACCAAATTCTCGTAGTTGCACGCTTTGTTGTTGGATAAATATCCGATGATTCCACCCAACGAATAGGCTTCGCTATAACTTCCGTTGTTAAATACGCCACAATTGGCTGCGCAGTTGTAGACGGTTGTGTTATTTACGCTTCCGGCAATTCCACCGACGTATCGATTGCCACATAAAGAAGGAGTGACATAGAAGCCTTCTATACTTGAATTATCTACGCTTCCCGCTATACCACCTATGTATTGGGCACTAGAACTCTTGTCGTCAGAATTGATTTTACCTGCGAAGAATGGCGTATTGTCCTTATTGGTTATCACATCGGTATCGCTGAAGTTTGGCTTATAGTCTCCTTTGAGATTCGTTGATACAATTATTCCGGAGAAACCTCCTAATCCACTGTTTCCTCTAATAGACATTAAAGGGCTTAATTGTACTTTTTGTGTATTTACATTAATTGTTCCACCGTTTTCCAATGAACCGGCGAAACCTCCCGCATACTGATTGGCCTTTATGTTTGCGATGTTTAAATTTATTTTGGCGGAATTGTTAAATTCTATCTTTGTTTGTTGCGCTTGGCCTAAAACACCCCCCGCATATTTGCCAGAAGAAGTGATAGGGGATGTGATTGTGGATTCCCCGATTAATTTTAAAATGATATTACCTTGTTTTGCGGATGATAAACCGATTAGTCCTCCTATCTTACTTTCTCCTTTAATAGGTTGATCTCCTTGAGATCCCGTAGATTTGTTATAAGTGTCTATGCTTAGCGTGAAAGAACTCGTTGAAGATACATACAACTTCCCAATCAATCCTCCCACTTCATCGTGTCCATCAATAGGCAGATTAACCGTGATATTATTTAAAGAGGAAGAATTGGTCATATAGAATTCACCTATCAATCCTCCGGTACGATTATTTCCTGTGATGATTTTCATATTCGGATCATCGGTGGTGTGTGTCAATTTAATGTTATTGGCGGATATTGTACCATACAATTTACCGATTAAACCTCCTGTATTATCTTTTCCGGTTAATATGCCGAAGGGAGAGGATGTTGTTATATTATTGATATCCATTTGTACGCTTTCGGCCCATCCAACCAATCCTCCGACATAAGATCCGTTATCAACGAAGGTTACATAGAATTTAGTATCATTGATCGTGAGGTGGCCTTGTTTGTTGCCTGCTTTTTCCGCATAGCCAATCAGCCCTCCGATTTTATCTTTTCCCATATTAATCGTACCACGTACCTCCACGTTCTCTATACGTACCTCCCCTTGTGCTACTCCTGCAAGAAGACCGCATTTGGAGCCTGGACTTTGGATATTCGCACCCATAAGGGTAAGGTTACGGATGATGGCTCCGTCAAGGAGCGTGGAAAATAGGCCAACTGATTCTTCCGTGGAACTTCCAGTGAACGCCATACCCTGTATTTGTTTCGAGTTTCCATCGTATATGCCGGCAAAGGGGGCGCATTTATAACCATTTCCTTGGTAAAGACAGTCGGTGACAGGCGCTAAAATATCGGCTACCTGTTTAAAATATTGGTTTTTACCATGGCTACTGTCATACATAAGGAGCTGCTGTACCATATATGCGAAGTCCTCGGTGGACGTGATCAAATAGGGATGATCTACTGTGCCTTTTCCTTGCAATTGGTCATATTTATGTACAGTGGCAAGTACAGCGCTTACCATTTGCTCTTGGAACGTAAGGCGATAACCTTGAGGGTATAAATTTCCTTCCATTTCGCTCCGTATCCACATTATATAATCCCCGTCGGCGATTTCTTGATTGTTCGGGATATAGATTTCGCAAGTGAGATTTCCCGAAAGGAATCTTAAGTTTCCCTCGAAATCGAGAGTGCTATTGTCACTCAATGACGTGAGTTGTAGGTATATGATCCCGTCCTTATTGATGATTTCACTATTCTCTTGGGGCAAAGTAAAGGAGCTGACCGAATGGTCGCCGTTTTCTTTCAAGGAAGAACCGATGCTGTTTCTCCGCATATCGTCATCTGAACAACTTCCGGCCAGCGATAAGATGAACAGGTATAGAAGTAAGTGCCAGATAGGCTTATTAATCGTTTTCATATTTGCTTGTTTTTATAATTGGGGTTCTTTGTATTGCATCTCAGATTGATAAGGAACCGGGAAGTAGCCCAGTCCTGTGTAGGGAATCTTCCAAAGTCTTTGGAAATCCCAGCCTTGGAATGTGGAAGTGGTCGATAATTGTGGCAGGGTTAAGCCGGTGGCACCATGGATATTTCTATTTTCGATCGTATTTTCTAGGCAATAGTTATCTTCAAATCGGCTTAGTGCATTACCCGTATAGGCGAAATTTTTCCACTGGCTACCGATATTCAGGCATTTTTTTACGACAGCTTGCTTTTCCGGACTTCCTACCGTAGCTCCTCCTATTTTATTGCCATCGCTTCCGTTTAGGCAATCCGATATCAGGCAACCTTCATCAAAATGCCCGATGAGTCCTCCGTTGTAATCGCCGTACGGGCCTGTTTTCGCCCTAATGTTTCCGAAGCTGACACATTGGCTGATTACCACAGCATTTTCTTGGAAATCGTCCGCTATAGCTGTTATGGAGTTTGCGTATCCGACCACACTGACGACCACACCGGCCGCAGCGATTATCGTGCTGACACCACCTGTGGTAACGAATCCGGCGACAAAAGCGGCTGTGCTGGCTATAAAACATACCCCGTCTGCCAAGGTATGGATGATCTTTTCTGTTTTCTTGATATCCAGTATTTGATTATAGCGAAGATTTCTTTTGTAATTCATCGCGTCACGGAAATCCTCATGGTTTTTGCCGGTCTCATACCAAGCAATCACTTTTTTCCTGTATTCGTTCATGAATTGATCGATCATTCGCCCATATTGAAGATTGGGTGTGCTAAACTGAAGAGCTGATAATTTATTTCGCAGTATATTATCCATATCTGTTTCCAGTTTTTCCATCCCCTTGGTGACTAATCCACTAAGCGAAGTTGTGTAGTCCTTTCGTTGCATTGGACGGAAAAGGTCGGCCATTTCTTTTCCCAATGAATAGGCACTGATACTTTCCATTACTGCGTCGTATGACGTGATTAGATTGTTAAGGATTGTCGTTCCCGCATCAGCGATACCGACAACGGTATTAAAAACCGAAAGGCCAAGCTCGATAGTGGCGAATATGGCGGAGCGTTTCTCGGCCTCTGTCCATTCCCTTGAATCGCCGACTTCTCCGATTAATCCGGCGATATACCCATTTCCTTCTACATCTGCTAAGTTAGCGCAATAGTTCATGGATAGGCAACCTCCTGCGATACCGGCCATCCCTCCGATATATGTACTCCCCGAGATCTTGCCCATATTCACATTTAACGCCAATGATCCGCTTTGTATTTGTCCGCTCATGCCGCCACTGAACCGTGAGGCAGATACAGTTCCGAAATTGATCGTGTTGGTGATACTGGATAATGGGGTAGCCCCGATTATGCCACCGGCATAGTAGCCATCTGCTGTTACCTTTCCTTCATTGTAAGATTTGTAAGTTCCTAATTGTGCTTCACCGCATAGTCCGCCTACATTCTCTTTTCCGTTGACTCTGCCCTTATTAGAGCAATATCCTATAAATGTATTATTATATGTTGCCGGATTAAGAATGACTAAAGTACTTCCTATGATCCCTCCAACACCTCTCTGGCCATTTACGCTCCCCTCGTTCCGGCAGGTTATGATTGAGCTGATTCCGCTTCCGCCGACGATACCTCCGGTACCCATGAAACCAGATAATCGATCAGGTTTGTGTGAGTGTGTGCCGCCTTTTACCTGCGATTTGTTCGTGCAGAGATAGACGTATAAGGAATCAGCGTAGCCGACAATTCCTCCTGCGTTCATGTAATATGCCTCTACCTTGCCTTTTTCGTTACTGGAGTTGGTGATTTGTGTTGTCGAAAGTACGTTGGCCCCGCCAAGAATACCGCCTACGGCTATAGCTCCTTGTACGGTATTATCGTCTACTTTGCATGAATCGATCCATAATTTAGTGTTTGGATCTACGGAACCTACAATTCCACCGATTCCCATACCGTCCCCTTGACTTTGGATGGTCGATGATTTTACCGTGCATCCCTTGATAAAGGTTGGATCTTGTCCGCTTCCCGATGTGACGATCGCTCCAGCTATGGCGGATACGGCACAATAGCCGGTGATGTCTGCGTTTTGGATTGTCAGGTCCATGATGACAGCCTTGTTTACGTATCCGAACAAGCTGGCGGCAATCTTGTTTGGATCTTTGAGGGTCATGTTCTTTATCGAGTATCCGTTCCCGTAATAATATCCGGTAAATGGATAAGTCGCGGATTGCCCGATCTGGTACCAATTTCCCTCCCAGCCGCATTTGTCGTTATAGCCGGTCATGTCAATATTGTTTTGTTGGGAATAACAAGTGGAAGAGGACACATATCGGTTGGATATTCCGGTTCTGATCTTATTCAAGTCATCATTTGATCCGATCAGATAAGGATCATCGGGGGTACCGGCTCCGTAAAGTTTCATATTGGAGTTATAGGTGCTTTCTATCCGGATACCATCCGGGGTTATGTTTATCTGGCAACATAATCCGAATTGGCGTTTCAGTCCGTCGATTTCCGGACAATCCGATTTCACGGTATATTCCATATAGAGTAATTGGTATTTACCCTCTTTCAGTCCCTTTTCCATGATGAAATGGGATATTCCAGAAATCCGTTGGTGCTTAGCCTTTCGTTCGATAATACTTCCGTCTGGTACCTTGATATAGAAAGCTAGTTCTCCATACGTGAAGTCCTCGGTTTCATTTGAAAACTTGATTTGATCATGAACCCCTTCATACGTATCGTTTGTATTTGGGGGTAATTCCGGTGTTATTTTATCATCCGAACATCCGGCAAGGATGATAAAGAAAAAGTATAGGAAAAAATAATTTGTCTTCATAATATAAATTTGTTTCTAGAATTATCATGCCATCCATAATATTTTCTCGGTACTTCTCAGAGAGACCTTGAAATTTCCCAATCTTCCAGCTTTACGTTATAGCTATGGGAATGCTTGCTACCTTGTATAGTTTGTCAATCCTCTATGGGGCATATTTTGCGAACTGGAAATAACATTTTCCTGAATGCAAGTAGGGTAGCATTTTATTCTCCGAGCTATATGTGCCACCCAGAACCCAGACCGGTTGCCGGTTTGGATCATGATCTCCCGTGAAGTCGAATCCTTGGTAAATATTTTTATCTTCTCTGATTGGTAGAGGGATAGACGTTGCCCCAAAGTCTTTGCCTGTACCGGGCGAGATATAGATATGTGTCAGGTTATTCTTGTTGCCGTATCCGACACCTGCGTTTCCAAAGCGGACATAGCCCCCGTTTACGGCCCGGTAACATCTCCCGTGGCTTCCGAGGTTTCCTACGATCCCTCCCCGATAGTCGGTACCAAGCGTGCTGGTCGCTTTTTGCTGTCCGTTGATTTCTCCCATATTGTAGCAATCCAGTACGTAACTGTCGTCGTTATCGTTAGCCTTTTCTATGCTACCCACGATACCTCCAATGCCATGGCTGTCTTCTTTATCTTTCGGATAGTCTATATTTGCCCGGTTACAGCAGTAACGGACATGTGCTCCCCCTTGCTTCACATACCCCAAGATACCTCCTGCTCCATAATACTTGGCATTCCTGTTTATGGTGATATTTCCGTGGTTAACGGATTTATAAATTGTAATGGCATCCTCGGCGGCACCGGCTATACCGCCCACTCCGCATTCTTTATCTCCTGCGATACCTTGGATTGAGCCGAAATTAGCCGCGTCATAAACCTCTATGTCTTTTCCTGAAGTTTTCCCTATGATACCGCCTACGTTATTTGTGGCTGATATCTTACCTAAATTCACGACTTTATTGATCTTTACGCTAGTTCCTGCTACCATACTCCCGAAAATGCCTCCGATATAATTGGATCCTGAGGAGATATTACTGTAATTTACTAGATTGGAAAACTCACAGTGGGATGAGCACGATGCTTGTCCGATAATTCCTCCTACCATAATGGCGCTATTATTCCCATTATTAAATGTTTCTGTTTTCACGCCACAATCTGATATTTGAGTATCGCTCGCATATCCGATGATTCCTCCGACAGTACTTCTGCCGTAAATGGAAAGTTGCGTGAAGAGTCTTCTGAGGGTAGATTTATCGGCATATCCGACAATTCCTCCAATAGAAGCGGCATTTTCTCGATAGGGTTTTTCCGAATTTATGTTACCCGGGAAAATAGGTCGTGGAATCTTGCTCACGATTACGTTCGTGGTACTGAATTCGGGGGTATAGGTTCCTGTCAACGTCCCATTATATAATTTTCCGATGATTCCTCCTACGTTATTTCCTCCTTTTATTTTGATGTTGGGATTAATCACCAATATTTCCGGATCCAAAAGAATTTCTTTCCCCGGTTCTTGGTAAGATAAGGCTCCGGCTAAAGTGCCACAAATCCCTGAAGAAGCTTCAAGGGATTCATTATCCATATACAATCGTGAGGCCGGGGTAAATTGTATTTGGGTATCATCTAAAGAACCGAAAATACCTCCTATAACAGACTGCCCGGTTATCGAGGCATGAAACAAGGATTCCCCTTTAAGCTCTATCGTAAATGCGTTAGCGTGTGTTTTGTGGGAATATCCGATCATTCCACCCACATAACTACCCCCTTGGATTTGAGACCGATTTGCCGGATTGGACAACTGGAAGTTCTCGATGGCGATGAGGATATTGGTAGGGGTTTCCGACCGGATCTGACCGATCAATCCGCCGACATAGGAGCTACCTTTGATCGGCATGTCGATGGTTATGTCTTTGAAATTGGATGCCGCCTGTAAGAATGCCTCTCCGATCAATCCGCCTACGTTCTGGTTTCCGGATATCGGGAAATCGTTTAAGGTGGTATGTTGCAGCTTAATTTTTCTGGCATCGATTTGACCATATAATTTCCCGATCAGACCGGCCACATGATTATTCCCTCTCAAGTTTTTGAAAATCCCGTCGCTACTGATATCCTCCACTTGAATGGAAGCGTTCTCGGCCCAGCCGATCAACGCTCCGATATAAGAGCTGCCGGATTCCGAGAATGAGACGCCCAATCGCACATTCCGGATACTGATTTGTGCCAACGACTGGGCGTTGCCCTCGATATAGCCTATTAAACCGCCAACCTTATCCTTCGTGGACTTGATATTCCCGTTTAAGGTTATATTCTCGATTCGTATATTTCCGTTAGCTACTCCCGCAAGCAATCCGCAACAATTCCCCGGATACTCTATATCCGCTCCTTCTATATCAAGATTCCGGATCACTGCCCCGTCGTGTAAAATGGAGAAAAGCCCGATTGCGTCGCTTTGCTCTCCGCCGTTCGTCCCGAGATAGGTTAGGTTTAGTATCTTATGGGAATCGCCGTCGTAGTTTCCCGCGAACGGGGCGCTTTTATAAGCGTTGCCTTGATACAGGCAATTGGGGATAGGAGCTTTGATGTCGGCTATTTGCTTGAAGAATTGCCCGTATCCGTAATTACGGTCGTACGTGGCTAATTGAGACACGAGATAGGCGAAATCGTTGGTGGAAGTAATCAGATAAGGATTTTCTTCCGTACCTTCGCCATTCAGCATCTCGTAAATATATTTAGTATCACGTACCATACTGACCATCTTGTCACGGAATGTCAGATGATAGCTTAGTGGATAGACGCTGCCTTCTTCATCGAATTTTAACCAAAGTATATAGTCTCCATCTTCTAATACCAGATTATTGGGGATAAACATTTCACAGGAAAGAATCCCCGCGTTTTTCCGGATCTTACCTTCCATGAGCTGTATGGAGTTATCGCTCAGCGATCTCAACTGGAAAAAGATCTGTTCTCTCGTATCTTGTATGGGAGTTTTGCCTTCCGGCAAGGAGAACGTGCTTATTAGATGAGATTCTGTCTCTTGCAAGGTCGATCCGCAGTCGTTTCGTATGATGTCATCGTCTGCGCATCCGCCGAGCAAGATGATAAGCATGCATGCGCATATATTCCATATTGTTTTAGTGTATGTTTTCATGTTTGTTCGTTTATTTATAAATTAGGTTTATCAAATTGCATCTCGGATTTCTTAGGGATCGGAAAGCTGCCTGTTTCGTTGGATGGTATTTCCCATTTTACATCAAAGTCCCATCCAGTAAAGGTCTTTTCCGACTTTAAGTCTTGTAAGCTGAATATGTTCATAATCACAGGATTCGGTTGCTCTACAGTGCCCAGCATGCAGTAATTCCCAAAATAAGAGACGGATGCGGGAGGTGCGAAAAGATACCAATTCTCCCCGACATTCAAGTTCCTGCCTACCCTTACGTTTGGATTGACAACTCCAATTAGGGCATTGGCTCTTTTATTTGAGCGTCCCATATTTATACAATCGGAGATAAGGCAGCTTTGCTGAAGTTGGCCTACCAAGCCTCCGCTGCTATATTGGCCAATCTCTCCGGCGTTCAAGCATTGTGTGATAACGACGGAGTTTTCCACGAAATCATCAAGAGTGGCCGAAACCGAATTGCCGAAACTGACTAACGCTAGCGCACCTCCCATCAAGGCTACAGCGGGAACACCTTCGGGGAAAGTGATAACTGTAACAAAAAGCAAGGCTGAATTGACCGCGCAACAAACACCACTGACAACCGTATGTAGAACTTCTTCGTTTTTTTTGCTTTTAAGGATCTGTTTGGAGAGCAACCCTCTCTTATAATTCATCGCGTCACTATAAATCTGGTGGTTTGCCCCACTTTCAAACCATTCTGTTAATGCCTTTCGATTAGACATGAACCTATTTGTCATATCTTTGCTCCTCAGTTTGATGCTTGCGAACGATAGGTTATCTATTTTATTGGCCAGTTTCGTGTCCATGTCTGATTCCAACATGGCGATATCATGGGTAATGACACCTTTCAGCCTCTCTGTTTCTATAATCTCCGGATGACCGTGTGAAATAAGCCCGAATACGCTAAAACCTTCTGATAAAATATCGATATCATTTAAGACGAGGCTAAGTACTGTAAGGGCGCAGTTAACAAGGATTTCTCCGCTTTCTCCCACGATTTTAGCGAAAGGGACAAATCCGACAAGAGTAGACGCCAGCTCGAATGTGGCAAACCCCAAGGATACGCCATCCATGATCGTCCATTTCTTTGCGTCGCCTACCTCGCCGATCATACCACCGAGGTATGAGGAGCCTGATATCGGCGCGAAATTGGAACAATAGTTCATGGCAAGCGTATTCCCTGCCCTTCCTATCATACCACCGGCATATTCATGGTAGGAGGCTACTTCCCCTAGATTCGTGTTAATACCCAACGAGCCGGCAAGGATGGAACCGGCTATTCCTCCGCTATAAGAGGAGGCGATTACTTTATTGAAATTCGCCGTGTTGGTGATGGAGGCCAAGGGAGCGAATCCTAAAATTCCACCAGCGAAGGATGAATTAGCCTCGATCATACCTTCATTATACGATTTATAAGCGCCAAGTTGCGCCTCACCGCATAATCCTCCTATATAACTGTCGCCGTTTATATTCCCCGAGTTCGAGCAAAAACCGATAAACGTGTTATTATAATAAGTTCTCGGCTGGGTAGTTACCAGTGTGCTTCCGATAATTCCCCCTACGCCCCTGCTTCCTTGCACCGTCCCGCTGTTTCGGCTGGAAATGATGGTGCTCAATCCGCTTCCTCCGGCGATCCCGCCCGTTCCTACATTATATATAGAATTGGCAGGAAGGTTTCCGGGAGGAGCGGTTGTGGATGCGGCACCTTTGATAGTGCCATTATTGCTACATGAATATACATAGAGCGTATCGGCGTACCCAACGATTCCTCCGGCACAATTGTAAGATGCGGTTACCTTGGTATTCCGGTTGTGGGAGTTCGTGATTTGTGTCATTGAGTACACTGTTCCTCCGCCAAGGATTCCTCCTACGGCAATCGCCCCGTTTATAGTGCAATCCTCTACCGAGCAGGAATCTATCCAGAGATTTACGTTCGGGTCTACCATGCCGGCGATCCCGCCTATGGCCATGCCGTCCGTGACTACGCCATCGCTACGGCTTTCGATGGTGGATTTTTTTACTACGCACCCTTTTATAAATGTCTTATTGATGCTTCCCCCCTTGGTGGTAACGGCTCCTACGATAGCCGATAGCGCTCCATAGCCGGTTATGGTGGCTTTCTCGATGGTGAGATTCGAGATGATGGCTTGATTTACGAAGCCGAACAAACTAGCGCCCACGGCGTTTTTATCTAACATTTTCAAATCCCGGATCGTATAGCCGTTGCCGTCATAATAGCCCGTGAAAGGATAACTGGCTGATAATCCGATCTGGTACCAGTTGCCCTCCCAGCCGCATTGGTCATTATAGTTGGCCATGCTAATGTCATTTTGTTGTTCGAAGCAGGTGGAGGAATTAACAAGGTTACCATTGTTGTGGAAGTTGAGGATCGCTTCTTGTATCTTCGCCAAATCATCGGCAGAGGTTATCCGGTACGGATCTTCCGGCGTACCGTTCCCATACAGGCCGATTCGCTCGTCACGGTTGGTTTCGGTGGAGATCCCATTCTCACTGACGGTAATGTAGCACCCCATGCCGAACTCCCCATTCCGCCCGTCAATGTCCGGGCAATCCGATTGGATGGTATATTCCATATATAGTAGCTGGTATTTACCCTCCTTCAGCCCTTTTTCCATAGTGAATAGGGAAGTCCCGGATAATCGCCGGTGCTTGGCTTTCCGTTGGATAATGTTCCCGTCGGGAGTCTTGATGTGGAAAGTCAGGTCTCCATACGTGAAATCTTCGGTTTCTTTCGTGAAACTGATCAGATCGTGTACTCCTTCATAGGTATCCTCTGTGGAGGCCGGGATATCCGGAATGTTTTTGTCATCCGAACATCCCATCAGAATCAAAAGAAAGAAAAGGAGAAAAAAATAATTTGTCTTCATATATAGCTTGTTTTTAGGATTAACAGATATCGTTTCAATATGCGAATAGTAATCCTAAAAGCTGTCCGTGTGGCGCAAAACATTTGTCCGTGTGGCGCAAGTTTTTGAAATATAGTATTTTAATTTTCTTTTTCTTTCTCCGCAAGTTTTCGATATTCGTTAGGAGACAGGCCATAGCTCTGTCGGAAAAGGCGGTAAAATACCGAGCGGGAAGCGAACCCGGAGTCATAGCATATTTGATCGATCGAGAGGGCGGAGGGAGAGGAGAGCAGTTCGGCGGCATGCTTTAGACGAAAGTCATAAATATATTCGCGGACGGTCATATTCCCGCTGTAAGTACGTACGGCTTCCATCAAGTAGGTACGGTTGGTCCCCAAACGTTGTGCCAGATCATCCCGGTTCAAGGTGGGATCGGTGTATAGCTTTTCTTTTTCCAATAACTCGTTCAAGTTTATGAATAAACGTAATTCCCGGGAAAGATCGTTCTCGGGTATTTGCTTAATGGTTTCCACCGCCTTATTCTCCTGCCGGATCTGTTCCTGTATACGTCTGTAAAGCACTTGATTCTTTGCTTTTAGACATTGGGAATAAATGATATATCCCGCTAGCAAAAGGACAAGGAGCAAGCAACCGGTAAAGGCGGCGAACATCCAGTTCCTTGCGTATTGCCTCTCTTGGTTGAGCCGGTCTACCTCGTAAATAGTCCGTAGTTGATCCATCCGAGAGGCGATATCCAACCGGTTTACCGAGTCTTTCACCTGTATATACGTATGATAGAGAGATATACAGGACCGGGGATCTCCGGAATGAGCCAGAAGTTCCGCTTTCTTCAACAAATCGTCCATATAGAAAGATAGGTCGCCCTCATGAGCAGCTAACAGGATATCCATATCCTTGATAGCCCCTTGGTAATCTCCTGTCATTTCCCGTAATTCTCGGCGAGCTTCGTAAAAATGCTCATAGGCGTTGGCCGGGATTTGGGGATGAATAAACCGGACTGCCTCATCCAACAATCGTCTCGCCTCTTTTATTTGCCCTTTCTTTAGGAAAGAGAAGGCTTGGAGAGAGCGGGAGGTGACAGGATAATGTCCGGTAGGATCTACTTTCCCATGCTCGTCCCTCCATTTGACAAGGGCGGCATAGCTGTCGGCATAACGGGATATGCGTTCCGTGTCGTTCACCTTCAGGGCGGTCATGAAGAGCCATTCGTAAAGAACGGCCGAGATGTAGAGTACTTGGTTCTCGCCATTCTCGTAAGTGGGGCATATAGCGATCCCTTTTTCCAGCGAGGTGAGGGCTTGGTCGTACAAGCCGAGTTTATAATACATGCTGCCTTGTACCTGCAAGGCCATCGTCATGCCTACCGGTTGTTTAACCTGTTGCGCCGTCTCGAACATGGTTGTGGCTTCCTCACGGGCCTCGTCGAACCGTCTTTGCTTGAACAATCCGGATATATAAGTATTATAGGTGGAGAAGTAGAAACTGTATTGCTTGGCATCCAATATAAAAGGAAGGCTTTCCTGCGCCTCGATGATAGCCGAATCCACGGAGTAGAAATTAAAGAGGCATTGTATACGATTCAATCTTGATTGACAGATAGCCGGAGTATCGTACCGGTCGATAGCGTCGTTGAGCGTAGCGTCCCAGTCGGCGATATCGTTGGTGGACATGGCTATACGCATCAGTAGATCATGCTTTTCCTTACCCACGCTCGCTGCGGCCCGTTGTCGCAATGAATCTGTCGGGGGATGTCCTTGCGCTTGTATCTCGTTATGAGACGAGATCAGGCAGATAAGCGATAATAGGAGTGCAAGAGGGCTTTTTCGCATCGAATTTTGTGATTAACTAACGTTAATAGAAGGTGTAAATATACGAAGTCTTTTGTGATAATTAGGTGCAAGTTGATGAATAGTTTACTCTATTGTGCCATTGAAGTAGCCTACAGAGTAAACGGATTAAAAAAATACAATAAAGCATTTGTTTGAAATGGTTTATAACTGGCTTATAATTAGATGGATATAAATTATGATGGAGATTTGAGTAAAACACGTACATGTTTTCGAAAAAACACGACCGTGTTTCTTGAAAATTACGTACGTGTTTTTGGAAAAACACGACCGTGTAAAAAATAGTCAAGTAAAATATACAGTAAGCTACCTGTTTTCTCGTGTTCACTTCATGGTGACACACCCTCTTCTTGTTGAAGGTTGATCGGTTATAATGATGAGGGCAAGTTTACCAGTGATTTCCCGGAAGTTTTTTTCGATGCTATTTTGAATGAACATATCCCCCTTCTCTTTTATTAATACGGATTTTTTTCCTTATATTCGCGTCACTTTTGAACACGTATCAAATAATTTCTAAATAAATCAATTAAGAAATGACAAAGAGTGCATTACAAATCGCAAGAGCAGCTTACCAACCGAAGGTACCCGCTGCGTTGAAAGGTGCAGTGAAAGCCGTTGACGGCGAGTATACTCAATCAGTAGCCGATCAGGAAGAAATCAAGAAATTGTTCCCGAACACTTACGGAATGCCGATCGTTACATTCGAGAAGAGTAACGAGGAGAAGGCTATGCCTGTCATGAACGTTGGTGTGATCCTTTCCGGTGGTCAGGCTCCCGGTGGTCACAACGTGATCGCTGGTTTGTTCGATGGTATCAAGGCTCACAACGCAGATTCTCGTCTGTATGGTTTCATCTTGGGCCCGGGCGGTTTGATCGATCATAAATATATGGAATTGACGGCTGATATTATCGACGAGTACCGTAACACGGGTGGTTTCGATATGATCGGTTCCGGACGTACGAAATTAGAGACGAAAGAGCAATTCGATAAAGGTCTTCAGATCTTGAAAGAGCTTGATATCAAGGCTTTGGTTATTATCGGCGGTGACGATTCTAACACGAACGCTTGCGTATTGGCTGAGTATTACAAGGCTATCGGTGCCGGCGTACAGGTAATCGGTTGCCCGAAGACGATCGACGGTGACTTGAAGAACGCCCAGATCGAGACCTCTTTCGGTTTCGACACGGCTTGCAAGGTTTACTCCGAGGTAATCGGTAACATCCAACGTGACTGTAACTCCGCCCAGAAATACTGGCACTTCATCAAATTGATGGGTCGCTCCGCTTCTCATATCGCTTTGGAGTGCGCTTTGCAGACTCAACCGAACGTTTGTATCATCTCCGAGGAGGTTGAGGAGAAGAATATGTCTTTGGACGATATCGTTACTTACGTGGCTGGTATCGTGGCTAAACGTGCCGCCGAGGGTAATAACTTCGGTACGGTATTGATCCCTGAGGGCTTGATCGAGTTCGTTCCGGCTATGAAACGCTTGATCGCCGAGTTGAACGACTTCTTGGCTAAGCACGACGCTGAGTTCAAGATGATCAAGAAGAGCGAGCAACGTGCTTATATCATCAGCAAGTTGACGAAGGAGAACTCTGATCTGTACGCTTCTCTTCCGGAGGGCGTAGCTCGTCAGTTGTCTTTGGACCGTGACCCGCACGGAAACGTACAGGTTTCTTTGATCGAGACTGAGAAGTTATTGTCTGAGATGGTTGGCAAGAAATTGGCTGAGTGGAAGGCCGAGGGCAAGTACGTAGGCAAGTTCGCCGCACAACACCACTTCTTTGGTTACGAGGGTCGTTGCGCCGCTCCGTCTAACTACGATGCGGACTACTGCTACTCTTTGGGTTACACGGCATCTTGCTTGATCGCCGCCGGTAAGACAGGTTATATGTCTTCCGTACGTAACACGACCGCTCCCGCTGATCAATGGATCGCCGGTGGTATCCCTGTTACTATGATGATGAACATGGAAAAACGTCATGGCGAGATGAAGCCGGTTATCCAGAAGGCTTTGGTTAAGCTTGACGGCGCTCCTTTCAAGGCGTTCGCCGCTAACCGTGACGAGTGGGCTTTGACTACTAGCTATGTATATCCGGGTCCGATCCAGTACTTCGGTCCGACGGAGGTTTGCGACCAGCCGACTAAGACTTTGCAGTTGGAGCAAGCTTAATACAGACTTATACATTATATAATATATAAGCTAGGGAGGATGTCATTTATTTGGCATCCTCTTTTTATTTACATACATTTGCCACGAGATCTTAAACCTAAAAATAAATCTTTATAACACATAGATTCCATGAAAAAGAAAATCGCCTATCTATTGCTCCTTTTGATGCTGATACCTGTCGGCTCGTTCGCCAAGGAGAAACGTACGTTCGAGATCAAGGACGGTCATTTTTATGTAAACGGGAAGGTAACCCCGATCCTCTCGGGTGAGATGCATTACCCTCGTATCCCCCACCAATATTGGCGGCATCGCCTTCGGATGATGCGAGCGATGGGCTTGAATACGGTCGC
Organism: Parabacteroides sp. AM17-47; assembly: GCF_003434625.1. Lineage (NCBI taxonomy): Bacteria > Pseudomonadati > Bacteroidota > Bacteroidia > Bacteroidales > Tannerellaceae > Parabacteroides > Parabacteroides sp. AM17-47. The sequence continues at coordinate 98,761 of NZ_QTLI01000001.1, forward strand.
TACCTATGTCTTCTGGAACCTGCACGAGACGGAACCGGGTAAATGGGATTTCGAGGGAGACAAGAATCTGGCCGAGTATATCCGGATAGCGGGAGAGGAGGGATTGATGGTGATCCTCCGTCCCGGCCCGTACGTATGCGCCGAGTGGGAGTTCGGCGGTTATCCGTGGTGGTTGCAGAATATACCGGGCATGGAGATCCGCCGGGATAACCCGGAGTTCTTGAAACGCACGAAGCTTTATATCGATAAGCTTTACGAGCAGGTCGGCGACTTGCAGGTGTCGAAAGGCGGCCCTATCATCATGGTGCAGGCCGAGAACGAGTTCGGCTCTTACGTGGCGCAACGTAAGGATATCCCCTTGGAGGAGCATCGCCGCTACAACGCCAAGATCAAGCGGCAATTGGCGGACGCCGGTTTCAACGTGCCTCTGTTCACCTCGGACGGAAGCTGGTTGTTCGAGGGCGGTTCCACCCCGGGAGCGTTGCCTACGGCGAACGGGGAGAGCAACGTGGAGAACTTGAAAAAGGTGGTGAACGAGTATCACGGGGGAGTAGGCCCGTATATGGTAGCCGAGTTTTATCCCGGTTGGCTGATGCACTGGGCGGAACCATTCCCCGATATAAGCGATTCCGGCATAGCGAGGCAGACGGAGACGTACCTCCAAAACGATGTCTCTTTCAATTTCTATATGGTTCATGGCGGTACGAATTTCGGCTTCACCAGTGGCGCCAATTACGACAAGAAGCATGATATCCAGCCGGACTTGACCAGCTACGACTACGACGCCCCGATCAGTGAGGCGGGTTGGGTGACCCCGAAGTTCGACTCGATCCGCAACGTGATCCGGAAATACGTCACCTATGACGTCCCCGAGGCTCCGGCCCCTATACCGCTGATCGAGATCCCGTCGATCTCCTTGACGAAGGTAGCCGATGTGTTGGCCTTGGCGAAAGAAGGGGAACCGGTAGCGTCTCCGACACCTCTCACGTTCGAGCAATTGAACCAAGGATACGGCTACGTCTTGTACTCAACCCATTTCAACCAACCCCTGAAAGGCCGTCTGGAGATACCGGGCTTGCGTGATTACGCTACGATCTACGTGGATGGCGAGCGTGTCGGCGAGTTAAACCGTTGTTTCAACCAATATGCGATGGAGATCGATATCCCGTTCAACGCTACCTTGGACATCTTGGTGGAGAACATGGGGCGTATCAATTATGGCGAGGAGATCGTCCGCAATACGAAGGGGATCATCAGCCCGGTCAAGATTAACGGCAGCGAGATATCGGACTGGAAGATGTACAAGCTCCCGATGGACCGGATGCCGGCTTTGGCCTCCGGCGAACCTTATGTCTATAAGAATGGCTCGCCCGAGGTAGCGGCGTTGGGGAATAAGCCGGTTCTCTACGAGGGAACCTTCCACCTGTCCGATACCGGCGATACGTTTATCGATATGGAGGATTGGGGAAAGGGCATTATTTTCATCAATGGCATCAATATCGGTCGCTATTGGTACGCCGGCCCTCAGCAAACGCTTTACATACCGGACGTATGGCTGAACAAAGGAGAGAATAAAATCGTTATTTATGAGCAGCTGAATAATGACCGGAAGTCGAGCGTACGGACGGTCAAGACTCCTGTCTTGACAAAACTAAAGAAAATTACAGCCATGGAGAAAAAGAATCGTTTGATGGAAAAAACAGTAAGCCCGTTTAGCGTGGATGAGACGATGCGGCGGATCGAGGAGATTATCAAGTCTCAAGGAGGTTCCGTGTTCGCCATGTTCGATCATGGGCGAAACGCTAGCGAGGTAGGGATGAAGCTGCCTCCGAATAAGGTGATCGTCTTCGGCTCACCGAAAGTCGGGACTTTATTGATGCAGCAAGATCCGTCTATCTCTTTGGAGCTGCCGCTACGTATCTCCGTTTGGGAAGATGCGGACGGCAAGGTTTGGGTCGGTTCCCCGAATCTGGAGACGATCGCCTCCGAATACGGGATGGAAAACAGCGGCGTCATCGAGAAGATGCAAGAGGCCGTAACGAATATCGTGAGTAAATCGATAGCCGGCAGCCGGTAAGGCTCACGGATCTAATGCGATAAGAGCTTAGGAGGATGTCGGTAAAACGGCGTCCTCTTTTCTTTTATATGGCCCAAGAGACTCGTTTACCGTGCTGTAGATTGATAATAAGGTTTAAAAGTAAAAATTAGGAATAGATTGTATTTTTTTATGCGGTTTTTAACATATTGTTGATTCTTGTGAAGGTGTCTTTTTGTTAACAAGAATAAGCCTTATTGGGTCTATAATAGCTATTTGTACGAACACATATCCGCAAGTTCAAGGGAATGTGAAAAAAATATGCATACTATTGTTGTTTATTAAGAATAATAATTTATATTTGTACCCGTATCCGAAGAGTGGATATAATTATTAATGTTAACCTATTTTTGTGTTATGATGAACAAACAGTTGGCTTTTGTTAAAAGCGGGCTGGGTTTGGCACTTTGTTTCCTTATGGTCGGTGCGGGTGTAACCCCTCCAATCCATGCGTCTAACGCGAATGTGTCCATCTCCCAGCAAGCTAAGAAAGTTACCGGTACGGTAACTGACGCAAAGGGTGAACCCCTTTTGGGTGTGAATGTTGTAGTAAAAGGTACTACAAACGGTACGATTACCGACCTTGACGGTAAGTATTCCTTGGAAGTTGAGCCCAACTCCATTTTAGTCGTTTCCTACATTGGTTATGTATCTCAGCAAATTCCTGCTTCGGGAGAAGTGGTAAATGTGACTTTGAAAGAAGATACGCAAAACCTAGATGAGGTAGTAGTAGTAGGTTACGGTACGCAGCAGAAGAAAGATATCACAGGCTCCGTGGCGGTAGTCGATACGAAAGACCTTTTGGCATCTTCCGGATCTTCCGCTACCCAGCAGTTGCAAGGTAAGGCTGCCGGTGTATATATCGGTCAGTCAGGTTCCCCCGGTTCCCAGTCTATGGTTCGTATTCGTGGTATCAATACGGTTAATGATAATGGTCCGTTGTACGTAATTGATGGCGTATCAACACGTAACCAAGATTTAAGCTCCTTGAACCCGAACGATATCGAGAGTATGCAGGTATTGAAGGATGCCTCCTCCGCCGCTATCTATGGTGCGCAGGCGGCCAATGGTGTTATCTTGATTACGACGAAAAAAGGTACCCGATCCGGTCAACCTAAATTGACTTATGATGGATATGTCGGTGTTCAGAAAACAGGCAAGCGCTATGACGTTTTGAATTCTATGGATCGTGTGAACTTGGAATGGGACGCAAAGGCTAGTAACTATGCATTGTTAGGTTCCAATGAACTTCCTTCACACGTGCAATTCGGAACAGGTGAACGTCCTTCTATTCCTAATTATTTGACGCAAGCTGGTGCGGGTGGTCGTACGGATATTAATCCCGGCGATTATAATTACCCGGGTACGACTTATGCGCCGTTCTCTGACACAAATTGGTGGGATGAGGTAGACCGTGCGGCTATGATTCAAAACCATCAAGTTGGCTTATCTGGTGGTACTGAAAAGGGACAATATAATTTAAGTGCGAATTACTTCAAGCAAGATGGTACGGTTATTGATTCTTACTACCAGAGATATCAAGTACGTGCTAACACCTCTTTCAATGTTCGTGATTGGTTACGGGTAGGAGAGAATTTAACTTATGCGTTTACGAAAGATAATGGCTTGAACTCTAGCGGCGCTGAGAGTAATCCATATTCTTGGACTTATCGTGCTTCTCCTTATGTACCGGTATATGATATCGCAGGTAATTTTGCCGGTTCAAAATTCGCTGGAACGGGTAACTTCCAGAACCCGGTTGCCAATCAAAAGAGAAATAAGGATAATTACTATACACATAACCGCGTATTTGGTAACCTATGGGCAGAGGCCGATATTATCAAGGGATTAACTTTTAGAACGAATTTCGGTTTGGACTATACGAATGGTTATTATTATCGTATGGAAAAGAAGAACCCTGAGTTTTCTGAGTCAATGGGCCAAAACAATTTTGAAGAGCAATCTGATTTTAATTATCGTTGGGTTTGGACTAATACTTTGACTTACGACAAGACATTCAATGAGGTTCATAAATTGACTGTCTTGCTTGGTACCGAGGCTATTCGTGATGGTTTGGGACGTACGCTGAAAGGTCGTCGTTACAATTATTTGTACGAGGATAATACGAATACTTGGGAGTTGAATATGGGTGAGAATAACGCACAACGTATCGCAGAATCAAAATATAAAGGTGAATTTGCCTTGTTTGGTCTGTTTGGGCGTGTAGATTACGCTTATAATAATAAGTATCTGTTGACAGGTATTATCCGTCGTGATGGTGTCTCTCGTTTCTCGGAGAATAATCGTTACGGTGTATTCCCTTCTATCTCTGCTGGTTGGCGTATCTCTGAAGAGGCTTTTATGGAGAAAACAAAAGACTGGTTAGATGACTTGAAGCTTCGTTTTGGCTTTGGTGTTACCGGTAACTCAGAAGTGCCTCGTATTACGAACTTCGCCTACGAATATAGAACATTGCCAAAGAAAACAAACTATGACTTTACGGGTTCTAATACCTCTACCTCTTTAGGTTATCGTTTGGATAAATTTGGTAACGAGGATACGAAATGGGAGACCACCCAAATGTTTAATGTCGGTTTGGATGGAACATTCTTGAACGGCAAATTCGGTGCCGGATTGGAGTGGTACTATAAGAAAACGACAGATATGTTGATTGCGGCTCAATATTCCGCTTTGGCTGGTGAATCTTCAAAACCGTACATCAACTTTGGTGATATGAAGAATACGGGTGTTGACTTCAACTTCAACTATCGAGACAGTAAGGGCGATTGGTCATGGGATTTCTCTTTGAACCTATCTCATTATAAGAATGAGGTTGTTAAGATCTCTGAGGCTGATGATGCTTCTATGTGGGGAGGCGGTACACGTATCTCTGGTAATGTAACTCGTACGACAAAGGGACATGCTATCTCTGAGTTCTATGGATATAAGGTGAATGGATTCTATGAGAACGTAGATGAAGTACTTGCGTTACCTCCTCTGGGGCAAGATGTTAAAAATGCGGAGGACGCTAAGGCTTGGGTCGGTAAGTTTAAATTTGCTGATACAGATGGAAATGGTAAGTTAGATGGAAATGACCGTACCTTTATCGGTTCTCCTCATCCTGACTTGATCGCCGGTTTGAACGCTACTGTAACGTGGAAAAACTGGGATTTGACGGCATTCTTCTATTCAACGATCGGTAATGATTTGTTCAACAATACGAAGTACTTTACTGATTTCTGGTTATTCGAGGGTAATAAATCTTCTCGCATGAGAGATTTGTCTTGGAAACCGGGTGCTGACAATAGCAAAGCTGTCTTACCTATTTTGGATTATGGTGATACCTATTCAGGAACGAACTCTAGCTCATACTATGTAGAGAATGCCTCTTTCGTTAGATTGAAGAATTTGGTCCTAGGTTATACATTCCCGAAGGAGTTGATGAAGAAGGCTACTATCTCTAATTTACGTATTTATGTGCAAGCGGAGAACTTATTCACCATTACAGGATATGATGGTTTGGATCCCGAGTATACAAATGCGGAAATGAAAGATGTGGATGACAACGGTGTCGGTGCTGACTTGAAGAGAGGTATTGATATGGGCGGTTGGCCTTCAACAAGACGTTTCTTGTTTGGTGTAAACTTTGCGTTCTAAGGTGTGTATGTTTTAATTTAATTTAAAGAATCATTATGAAAAGTAAATATATTTTGGCGATAGGCTGTCTTGCTGCGCTTTCATTTAGTTCTTGCGGCGATGACTTCTTGGGGAAAGAACCTCAAGGAGCATTGACACCGGACGCTCTAGCCAATCCAACGGGTGTGGAATTGTTAACTGTTAGTGCCTATGCAGGCTTGGCTGTTCCGGTGGATGGTTATGATCCTTATCAAGCATCTCCATTTAACTGGGTATGGGGTGGTATTTATGGTGGTGACGCCAATAAAGGTTCCGACCCGGGTGACCAATCCGTGGTGAATGAGATAGAGATGTATAATACTCTGTCTACTAATGGCTATATAGCGCAGAAGTGGGCGTGGGTTTATGTAATGGCTAAACGAGTGAACTTAGCTCTTCAAGCTTGGCAAGGCGCTGAAGGTATGCCGGGTATGAGCGATACCGATCGTAAAAGCCGCTATGGTGAGTTGAAGTTCTTGCGTGCATTGGCTTATTTTGAGGGAATTCGTGTGTTTGGTCCATTTATTCCTTGGGTTGATGAGACCTATACGGAGAATGATCCTAAAGTACATAATGATATTAATATTTATGATAATGTACTGAAGGATATTGACGATGCGATCGCTAATCTTCCGGAAACTCAGACTGAAGTTGGTCGTGCGAATGTTTGGGCTGCGAAAGCATTAAAAGGTAAAATCTTAATGCATAAAGGAGACATCGCTGCCGCGAAAACTGTTTTAGCTGATGTCGTGAATAATGGTACAACCAGTAGTGGGGCAGCTTATGGATTGGAGGACGATCTGGATAACAACTTCAATGCGCTGACTGAGAATGGTAAAGAGGCTATTTTCTCTGTTCAATATTCTGCTGCTGACGAAAACACTGGTGGTGCTCCTTTCTGTCTGAATTATCCGCATAACTCAGGTCCCGGTGGATGCTGTGGTTTCTATCAACCTTCTTTCGAATTAGTGAACTCTTTCCAAGTGGACGCGCAAGGTTTACCTTATTTGAATGGTGAATATAGAAATAAAGCGACTGTTTCAAGAAAAGGTACGGGAACAAATGAGCCATTTGTCGTAACAGATAATAGTATTGCGGTAGACCCTCGTTTGGATTTTGCTGTAGGTCGTTATGGAATCCCTTACAAAGATTGGGGTATGCCTAAGGATGATTGGGTTCGTAACCCTGTAAATGGTGGTATCTTTATGCCGAAGAAGCACGTGTTTAGTAAGGCAGAAGAGGCCGCTGGTATGAAGAACTTATTTAATGGTTGGGCACCGGGGTCTGCTATGAATATGCAATATCTTAGTGTGCGTGACATTAAATTGTTGTACGCTGAAGCTTTAGCTGACGCTGGTCAATTATCTGAGGCGATGACACAAGTAAACGATGTTCGTAGACGTGCAGCTTTGGATGTGAATATTATTAAGTTAGAAAACGGTCAAGCGGCCGCAAACTATAAGGTCGCTGAATATCCTACATCTCATGCGGCTTTCACAAGCAAAGATGTTTGTATCAAAGCGATCCGTATGGAGCGTAAGCTTGAGTTGGCGATGGAAGGTGAGCGCTGGTTCGACTTGGTTCGTTGGGGTGGTGATGTAATGTCCTCAGAGTTGAGCGCTTATATCAATTACGAAAAGCAATATATTCCGAAATTTGCGGCAGCCTCTGTGCTTCCTGCGGCAAAGACTATGCTTCCTGTTCCTGATGACCAAGTATTGACCATGGGTAACGACGAGAACGGCAAACCTTATTTGGTTCAGCCGGATGCTTGGAAATAAAATATTTATTTCGAATTGAGAATAGGATACTTGATTTGCAAGTATCCTATTTCTTGCTTGAAGTAAGTTTGTAGTTGTATATGTATTTATTAATTTAAATTTTTAGAGCCATGAAGAAAGTTCTGTTTATTATGCTTGCATTATTATCAATGCAGTTTATGTATGCTCAGCAAACTAATATTGACGTGGACAAAGAAAATATAGAAGAGTCTATATTACAAGCTAATGCGGCAAATGGGATAGTTGCTACTATATCAGGCCCTATTAACGTAACACTAAATGGGGGTTATGCCCAAGAAGAGTATCATCTGGAATATAGCCCTTTAATACCGGGTGCTAGATTGGAATGGAGTATACGAGCACCGCAAGCTTATATAACACCTTGGACAAATCATTGTTCGGTTAGTTTTTATGCAGTTGGTAGCGCTCGTTTAGTATGCGATATTTATGATGGTAATACGTGGGTTGGCGCTGGGACAACTTATATAAATATAAGGTAATGGTATATTAAAATATCTGAAATTAAGAGGGGCGATTAAGATTTCTGATAAAAACTTAATTGTCCCTTTATAATTTAAAAGGATGATTTTAGAACTTAAAGTTTTGTTGTTATAAGCCTTATTGATATGATTTTTTATCAATAGATTAATGAATTTTCCCAACCAAAGAAAGTGTATATATGAAAAGATTATATATGTACATAACAGGGTTACTAACACTCATGGGTTGTATCTCCGATTATGAGCCTGATATTGTGAACCAAATAGGTGGTTTGCTGGTAGTGGATGGTTTTATAACTAATGATACGACTCGGATACGATTGAGCCATAGCGTAAGGATGTTGGATGAGTTTGAGGAAGGGGAGTCGATAACGGATGCGAATGTTTTTGTTGAATCAGATAAAGGAGCTGTTTTTGAAACGTTGAACGTGAGTAAAGATGGAGTTTATACAATACCGATGGGAGAGTTAAATCCTGCGTATAAATATAGATTATCAATAAATTGGAATAATAAAGAATATAAATCGGAATATTTGAATCCTCTAGATACTCCGGTGATCGATAGTATATCTGTTGAAAGTTCAGCATCAGAAACTCCTGTATATATCTGCGTAACTACACATGATAACAAGGTAGAGCCAACTTATTATAAATGGACTTATCAGGAGATATGGGAATTCCATGTAGATCTATTTGCAAACGCTGGTTTTTTAGATGATAAATTCACTTTATTTCAGAAGCATACATCTAAAAATACTTATTATTGCTGGGGACGTGATAGTTCTAAGGCGATGTTATTGGAATCGACAAATAAACTGACTGTAAATCTTATCTATAAGAGAAAATTGATAGAGATCCCCCGTGATCATGATAAATTGACAATGCTTTATTATATAGACGTTAAGCAAAACCGTATACGTAAAGAAGCGTATGACTATTTTGTGAATTTACAAAGGAACATAGAACAGGCTGGGAGTATTTTCTCTCCAATTCCTTCGGAAAGAAGAGGTAATATATCTTGCGTATCAGATCCTAAAGAATGGGTGATAGGCTATGTGGATGTAACTAATACAACGATTATGAAACGCTTTATGCCGGAACTAAGAGATTTCTATGAAACTTCTTATGACTGTGCGAAAAATATCTTAACAGGAATAGCACCAGATGGTTATACCTATTACATTTATAGTGGATCACCAACCACTCCAAATATTTATGCTCCTTTTCGCTGTGTAGACTGTACCCATGATGGGCGAGGTACCAAGAATAAACCCTCTTGGTGGCCTACGGATCATTATTGATTATTGAGGTGGATATATGCTTGGGATTAGGTATAAAAGATATATATTCGATCAAAATTTACCGATGGCTTTTTAGAAGCGGGTTTATGGAAAATACCTATATTTGTAAAAACGTATAATTGAGAATCGGTATGAATAGTGATATATTGAGGGATAAGGCGGAATATCTGATGTCGCTTATCAGTCATTTTGCCGAGCGGAATGGGCTAAGTATACCACAGGTCTATCGTTATGTCAAACGATATGGTGGCATATGTTTGGTTGACGAGCATTATGACATTATGCATACGTTGAGATTCATCGATGCGTTGGAATCAATGACTATGTACATGAAACGCCAAGGAGGGGCTGTGGGATGATTAATTTATTTTTATTATGGCAGATGATATTTTGAATTTAGCCACATCGGAAGAACTATTGTATAATGATGTATGTGGCATTATAGATGGAGTACGTGTAAAGTAGCTACCTATTTGAATACTGAGATATGTATGACGAATTGGTATGTAGGCAAACGTATTAAGGAAGATATACTATACAATCAGCGTGCCGAATATGGTAAACAAGTCATCAAAAAATTGGCTACCCGGCTAACTGTAAAATATGGAAGCGGATGGGGATATGGTAAACTCAAACATTGTGTACGCAGTGCGTATCTTTTTTCAGAAGACGAGATTGGATACGCGGTGCGTAGCCAATTGACTTGGACTCATCTTCGTTCGCTTATGGGAGTAAAAGATGAGCTAGCTCGCTCGTTCTATGTGGAAATGTGCAGAATGGAGCATTGGGATACTCGCACACTTGATGAAAAAATAGATTGTCAACTTTATGAGCGTACAGCCATTAGCCGTAAACCCGAAGATATGATACGCAAAGAGCTGAACGAGATAAAGGAAAACAACCAGCTATTGCCCGACCTTATATTTCGCAGCAGTTACTTTCTTGATATGCTTGGGCTTCCTGATATATTCTCGGAGAAAGATCTCGAAATGGCAATTCTTTCCCAAATACAGCTTTTCATTAAGGAAATGGGGACAGATTTTGCTTTCCTTGACCGTCAAAAGCGGATTACCGTAGATGCGGTTGATTACTATATTGATTTGCTGTTCTTCCATCGTGGCTTAAAGCGTCTGATAGCGATCGATCTCAAATTGGGGAAGTTCAAGCCCGAATACGAAGGGCAAATGTTACTATATCTTCGCTATTTGAACAAGAACGAGCGAAAAGAAGGTGAAGAATCTCCAATCGGGTTAATTCTTTGTTCGGAAGGCAATACAGAGCATATCGAATATCTAATGCTTGACGAAGATAGTCCGATAAAGGTAGCGCAATATTACACAAAACTACCCGATAAGAAAGTGCTTTCCGAAAAATTGAGGCGAGCGATATCAATCGCAAGGGAACATTATTCCGAATTACGACAAACGAAAGATATATGACACTATTTTACCGGGTACGTAACTCGTGCCCGGTAAAAGAACTTAATCTTTGATATTCCCATTTCCCCTAATAGCCCCAGTACTTCAAGAGGCACCCTGCGCACCCCGCTATAAGGAGGGTGTAGCCGGAGATACCCAGCCAGTCCGCCCCGGGGGGCGGTGGGGAGGAGGGGTGCCGTCGTGGCGGAAGAGCGTCAGCGAGGCGCCGATCGCCGCTAGCGTCACCTCCGTCTCCCGCATGAGGAGGGAGAGGAGGGCTAGCAGGAGAAGGAGCAGCGCCGGTAGCGTCTGTCGTTTCGGGAACAGGGGGATGCTGCGGGAAGATGACCCGGAGGAGCGCCGTGAGGCAATGGAGGATGAGTTCAAGGTATTTCATTTTAGTTGACAGTTGATGATAGGGACGGCATCTGCCCGCCCTTTTGATTAACGATTGATAGTTGCGAGCTGATTTTTCGGCAAAGCTGGACGATCAGCTTACGATAGGCTTCCCGGTTGTCGCCGTTCACCTCGCTGATGTAGGGGCTGTAGGCGATCTCCTTGGCGAAGGCCGTAGGATTGGCGCTCATGTCGGCCGCCCGGGGATAGGCCGAGCGAAGCAGGCGGCAGTAATCCATGAACGAGCACTTATCGTCCGGGTAGATCCGGAAACGTAGCGAGCGGGGCGACAGCTCCGTCCACCGGCCGGTCCACCATACGTTGGGCAGCCCGTAGGCCGTGATGCCGAAAAAGTTATGATACTCCCGGCAGAGCGTACTCTCGCCCCAACCCGTCTCGATGGCTGCCTGCGCCAAGATCACCACCGGATCGATCCGGAACGCCCGCCCGGCCTCCCCGGCCAGCGGAGCGTATTCACGTATAAAAACAGAAATCTCCATACCACTTAATTTTCAATTTTCAATTCTCAATTTTCAATTCCCTAAATCTCGTCCGGGCTCTCGGAATCGCTCCCGCCACCTCCCGGGGTCACCTCCCCGTTCGAGTACTCGGTGTACTCGCGGAGCTTGGCCGTCAGCTTGAGCGAGGCGCTGGAGAGGTTGCCCGTGGCACGGGCACGGAGGCGTACGCCGGTGATATTGCCTTGCGTGGAGAAATCCTCCGGCGTGACGGCCCCCTTCGAGCGGATGCCCACGCTGAAGATGCCGAGGTCGTCTATCTTCACGTTCTTGCCGTCCATCAGCAGCTCCTTGATACAATTCACCATGTCCTTCAGCATGCCGTGGATGGCGCCGGTGGAGAAGGGGGTGTTGTGGGTGGACATGTGCTCGGCCAAGGCGGCGATGTCTACCGTCTCCTCGCATACGGCACGGGCGTACCACTTGTTGAAGGTTGTCACGTTCTTCTCGTTCTTGTTTTGATACTTCTTGTAGCGGATCATAATGTGTTGTTTTTTAATGTTGATACAAAGATACGGCAGGGCATGGGGGCTTTGTCGCTTTGGGTGACTTAGGGTGATTTCGGGTGAATTATTTCTCCGGAAAATGATGGATATATGCCGGAGATTCACTATCTTTAGGATATGGAAACGACATTCAAGATACGAGCGTACGGGCGGATGGAGCTGGCCGAGGTCTACCTGCCCGACCTGCATCCCCGCTCGGCCCACCGCAAGCTGCAACATTGGATAACGATCTATCCCGGCCTGCCCGGTCGCCTCCTTTCGCTGGGTTATCACGAGGGCGAGCGGGTCTATTCGCCCGCCATGGTGCGGGCCATCATCGAGTCGCTCGGCGAGCCGTGAGAGCCGGATGGTATCCGGGTGGAATAGGGTCGCTAAGTCAATGGAACGCAAGACGGATTCCATTGACTTAGCGACCGTATCTCATTGGTTTCCGAGCCGTGTCTCAATAAAAAGCGCATGGAAATTGTATACCCCAGTAAAATACAGTAGATTTGTATATTATAAAAAGGATGGAAAATGACTATATTTGATGAATATAAGACATATACAGGAGACTCTTCAATCTCTCCCTCCTTGCTTTGGGAGTATGACCTGTCACATTTTGACTGGTGGAAATCCCGGAAGATTGTGGTACAGCGTGTCATTGAAAGAGGATGGTTGAAGGATTTTTATGCCGCATTCAATTTATATGGAGGTATAGAGGGATTCCGGGAAATAATAAAAGAACTCCCAAGCTTATCTCCACGAGACATGAATTTTGTTTGTATTGTCTTTAATCTTGAAAAGGAGGAACTAAAATGTTACACACGGAAGTTGTCTCGGGAAAAACACTTGAACTCCTGAAAAAGCTGGAAGCGGAAAATGCGATGACCCGTTTTAATCTGGCGGGAGGAACTTCTTTAGCCCTGTATTTAGGACATAGGAGAAGTGTGGATTTAGATCTTTTCACTCCGAAACCGTTTGATGCGGCGGAATTGGAGAGATTTCTTATGGATAAATATGGATTCCGTACCGGCTTTATGGAGAGGAACACCTTGAAAGGTTCCATAGACGGAATAAAGATTGACTGCATTACCCACTCTTATGAGTATCTTGAAAAGCCATATATCGAGTACGGTATAAGATTGTACAGCATGCAGGATATTATTGCCATGAAGCTCTCTGCCATCGCCGACGATGGGTCACGGCTAAAGGATTTCATCGACATCGCTTTCCTCTCCACCCGTTTCCCTTTCAATTCCATGTTGGGAATGTATGAGCGTAAATTTCCGGGGGCAAATGTCATCAGGCCCTTCAAGGCCATTACTTATTTTGAGGATATAGATTTCGATGAGGATATCGTTATGCTGAATGGCAAATACGATTGGAGAGCAATTGAGAGGAGATTGGTTGATATGACTAGAAATCAAGATAAGGTCTTTGATTCGTTCCCATTTCCTCTGAAGGGAAAAAGGTCTTGATTTGTAATAGAAAGGATATCCATAACTCTTTTTGAGGAGCTTTATGAGCTTCGCTGAAACATAGCGGGGTGCGCAAGGGTGCGCATCTTTACGTGTTTTCCTAAAACTTTTCTGGTAAATGTAAATTTGTGTCACACTGCTGTGTGTGATACAAATTTATTTATTTCTAAAATGTTTTTCCAACCACTCTTTTTTGCGCACCCCTGCGCACCCCCTGCTTTAAAATGGAAGTTTAGGATTCGCTGTATTGTTTTGGTTATCAGTATGATTCTTTTCATCTTCCTTCTTCGTTCCCTTTTCTTCCGGGGTGCTCAAAAAATTGTCTTTTACCTGTTCCGGAGTGATCTCTACGACCTCAAATAGGCGTTTTCCACGTATTGTCGTGAGCTTAAAACCGTGTTTTTTCAGCACCTTGCTCAACGTAACTATATTGGAACGTGTCGGCGTGATACGTGTAAATACACTTAGTTTCGTCATAATATCGCTCGCCGTAAGATACTGTGGCGTGTCGAAACGCTCCGGTTTGCGGAAATAGGTGAAGAACAATTCCTCCTCGGGGCTTCGCTGGCGGAAGGTCTCGTTGTTCTCGTTGATCTTCCGGATGTCTTCGCCGGAGAACCAGTATTTCTCGCCCCGGCGGAAGAGGGCGAGAGCTTGGGCGTAGATGTCGGCGTGTCGCACGGGCGACTGGTAATCGATCCGTGTGGCCTCGAAGCAGAGGAAGCGGCGAGACTCGTTATCGTCCGGCAGCGATTGCAAGTCGTTCACCGTGGCGGCGAAGGAGGCGTGGCGTATCTGCGTCTCGGCATAGTGTCCGTACGGGCGGCGCAGGTAGATGACCCCTGTGGAGGTGAGCGCCTTGAGGCGGTTCAGATCGGCGTAGCTCTGGCCGGACATCTCGTCGATGACGATCAAGAGGCAGTCCACCATCATCTGCGGGAAACCCTTGCTATAGGGATTGACATTGCCCGTGAAAAGATAGTCCCGCAATTCGGGCGGCACGAGGTTCCGCAGCCACGAGGTCTTGCCCAGCCCCTGCCCGCCGGCCAGCAGCAAGATGGTATGGTTTTCCACGCCTAGCTCCATGGAGCCGGCCACTTGCGCGATAAGCCAGCGCTTGAGGCAACCCCGCCAGAAGGCGGGCCGGGTGGTGTCCACGGTATCGGCCAGCTGCCCGATCCAGTCCGTCACCCCGTCCCACGGGGCCAGCCCCTCGAAATACGAGCGGAAAGGGTGGAATGTCTCGCTGAAGTCCGACATCAGTATGGCCCGGATGTCGTTATGCGAGCAGTAGTGGCCGTCCTTCAGGAGACTCCGCCAGAGCGAGTTCACCCAGTAGTCGGTCACCGGCTTGAAGACCGGCTTTTGACCGTTCCGCTTCTTCTTCGTGGCTACCTCCACGTACCCCCTCACGCCGTTCTTGCGGGTGAGGAAACGCTCGGATATATAATTCTCCACGGCGACCACGTCCAGCGGGCCCCCGCCCTTTTTCCGGGAGGTGGCGGCGCTCGTCTCGGCGGCGTGCTCCTCCACGTGGCTGTAGGCGCTCTCGATGGCGGCGAGGCGCTCCTCCGCCGGCAAGTCGGCGAAGGCGGTAGCGGCGTAAGCCTCCATCTCGGCCCGCTTCACGCCCAGCCGGTTCGCCCGTGCGGCCATGACGAAGATGAAGTTATTGCGGTTGCCCTCGGCGTAGAGGCCTTTCCGCTCGGCGGTCCGGCGTGCCTTCTCCAGTGGCGAGGCCACCTTCCTTTCCTTCGCCCCGGGAGCCGTCTCGCTAACCTCCTCCTTCCAAGTAAGGGGTAGCGGGGCGAGGCCCTCCGGTAGCTCGCCGGTACCCTCCAGCCAAGGGCGGTAGGCAGGCGAGAGGTATAGGGCGGGATCGTCCGATACGAAGCAAAGCCGCCCGATGTCGCTGCCCGAGGTATCCAGCTCCACGCCGAGCCGGGCGGCGTACCAACGGCTCATGGCCTCGTAGACCCTCCGGTGATTACCCGGCGTGGCGGTCTCGTCCGTGGCGGCGTAGGCGATGAGTTTCGCCCCGTCGCCGCTGGGACTGCGGAAATACGCCACGGTGTAGGGCGCTTCCGTGGCGAGCGGGGTGATACGCTCCAGCTCCCGTTCCCCTACGTGGTCGATGTCGAGTACCACCAATTGGTTGTAACGGGTGATGTGAGGGTCGAGGCGTTTCCCGGAGTAGGTGGCCTGTGGGGTGAAAGCGGGCAGTTTTTTCTTTAGTTTGGCGGCCCGTTCCTTGTCGCCCGACGCTAGCGCCTCCCGCGTCTCGTCGATGAACTGCTTGTACGTTCCTCTTTGGATGTTTTCCAGTACGCCCGCTAGCGAGGCGTCTCCCTTGTATCGTCCGAAAAGGGCGAATAATGACGTGTTTATCATACTATATTTTTAAGTGATAAAAAAAGAGCCAGTGTCTCTGGCTTGATGCCGCTAAGGTAGGGAGGCGCTTTGGGACGCCTCCCAAGTTTTAACTTTTGTTGTGAAAAACGGGAAGCTTGTTATTCATGCGCTTTCCCGTATTCCTCCTGCGCCGTCGAGAGGATGCTCCGGAAGCTCCTTGGCTCCGGGCAGCCGTTGGGGTGTATCTCGAACACCTCGTCCAGCGCCCGTATCATGGCTTCCCGGTTCGTCTGCCCGTTCACCCGGAACCGTTGGTCATCGAGGATGGGCAGCGTCAGCCGCACGAAGTCTTTCACGGAGCCCGTGTAGATGATCTTCTCCCGTTTAACCAGATCCTCCTCCGGCTGGTAGTCTTTAAACAACTTATGCGCCCCTTTCGCGTCTTTTTTCAAGTCCACCCATGCCTTTTGGGCATTTTCCAGACTATCCAGTAGCTTTCTCACGCTTGTTTCCGCTTCCCGGAAACTGATTTTTTTTCATATATGATTAATTGTTAAAGTTAAAAACGTCGCAAAGGTACATTATCTGCGTGATAATTCCTCGGAAGTTGTTGGTTTGTCGGATATATATGCTTACATTTGGCATGAAACTTTAAATCTGGATCTTATGAGAAAGCTTCTGGGGTTTTTATGCGTATGCGCGTTGGCTATCGTTACGGCTAGGGCACAAGATGCGGTGGATGACTATGTCTCTTCCGCCGCCGGCCAATCCGTGATCTACCATGGGAAGGAGCAATTAAAATATCCCACCTCGATAAGAAATCACCCCTATTTGAAGAGCGAGAAATACGTACCCGGGGATCTTAGCTTCGAAGGCATTCTCTACAAGGACGTGAAAATGCGCTTAGACCTGTACAAGAATGAGTTATTACTGTTCTCTCCGGACAATCGCTATAATATCGTCTTGCCGAGCGATCGGGTAGACTACGCTGAGTTTCATGGGTACCATATCTTCTACAGGTATCCGGATGAGCGGTCGGGCAACCTGCCGGAAGGCTATTACCTACGGTTGTATGAAGGGAAGTGTACCGTGCTGGGGAAATGGTCTTGTATATTATCTAAGACGATAAAAGATATGAAGCTCGATGATTCCTTCGATCAGTCCGTAAAATACTACATCCGGAAGGAGGGCGTTTACTATACCGTGAGGAGCAAGGGCTCCGTGTTGAAGGTCCTCAAGTCCAAGAAAAAAGAGCTGGCCCGGTATATCAAGCGGCGAAAGCTGGATTTCAAGCACGCTCCCGAGGAAGCCATCGTAGCCGTGGTGAGACAGTATGAACAGTTAAACGAGATCCCATGAGAAAGAGCCTATATATCGGTATGGTAATGTGCCTGCTGTCCGGCTGGACGGCGAGGGCGCAGCGGACGGTCGATCTGGATTTCCGGCAAGTAACCTTAAATGTCGTGTTCGACGCTATCGAGCGGCAGACCGGACAGCCCGTCTACCGGCAACCCTTGGAGACGGACTCCATGGTCGTTAGCGTACACAGTGAGAAGGAAGAGCCCTTGGTGGCGTTGCGGCGTGCGTTGGAGGGAACTCCCTTCCAAGTATCCTCGTATGGCGGCGCCTTCTTTGTGTTGAGAGATAACACCTTGATGACCTCCCTGCCCGAGAACTTCTTCCTGCGGGAGAAGCGGAGAGAGGGCGATGGCGACGAGGAAGGCTCCGGTATCTCCCTGATGGCGGGCCGGAAGCAGCAGAAGGCTACCTCGGAGAACAAGGTTTACGAGATCGGCGACGCCTCGGGCAAGGCGGCGGACCGGGTCACGGTGACCGGCAATATCAGCGATTTCAAGACCGGTGAGCCGATGGTGGGCGTGGCCGTATTCGTGAAGGACCCGATGATCGGGGCTACTACCGACGCTTACGGCTATTATACGCTGCGCCTCCCTCCCGGACGGCACGAGCTGTACATACAAGGCATGGGCATGAAGGACACCCGGCGGCAGATCATGCTCCATTCCGACGGCAAGCTGGATATAGAGCTGGAGGAACAGGTCTACACCTTGAAGGAGGTCACGATCTCCTCCGAGAAGATCGCCAACGTGCGGAATACGACGATGGGCGTGGAACGCCTGAAGGTGAAGGATATAAAGAATATCCCGATGGCGTTCGGCGAGGTGGATATCATGAAGGTAGTCATGTCGCTCCCCGGCGTGAAGGCGGTGGGCGAGGCCTCTAGCGGCTTTAACGTGAGGGGCGGGGCGACGGACCAGAACTTGATCCTCTTCAACGACGGGACGGTCTATAACCCGACCCACCTGTTCGGCTTCTTCTCCGTCTTCAACCCCGACGTGGTGAAGGACATGGAGCTGTACAAGAGCAGCATCCCCGCCAAGTATGGCGGACGTATCTCCTCGGTACTCGACATCAACAGCCGGGAGGGTAACAAAAAGGAGTTCAAGGGATCGGCGAGCATCGGCTTGCTAACCAGCCGCCTTACCTTGGAGGGGCCTCTCTTCTCCGAGAAGACCTCCTTTATCGTGGGCGGACGTACCACTTACTCGGACTGGATCTTGAAGAAACTCCCCGAGAAGAGCGGCTATAAGGATGGCAACGCCGGTTTTTACGACCTGAACGCCACGATTAACCATAAGTTCGACGAGCGGAACAACCTCTATCTGAATGGCTACTATAGCCACGACCGTTTCCGCTTTAACGTGGATGAGCGGTATGCCTACGAGAACGCCAACGCCTCGGTGAAATGGAGGCATATCTTCTCGGATCGTTTCACGGGGGTCCTCACCGCTGGCTACGACCATTATGGCTACAATACCCGTAATACGGATAACCCGGTGAACGCTTATTCCCTCGCTTTCCGTATCGACCAGATGTACGGGAAGATGGACTTCACGCATTACCTGAGCGATAAGCATACGCTGGATTTCGGCGCCAGCTCGCTGTTTTACGACTTGGAGCCGGGGAAATACCTTCCCTATGGCGGGGAGTCGTTGGTGAAGGAGGACCGGATGGAGAAGGAGAAAGCGGTGGAGTCCGCTATCTATGTGGGCGATCGTTGGGATATCACCTCCCAACTCTCCTTGAACGTGGGGGTCCGTTATTCCATGTTTAACGTATTGGGGCCCCGTACCTATAATCTCTATGCCGACGACCAACTGCCTTCCTTGGCTACCGTGACGGGTACGGTGGATAAGACCGGGGCGTTCAAGACTTACCACGGGCCGGAGTTCCGGGTATCCGCCCGTTATGCCTTTACCGAGGACTTCTCCGTGAAGGCCGGCTTTAATACGATGCGGCAGAATATCCATAAGCTATCCAACACGACCATCATGTCGCCCACAGATACGTGGAAGCTGAGCGACGCCAACATCAAGCCGCAGACGGGTATGCAAGTGGCCGCCGGGCTATACCGGAATTTCTTGAACAATACGATCGAGGTCTCCTTGGAGGGATATTACAAGACGATGAAGGATTACCTAGATTACCGGAACGGCGCCGAGCTGCTGATGAACCACCACATCGAGACGGACGTGCTGAGGACCGAGGGGCGTGCCTATGGCGTGGAGCTGATGGTGAAGAAAACGCAAGGGAAGTTGAACGGCTGGGTAAGCTATACCTACTCTCGCACGCAACTGCGGCAGAACGATCCGATGATCGTGAATCCCGTGAACAATGGGGATTGGTACGCCGCCGATTTCGATAAGCCGCACGACTTGAAGTTCGTGGGTAACTATAAGTTCACGCATCGTTTCAGCTTCTCGCTGAATTGCGACTATAGCACGGGACGGCCGATCACCTTGCCGGTCTCCAAATATCATTACGGGGGCGGGGAGTTTGTCTACTATTCGGACCGTAATCAATACCGCATCCCGGACTTTTTCCGGATGGACGCCTCGTTCAACATCGAGCCGAGCCACCACCTGACGTTGCTCACGCATAGCACGATCTCTTTCGGAGTCTATAACCTGACGGGGCGAAAGAACGCCTACTCGGTGTATTATATATCGGAGAACGGGAAATTAAAGGGATATAAGATGGCGATATTCGGGGTGCCTATCCCGTTTGTCTCTTATAATATTAAATTTTAGGGGGGAGTTGAGATGAGGAAAGAAGCGAAGATAAAAGATTCTATAAAAGGCTTTCATTGGTGGCTGGGGGCTTTGCTGTTGTTATTGTCCGCCTGTGTCACGGATTACGAGCCGAAGGGTTTGGAGCAGGTACGGGATTTGTTGGTCGTGGATGGTATCATCACGAATGGCGAGACTACGATAAAGCTCCGGAGAAGCGTGGGCCTGACCGACGATTTCACGGAGGATGAGTTCGTGAATAACGCCAAGGTGGTGGTGGAGCGTGAGGATGGAGCTGTTTTCACTTGCGCTAATTCTTCCGGGAAGGGAGAGTATAAGGTGGATATGGGAGAGCTGGACCCGGGTAGCCGGTACCGGCTACATATCTCGCTGGATGGGCTGGAGTATGAGTCGGACTATCTGGGACCGGAGATAACGCCTCCGATCGACTCTATCTCCTTGCTGAAGAAGGGGCCGGGAGAGGAGGTCCGTCTCTGTGTGTCTACGCATAATGCCCCGGATCGATCCTCTTATTTCCGCTGGATGTATAAGGAGAATTGGGAGGTGAAGGCGGAGATCTTTATGGCCGCCGAGAAAATGGGTAATACGGTCGTAATATATGATTTACTTACATCGAATAATTGGTATTATTGCTGGGGGAAGGACAGCTCGAAGGTGATCTCCCTAGGCAGTTCCGACAGGCTGACGCAGAACGTGATCGCTAACAAAAGTATCGCCTCGTATCATCCCAGCGATCGCCGTTTCTCGATGTTGTATCATGCGGAGGTGGAACAATATGCGTTGCACCGGGAGGCTTACGACTACTATTTTAATTTGCAGAAGAACATAGAGGAGTCTGGTAGCTTGTTTGCCCCTATTCCTTCCGAGATGAAAGGGAATATCCGCTGCGTGACGGACCCGGAGGTTCCGGTGATCGGTTTCGTGGAAGTAGCGACAGTGACTCGCCTCAAGCGTTTCTTTCCGGAGATAGAGAAGGTATATGAGGCCGAGGTTACGGGCTGCGCAAGCACGATCGTACAGGGATCGGAATATGATAATAATCCGGATTACGGATATGTTTCCTATAATCCGATGAATGCGGCGAGTAATACGTATGCGCTGAAACGTTGTATGGATTGCGGCCGTTTTGGTTCGAAACAGAAGCCCTCTTGGTGGCCTACCAGTCATTTATAATTTAGTTGCTATGGAGAAGTCTATGATAAAACAATGGATCTTGTCGCTCCTCTGCCTCTTATGGGCGGGGCAAACGGTTCTCGCAGGGGAATTGCGAGAGCGGGTTTATCTGCAAACGGATAAGCAATTTTATCTGTCGGGCGAGCTTGTATGGATGAAATTCATTGCCACGGATTTGGACCAACGGTTGTCCGACGTGAGCAAGGTCGGGTATGTGGAGCTTCTGGATAGCGCCTCGGCGGTCGTGCAAGCCCGACTCGTGCTGGAGAAGGGGGTAGGGAATGGTTGCCTGCAATTGCCGTCTACCTTGCCGACCGGAAACTACCGGCTGGTGGCCTATACCCGTTATATGCGGAACGAGGGGGAGGAGGTCTTCTTTGAGAAGCCGCTGACGGTGGTGAACACCTTCGTGACGAACGAGGCCCTGCTGACGGATACTTTATTGCCCACTTACTCTTTTACGAGGCGAGAGGGCCCGGTTTCCGTATCGCCGGACCGTATGACCTATGATACCCGTTCAGGGGGGGAGATCCGGATAAACGGCTTGCCCCCGGATCTACAGACCCTATCGGTCTCTATCGCCGGGATCGACTTGTATAAACCTTCCGCCCGGAGCGGTATCGTTGATTGGAAACAAAGCATGCCTACTACGAGATCATCGCCTGCCGATCGTAAATTCTTGGCGGAATACGAGGGGCCGATCCTGACGGGGAAAGTGATCGATCTGTCTACGGGCGAACCTTCGTCTAAAGAGGCGGTGAGGCCTTTATTGGGCTTTTCCGGGGGGGAGATCCGCCTTTTCGGGGGGCAACTGGGCGCTGCCGGGGAGGTGACTTTCTTTACGAAACATATATCTGGGACGCACGAGATCGTGACGGTGGCTTTATCCCCTTCCTCCTCTCGCTACCGGGTGGACATCGAATCTCCTTACGCTACGCATCCGGAGAAGGAGCTTCCCGCCTTGAGATTGAATCCCGCTTGGCAAGATGAGTTGGTGAAGCGGAGCGTGGGGCTACAGGTGTTGCATGCTTACCGGTCTGATTCCTTGGTTCGGGAAAAAGCGGAGAAGCCTTGGTTCCAGTGGCAACCGGATTGGAGTTATCTTTTGGATGAGTACACCCGTTTCACGACGATGGAGGAAGTCGTGATCGAGTTTATCCCCGGCCTCCGCTTCCGTAAGATGGATGGGGTTCGCCGGCTGGCTGTCTTGACCGAGGAGCGAATCGGGTATACGATCGGTAACTCATTGGTTTTACTAGATGGTATCCCCATCGTCGATCACGAGATCATTTTTAAGTACGATCCCCTAAAAATCCGGAAGATCGATGTGTATAAAGGTAAGTACGTATTCGGTGGGCAGATATTCGACGGTATCGCCTCCTTCTCCTCTTATGAGCATAATTACCCGGGTCTGGTAGTCGATAACTCCACCCAGTTCTTTGATTATGAGGGCACGCAAGCCCAGCGCATCTTCTATATGCCCGCTTACCGGACAGAGGCCGAGAAGCGATCTCCTGTTCCGGATTTCCGCCATACCTTACTTTGGCGACCCGATATCCGGACAGCCGGCGAGTCCTCTATATCCATCCCCTTTACCACCTCCGACCTGACCGGTGATTTCACCATCACCATCGAAGGCCTGACCCAAACCGGCGAGGCCCTCTATGCGACGGAACAATTTCAGGTAAAATAACGTGCGGTATGGATTATTCTATTTATCTTTGTAACCTTACTATGGGAAATTAAATCGGATTGAAGATTATGGGAACATTGGAATTGAAATTATCATTGATACAACGGCTCAGTCTCATAAATGATGATGATTTGTTACATCGTATCAAGAGCTTGATTGATAGGATGGAGGAAAGGCAAGCCCTTCGCTTCTCGCCGGAAGTAAAGGTTGCCATAAAGCATGCGCGAGAAGATATCTCGGAGGGGCGTTTTATTGAAGATGAAGGACTGGATAGATATATGGAGCGATGGGTAAACGAAAGTTGATTTGGTCTCAATCAGCTTTGAATGATATGACCGAAATTTTTGACTATTATAATAAACGTAATAAGAGTAAAACGTACAGCACTAAATTATTAGGAGAGTTTAGGGCGATAATGCGTTTAATCCTTTCTTCTCCTCGTATGGGGATCAAGACAGAGGATGAGAATATCCGTTATGTGCTATCTGGTAACTATGCCTTATTTTATGAAATCAAGTCTTGTACAATAGAGGTCTTGATTGTTTGGGATTGCAGACAAAGTCCCGGGCGGTTGGAGATGTGCATCCGTCAACGTCGTTGATATGAAATAAAAACAATTCAAGATATCCTCATTCTCATCTTAAATCCGTACTTTTGGCGAAAAATCAGATTTAAAGATGAGAAGTTTCGCTAGTGACAACAATTCCGGCGTGCATCCCCGGGTAATGGATGCGATCATCAAGGCAAATGATAATCATGCGGTTGGATATGGTGATGATCCTTGGACAGAGGCCGCTACGAGTAAGATACAAGAAGTGTTCGGCAAGGATGCTTCTCCTTTTTTCGTGTTTAACGGGACGGGGGCGAACTCCGTGGCCCTGCAAGCCGTAACCCGTCCGTTTAATAGCATCCTGTGCGCCGAGACCGCCCATATCAACGTAGACGAATGTGGTGCTCCCGCACGGATGACCGGTTGCGCCATCGTCACGATCCCTACGACGGACGGTAAGCTGACACCGGAATTGATCCGTCCCCATCTGAAGAACTTCGGGGTTTGCCACCATTCGCAACCCAAGGCCGTTTATATCTCCCAAGTATCGGAATTAGGTACGATCTATACGATAGAGGAAGTGAAAGCGATCGCCGATCTCTTACATTCGTACGATATGTATCTGCATATGGACGGAGCACGCTTGGCGAACGCCTGCGCTTACCTGAATTGCACGATGCGCCAAGTGACTGTAGACGCAGGCGTGGATATCTTGAGCTTCGGAGGCACGAAAAACGGTATGATGATGGGAGAGGCCGTGGTCTCGTTCCGCCCGGAGATCACGGAGAACCTGCGATTTTACCGGAAGCAATCCGCCCAGCTAGCCTCGAAGCTACGTTATCTCTCCGCCCAGTTCATCCCTTATCTGGAAAATAACCTCTGGTTGGAGAACGCCATGAAAGCGAATATCAGCGCCGCCAAGCTAGCGGACGTGCTACGACAATACCCGGAGATTCATTTTACGCAGAAGATCGAGTCCAACCAGCTCTTCTTCACGATCCCTGCCGAGGCGTTGAGGAAGTTGCAAGATAAATATTTCTTCTATATGTGGAACGAGGAGATCAACGAGGCCCGTCTCGTTACCTCTTGGGATACTTCCGGCGAGGATATCGCTGAGTTCGAGCAGTCATTGAAAGAGATATTCGGTTAAGGTATAGATATAAAATGAATATAAACATTAGATCGAATCCTATGAGGAAATGGTTTATTTGGGCGATCGTCCTGATCGGATGCTTGCCCATAAATAAGGCATTGGCCCAGCAAAGCGGCGATGCCGAGCGGAATACGTTGCGTATCATGAGCTATAATATCCGCAACGGAAGGGGCATGGATGAGGTGACGGACCTCGGGCGTATAGCGGAGGCTATACGTAAGGTAGCCCCCGATGTAGTCGCCGTACAGGAGGTAGATAGCGTGACCGGAAGAAGCGGCGGGATCGACGTGCTCCGGACGTTGGGAGAACGCACCCTGATGTTCCCTACCTACGCCCCGGCCATCGACTTTGATGGCGGTAAATACGGAGTAGGTATGCTGAGCAAGGAGAAGCCGGTGAGCTACCGCTATATCGCCCTTCCCGGACGGGAGGAGGAACGGGTCTTGCTATGGGTCGAGTTTGAGAGATATATCTTCTGCTGCACGCACCTTTCCTTGACGCCGGAAGACCGGATGCTCTCCTTGCCGATCCTTCGGCGGGAAGCCGCTTCCGCGCATAAACCCCTGTTTATCGCCGGGGATTGGAACGCTACGGCGCATTCCCCCTTTATCACGGAAATCAGCAAGGATTTCCAGTTGTTGAGCAATCCTAAACAGGCTACCTTCCCGGCTTCCACGCCGGATAGCTGTTTGGACTATATAGCGGGTTATGTAAAGAATGGACAGCCCTTTACCCGTTTGTCCGCATGGGTTCCCGAAGAGGCGGTGGCATCGGATCATCGCCCGGTCGTAACGGAGGTTCGCTTGAAGGCCAGGCCGGAAGAGATCTTTTATGCGGTGCCCTATCTGCAAAATCCTACGGAGGGCGGCATAACGGTGATGTGGCAGACCCGTGTCCCTACGTATAGTTGGGTAGAATACGGTACGGACACGCTGAATTTGAAGAAGGCCCGCACCATCGTGGACGGTCAAGTGATATGCAACGGCTTGCATAATAAGATTCGGCTGACGGACCTACGACCGGGGCAAACCTATTACTACCGGGTATGCTCGCAGGAAATCATGCTTTACCAAGCCTATAAGAAAGAGTTTGGCGAGACGGCGGTATCCCCGTTCTACACTTTCAAGGTCCCTTCCGCATCCCAAAAGGATTTCACGGCCTTGATCTTTAACGACCTGCATAAGCATATCCCGACCCTAGACGCCTTATACGGGCAAGTGCGTGATATCCCTTATGATTTCGTGGTATTTAACGGGGATTGTATAGACGATCCCGCCAATGAGAAAGAAGCTTTGTATCATTTGGCTTATTTATGCGGGAAGGTGGGCGCCAGTCATGTACCCGCTTTCTTCCTTAGAGGCAACCACGAGATACGCAACGCTTACTCGATCGGCCTGCGTGCCTTGTTTGACTATGTGGGCGATAAGACGTATGGGGCGTTCAACTGGGGAGATACCCGTTTCGTCATGCTGGATTGCGGCGAGGATAAACCGGATAGCACATGGGTGTATTATGGCCTGAACGATTTCACCGGTCTCCGGAAAGATCAAGTGAATTTCCTCTCGAAAGAATTGAGCGGCAAGGAGTTTAAGCAAGCCTCGAAGCGGGTTTTATTGAACCATATCCCTATCTACGGAAACGGGGATGCCTATGAGCCTTGTCCGGAGCTTTGGGGAAGCCTGTTGGCGAAAGCCCCTTTCAACGTGAATATATCCGCCCATACGCATCAATACGCCTTCCACCCGAAAGACTCGTTGGGAAACAACTTCCCGGTGATCGTAGGCGGGGGGTATAAGCTCGATTCGGCTACGGTGATGGTATTGCGGAAGAAAGGAGACGAGATGAGTGTACGAGTGTTGAACGCAAAAGGGGAGACCTTATTAGACTTGAAACTATAAGAGACAGGATGAATACGGATTTGATTTACGGGATCGATGACCGTCCGCCTTTGAAAGAGACGCTTTTTGCCGCCATCCAGCATCTGCTGGCTATTTTCGTGGCGATCATAACACCTCCCTTGATTATCGCCGGGGCGCTGAAACTGGATCTGGAGACGACCGGCTTCTTGGTTTCCATGGCCCTGTTCGCCTCCGGGGTATCCACATTCGTTCAATGTCGTAAATTAGGACCGGTCGGGGCGGGGCTGCTATGTATCCAAGGCACCAGCTTCTCGTTTATCGGCCCGATTATCACGGCTGGTTTGGCGGGAGGGCTTCCCCTTATTTTCGGCGTTTGTATCGCCGCCTCTCCGGTAGAGATGATCGTGAGCCGTACTTTTAAGTATCTGCGCTCGGTGATTACTCCCTTGGTATCGGGTATCGTGGTGTTGCTCATCGGCTTGAGCCTGATCAAGGTAGGAGTGGTCGCTTGCGGCGGTGGGTATACGGCTATGGATAACGGTACGTTCGGTAGTTTGCGTAATATCGGGGTAGCTGTGTGCGTCTTGTTGAGTGTCTTGTTCTTCAATCGTTGTAAGAACAAGTACTTGCGGATGAGTTCCATCGTACTGGGGTTGTGTATCGGTTACGCGATCGCTTTCGCCATGGGAATGGTGGATATGGAGGCTGTCTCCTCGCAGAGTTTGAGAGGGTTTAATATCCCGGTTCCCTTCAAATATGGATTGGATTTTAATATCTCTTCATTCGTGGCGATCGCCTTGATCTATCTGATCACGGCGATCGAGGCTACGGGGGATATTACGGCCAACTCGATGATATCGGGGAAATCGATCGAGGGAGAAGGCTACCTGAGGCGAGTCTCCGGCGGGGTGCTGGCGGATGGGGTGAACTCATTTATCTCCGGAATTTTCAACTCTTTCCCGAACTCTATCTTCGCCCAGAATAACGGGATCATCCAGCTGACGGGAGTCGCCAGCCGGTACGTGGGGTATTATATCGCGGGTATGCTGATCCTGTTGGGATTATTCCCGGTTGTCGGCGTTATCTTCTCCTTGATGCCCGATCCGGTGCTGGGAGGAGCTACCCTGCTGATGTTCGGTACGGTGGCGGCAGCAGGTATCCGTATTATCGCCGCCCAAGATATCAACCGGAAGGCCACGTTGGTGTTGGCGGTTAGTTTGTCCTTGGGGTTGGGGGTGGAGCTGATGCCGGATATTCTAGGGGCCGCTCCTCAAGTGATCCGTGGCATTTTCTCCTCCGGCATAACGACGGGTGGCTTGACGGCCATTCTGGCGAATTTATTTATACGTGTAAAAGAAGATCAAACAGAATAACAAATTATGGAATTATTGAAGCAACGCATCTTGCAAGACGGCCGCTGTTATCCCGGCGGTATCCTTAAAGTGGATAGTTTTATCAACCATCAAATGGACCCGATGTTGATGTATAAGATCGCCGAGGAATTTATCCGTCGTTTTCAAGATCGTAAGATAAACAAGATCGTGACCATCGAGGCGAGCGGTATCGCCCCGGCCATTATGGTGGGTTATATCATGCAGTTGCCGGTGGTCTTCGTAAAGAAGAAGAAACCGAAGACGATGGAGAACATGCTCTCTACCGTGGTCCATTCCTTCACGAAGGATCGTGACTATACGGTATGTATCAGCAATAACTTCTTAACTCCGGAGGATCATATCCTGTTTATCGATGATTTCTTGGCTTACGGAAACGCCGCCATGGGAATGGTCGAGTTGGCGGAGCAATCGGGAGCCGTGATCGAGGGTATGGGTTTTATTATAGAGAAGGCGTTTCAAGATGGCGGGAACCTGCTGCGTGAAAAGGGCATACGTGTGGAGAGCCTCGCCATTATCGATAATCTGGATGATTGTAAGATAACGGTTCGTTAAAGGAAAAGATATGGATGAGAGAATAAAAGAAAAGTTGATTAACCGTGCGAAGACGAATCCTTATGTGAATTTTCTGGGGATCGACTTCACGGTTATCGAGGAAGGTCGTGTAGAGGCGCATATGCCCTTGCATGACGAGCAGAGACAATATAGCGGCGTGACGCATGGGGGTGTCTTGGCTGCTTTGGCGGATACGATCGCCGGTTTCGCCGCCTATACGATGACCCCGCTGGAGAAAGACGTGCTGACGGCAGAGTTGAAAATGTCTTTCTTACGGGCCGCTTGGGGTAATGAGCTGATCGCCAAGGGTACCGTGATCAAGGCGGGACGGAATATACATTTTTGTGAGTGCGAGATTTATTGCGACGATAAGTTGGTGAGCAAATCTTCCGGCACCTTTTGTGTGGTCCATCCCCAAGTATAGAAAAGATGTTACTTATTTATCAATATCATGAAGACTTCAAATGTAAAAAGAATCCTTTGCGGCTGCCTGTTGTTCGCCGCTACGTGGCCGGCATTCAGCCAGCCTGCCACGAATCCCCGCCTGATCATCCGTGCGGATGACATGGGGTCGTTCCGTTCCGCCAATATAGCGTGTATGGAAGGGTATAAGAATGGGGTGGAGACCTGTATAGAGGTTATGGTTGTCACCTCGTGGTTCCCCGAGGCCGCCCGGCTGTTGAGGGAGAACCCGGGGATAGATGTCGGGCTTCACCTGACGTTTACCAGCGAATGGGATAACGTGAAATGGCGTCCGCTGACGCATTGTCCCAGCTTGACCGATAGCAATGGCTATTTCTTGCCGATGATGTCTCCGAATCCCGCCTACCCGGGTCTGGCCATTCTGGAGAATACATGGAGCTTGGCCGAGATCGAGCAGGAGGCTCGGGCCCAGATAGAGATGGCCTTGAAGAACATTCCCCAGATCAGCCATATCTCCGGTCATATGGGATCGACCGGTTTCGATCCGGAGGTGGTGAAGTTGATGCGCCGCTTGTCCGAGGAATATCATCTGCCGGTCGTGGATCGGGTAGAGGCGATGCAGGAATACGATTTCACCTATTCCGGGTATGATGGAGCCTCCAAGACTCCGGCCGAGAAGGAGGCCAGTTTCATCCGGATGTTGGATAAGCTGGAACCCGGTAAACGCTATATGTTCTTGGATCACCCGGCCTTGGATAACGAGGAGATGAAAACCGTCGGGCATATCGGCTACGAGAACGTGGCGATGGACCGTCAAGGCGTGACCGATCTTTTTACCAGTCCGAAGGTGAAGCAAGCCTTGAAGGATAAGAACATAGACCTGATCAGCTATAACGACCTGACCAAGGAACTCCCTCGTGCGGAAGCCTCGAAAACCTTGGATAAAGCGTTTGGCAATTACCTGCGGGCGGTGAAAAAGGCGGATCAAGACTTGCATAGTATCATGATCCTCCAGCATGGAAAGGTCGTAAAGGAGCAATGGCTGGGTGAGGGCGACCGCCATACGCCGCATGTCTTGAACTCCGTTAGCAAGACCTTTACGGCTACGGCTATCGGTTTTGCCGTCGCGGAGGGTAAATTGAAGGTCACGGACAAGGTGATCTCCTTCTTCCCCGACCAATTACCGGCCGAGGTAAGCCCTTACTTGAAAGAGCTGGAGATACGTCACCTATTGACCATGTCCTCCGGCCATGATGTCGATCCCACCGCTTTAGTACGGCAGAAGGGGAACGAGAAGGCCGATTGGGCAAAGCTCTTCCTCTCGGCGCCGTTGGTACATAAACCGGGAACCTATTTCGTATACAACAGCCTCGGCACGTATATGCTTTCCGCTATCATCCAGAAGGTGACGGGGGAGAAGGTGATCAATTATCTCTATCCCCGTCTGTTCCGTCCGCTGGGTATCGTCGGCGCTACTTGGGAAGAGAGTCCCCAAGGCATCAATTGCGGCGGTTGGGGTTTGTATCTCAAGACCGAGGATCTAGCGAAAATGGGTCAGTTTTTCCTGCAAAAGGGAAAATGGAACGATAAGCAATTGCTCCCCGAAAGCTGGATAGAGGAAGCCACCACCTCCAAGATAGCCTCTTTGCCCGCTGGTATGAGACCGGAGAACTTGAAGATGAAGCCGAAAGATAGCGACTGGTTACAAGGCTACGGTTACCAGATGTGGCGTTGCCGCCATAACGCCGTTCGTGCCGATGGAGCCAATGGACAATACATTATTATATTGCCCGAGCAAGATGCGGTAATCGCCATGACGGCGAATATCGGCGATATGCAGGCCGAGATCAACTTGATATGGAAATATATCTTGCCTGCCTTGAGATAGGAACTGTAGAACCTACGTCCGGGAAACCAATAAGAGCCCCCGGACGTAAGCCTATGACTTGTTGGGCGTAAGCGAATAGTTTACGGTACGTAAGTCAATGGATTGCGGGAAAAACTCAATGATTCCCACCCCGTAAACCATTGGGTTACGAAAAAAGAAAAGCCTTCTGGTCACAGACCGGAAGGCTTTTCTTAGTTGCGGAGGCAAGACTCGAACTTACGACCTTTGGGTTATGAGCCCAACGAGCTACCACTGCTCCACTCCGCGATATAGTTGCTATCATTCCTTGATTGCGAGTGCAAAGGTAGGGATATTTTCTTACAAAACAAATTTATTGCAAGTTTTTTTTAATATACTTGGTAGATACGATCTTTTTTAAGTACTTTGCGCACAGTTTTAATCAAAATGTGCAATACAATGCCGATGACAGTTTCTAAAACACGTGACATGTTGGTGGATGTGGCCAGACAATTGTTTGCCCGCATGGGGGTTGATAACACAACGATGAACGATATTGCACAGGCATCTCGTAAGGGGAGACGTACGCTTTATACGTACTTTAAAAGCAAGAACGAGATCTATTTGGCGGTAGTGGAGTCGGAGCTGGACCAGCTTCATAAGATGCTGGTGGACGTGGCCAGCAAGGATCTGCCGGCGGACGAGAAGCTGCTGACGTTTATCTATAGCCGCTTGGACGCTGTAAAGGCGTTGGTGTTTCGGAACGGTACGTTGCGGGCTACCTTCTTCCGTGATATATGGCGGGTGGAGAAGGTACGTAAGAGCTTCGACCTTCGGGAAGTGGAGATCATAAAGGGAATATTGGACGATGGCGTGAAGGAGGGTATATTCAGCATGCCGGACACGGACATTACCGCCCTCGTGCTCCATCATGCCTTGAAAGGGCTGGAGGTGCCCTATATCCGGGGGATCATGGGTGATAATATCAGCCAGCGGATTAAACGTAGAGACAATGTGATGAATTTAATATTCAACGGAATAAAGATTAAGTAAATCAAAGACACTAAGGAATGTTTATTAATGCGACAGGGTTTTATGTGCCTGAAGAACGGGTAGATAACCAACATTTTCTTGAATTGAGCGGGTTGACAAGTGAGTGGATTGAGCAACGGACGGGAATTCATACCCGCTCGAAAGCGAAAGAGGGGGAGAATATCAATACCATGAGCCTTGAGGCCGTGAAGGACGCTCTTCCCAAATTGCCTTACGATATCACGGAGGTAGACTTGATCGTCTCCGCTTCGTATTCTCCCTATGATACGGTTGCGACAGCCGCGCATACGGTTCAACATGAGTATACTATCGCTGACGCGAAAGCTTTATATCTATCCTCGGCTTGTTCTTCTTTCTTGAACGCCTTGGAGGTTGTGGAGGGATATTTCGCCATGGGGAAGGCTTCCAAGGCTTTGGTGCTTTCCGCTGATAAGAACTCCGCTTATTATAATGAGACAGACCCGAAGGCGGGCCATTTATGGGGTGATGCCGCCGCCGCTTTCTTTATCTCCAAGGAGCGGATCGGTGAGGGTGACGCTGAGATCGTAGAGGTCTACACGCAAGGTCTCGGCCATTTGTCGAAAGCGATGGAGGCGGTTCACTTGCGTCCTCGTGACGGCGGTATCTTGATGCCGGAGGGGCGTGACGTATTTATCCAAGCTTGTACCTATATGCCTAAGAATGTCCTTCATTTGTTGGAGAAAAACGGTTATACGCTGGATAACCTTACTTATTTCATCGGCCATCAGGCGAATATGCGTATCATGGCGAATATCGCCAAGCAATTGAACTTGCCGGACGAGAAATTTTTGCACAATATCGAGGAGCTGGGAAATACGGGTTCCGTAAGCTCGGCCTTGGTATATGCCCAGAACGATAAGAATTTCAAGAAAGACGACTTGATCGCTATCACGGTATTCGGCGGTGGCTATTCAACGGGAGCTTGCTTGATTAAACATTGATATTAAAAAATTTGAGTAATATGAAACTATTAGAAGGTAAAGTGGCTGTCGTAACAGGTGCCGCTCGTGGTATTGGTAAGGCTATCGCCTTGAAGTTCGCCCAAGAGGGCGCTAACATCGCTTTCACGGATCTAGTGATCGATGAGAATGGCTTGGCTACACAGGCCGAGATCGAGGCCTTGGGCGTAAAGGCGAAAGGATACGCTTCTAACGCCGCTAACTTTGAGGAGACTCATAACGTGGTGGCCGAGATCGTAAAGGATTTCGGACGTATCGATATCTTGGTGAACAACGCCGGTATCACGAAAGACGGCTTGATGATGCGTATGAGCGAGGGACAATGGGACGCTGTGTTGAACGTGAACTTGAAGTCCGCTTTCAACTTTATCCATGCTTGTACCCCGGTCATGATGAAGCAACGTGCGGGTAGCATTATCAATATGTCTTCTGTCGTAGGTGTTCATGGCAACGCCGGACAAGCGAACTACTCCGCTTCCAAGGCCGGTATGATCGGCTTGGCTAAGTCTGTCGCTCAGGAGTTGGGTTCTCGTGGCATCCGTGCGAACGCTATCGCCCCGGGATTCATTATTACGGATATGACCGCTCAGTTGTCTGACGAGGTACGTGCCGAGTGGTGCAAGAAGATTCCTTTGCGCCGTGGCGGTACGGTGGAGGATGTGGCTAATATCGCTACCTTCTTGGCTTCGGATATGTCTTCTTATGTATCCGGACAGGTTATTCAGGTTGACGGCGGTATGAACATGTAATATGGAGGTTATTTACGAGGATAATCATATTATAGCGGTAGATAAGACCTGCCGTGAGATCGTGCAAGGCGACAAGACGGGCGATAAGCCTCTCTCGGAGATGCTGAAGGTATGGCTGAAGGAGAAGTATTGCAAGCCCGGGAATGTCTTTGTCGGTGTCACGCACCGTCTGGATCGTCCGGTGAGCGGGGTCGTGATTTTCGCCAAGACGAGCAAGGCCCTTTCTCGCTTGAACGAGATGTTTCGTGTCGGTGAGGTGCGCAAGACGTATTGGGCGATCGTCAAGAGCCGTCCCCCGCAGGATGAGGGTGAGTTGGTGGATTGGCTGGTGCGGAACGAGAAGCAAAATAAGAGTTACGCTTACGATACCGAGCGGCCGAATGCCAAGAAAGCTATCCTGCGTTATAAATTGATCGCCCATTCGGATAATTATTATCTGTTGGAGATCGATTTGAAGACGGGGCGGCACCATCAGATCCGCTGTCAGTTGGCGAAGATGGGATGTCCGATCAAGGGGGATCTGAAATATGGTTTCGATCGTTCCAATAAGGATGGAGGCATTAGCTTGCACGCCCGTAGCGCGGAGTTTATCCATCCGGTTTCAAAAGAGAACGTGCGAATTGTCGCTCCCGTACCGGACGATAATTTGTGGAAAGCGTTGTCGGTTGATCAATAAGATAATAGATGAAGATCTGGTATCTGTGAAATCCTTTCGGATGGAAAAAGCATTTCATTCGAAGGGATTTTTATTTTTAAGTGTAGACTTTCCCGGCTGGTTGTGGATTTATTCCCCAGTTGGATATGCCCTAATTTTAGTATAAATGTTAACATAAACGCTATACGGTTTGTTATTAAGTGAAGTAACGTTAATTATCGATGTCCTCGAGAAAAATGGAATGATTCTTTCTTTCTTAAATGACAAATGTGACATAAGTAATTTATATAGGTAGAATGAGCAAGAAAAGATTGGCAAAAGTACAGGTTATCTTGATAGCCCTTGTAGTAGCGATGACGGGTTGCCACCATAAGGAAGAGCAGCAATTGCCCATCGTGATCGTAGACAAACCCTCAAAAGAAGACGTGCAGATTTATGGTGAGTACGTGGGACGTATCCGTGCCGCCAGCTTTGTCGAGGTACATGCCCGTGTGGAGGGATTCCTAGAGAAAATGTTGTTTGAGGAAGGTAAACGGGTGAAGCAGAATGAGCCCCTGTTTATGATTAATCCCGATAAATATCGTGCTAGGGTAGAGAAGGCGAAAGCCCAACTGAAGAAAAGCCAAGCCCAAGCGGCCAAGGCCCGGCGTGATGTGGAACGCCTGAAACCGTTGTACGAGCAACACGCCGCCAGCCAGCTGGATTTGGATAACGCCACGGCCGCTCTGGAAGACGCCGAGGCGAATATCGCCATGAGCAAGGCGGATCTGGATCAAGCGGAGATGGAGTTGAGCTATACGGTAGTGACCTCGCCGCTGTCCGGGTATATCAGTGAGCGTTTCGTGGATGTGGGCGCTTTGGTGGGCCCGGGTGTCAATTCGAAATTGGCGGCTGTCGTGAAGAGCGACACGGTATTGGTCGATTTTAAGATGACCGCCTTGGATTACCTGCGTGCCGAGCGTCGTAACGTGAAATTTGGCGAGCGGGACACGACCCGTTCTTGGCAGCCTACCGTGACGGTTACCTTGGCGGATGACTCTGAATACCCGGTAAAAGGTATCGTGGACTTCGCCGATCCGCTGGTGGACCCGAAGACCGGTACGTTTGGCGTTCGTGCGGAACTATCCAACCCGAACCAGAAATTATTGCCCGGACAGTTCACGAAAGTGAAGCTCCTGCTGGATGTCCGAGAGCGTTCGATCGTCGTTCCCCGGAAAGCGCTCTCGATCGAGAAAGGAGGTGCGTTCATCTATATCATCCGTAGGGACGATATCGCCGAGAAGCGTTTCGTGCAGACCGGCCCGGAGATCGGCAACAAGGTCGTGATCGAACGAGGCTTGGGCGAGAACGAGCGAGTAGTGGTAGAGGGTTATCATAAATTGGTACCGGGCGTGAAGGTACATGCGGTAGAGGCCGGCGACGAGAAGGCTATCCAAGCGCTTAGAGAGGAGGAAGAACAATGAAACCGGGATTCTTTATAGACCGTCCTGTCTTTTCGACCGTCTTATCGATCCTGATCGTGATTGTCGGAATCATCGGACTGGCATTGTTGCCTGTGGACCAGTATCCGCAGATTACGCCCCCCGTGGTGAAGATCAGCGCCACGTATCCGGGAGCGAGCGCCCTGACAGTGTCTCAAGCGGTCGCTACCCCGATCGAGCAGGAGCTGAATGGTACGCCCGGCATGATTTATATGCAAAGTAGTAGCTCGAACTCGGGTAGCTTGAATATTACGGTGACCTTCGATGTATCCGCCGACGCGGACTTGGCGGCTGTCGAGATCCAGAACCGTGTGAAACTGGCCGAGAGTCGTTTGCCCGCCGAGGTGATCCAGAATGGTATCACGATCGAGAAGCAGGCACCCAGCCAGTTGATGACCTTGAGCTTGATGTCCGACGATCCGAAGTTTGACGAGATCTATCTGAGTAACTTCGCCACGATCAACGTGTTGGACGTATTGCGCCGTATCCCGGGCGTAGGCCGTGTATCGAATATCGGTAGTCGTTATTACGGTATGCAGATCTGGGTGTATCCGGATCGGTTGGCCAATATGGGATTGACGGTAAAGGACTTGCAGGATGCCTTGAAAGACCAGAACCGGGAATCGGCGGCGGGCGAGCTGGGTAAGCAACCTGTGCTGGACGTGGATGTCACCTTGCCTATCACGGCCCCGGGACGTTTGTCCACCGTGAAGGAGTTTGAGGATATCGTGGTGCGGGCGAACCCGGATGGCTCGATCGTCCGGATGAGCGACGTGGCCCGGGTATCGCTGGAGGCTTCCTCGTATTCTACGGAGAGTGGGATCAACGGGAAGAACGCCGCTATCTTGGGTATCTATATGTTGCCGGGAGCGAACGCTCTGGAGGTCGCCACGAAGGTGAAAGAGGCGATGAAGGATATCAGCAAGAACTTCCCGGAAGGCTTGGAGTATAATTTCCCGTTTGATATGACGGAGTATATCTCCCAGTCCGTGCACGAGGTGTATAAGACCTTGTTCGAGGCCCTCTTCTTGGTCGTTCTCGTGGTGTTCCTCTCGTTGCAGAATTGGCGTGCGGCCTTGATCCCGACGATCGCTGTCCCGATCTCCTTGATCGGAACGTTCGGTTTCATGTTGATCTTCGGCTTCTCGTTGAATATGCTTACCTTGCTGGGATTGATCTTGGCGATCGGTATCGTGGTGGACGACGCTATCGTGGTGGTGGAGAACGTGGAGCGTATCATGGCCGAGGAACGTGTGACCGCCCGTGAGGCTACGCATAAGGCGATGCGGGAATTATCCGGCGCCTTGATCGCTACCTCCATGGTATTGGCCGCCGTGTTCGTGCCGGTGAGTTTCTTGGGAGGTATCACGGGGCAGTTGTACCGTCAGTTCTCCGTTACGATCGTAGTTTCCGTGTTGTTGTCCACGGTAGTGGCCTTGACGTTGAGCCCGGCGATGTGCGCCATTATCTTGCGTCCGTCTCATAAGAAGAAAGCGTTTATTTTCCGTAAGATCAATCTGTGGTTGGCGAAAGGAAATAAGAAATATACGAAGTTGTTGCGTATCTCCATCGCTAATCCCCGCCGTATCTTGGCAGGGTTCGGGATGGTACTGGTGGCTATCTTCGTCTTGAACCGGGTGTTGCCTACCAGCTTTATCCCGGAGGAGGATCAAGGATTCTTCACCGTAGAGCTGGAGATGCCCGAGGGTACTACCTTGGAGCGTACACGTGCCGTGACAGACCGTGCGATCGAGTTCCTCGACCATCATCCGGCCGTGGCCTACGTGCAGAACGTAACGGGTAGCAGTCCCCGTGTCGGTACGAACCAAGGGCGTGCCACGCTGACGGTGATCCTGAAACCGTGGGAAGAGCGTAAATCCTCCGGTATGAAGGTAGAGGACGTGATGGCCGATGCCCGCCGGGAATTCTATTATTACCCCGAGGCTAAGTCGTACGTGAACCGTCCGCCGGTAATCCCGGGCTTGGGCGAGAGCGGTGGCTTGGAGATGCAGTTGGAGGCTAGGGGAGACGCTAGCTGGGATAATCTGGTAAGCGCCACGGATACCTTCCTGTATTACGCCTCGCAGGCGCCGGAGCTTCAAGGCGTATCTTCCGCCATGCAGAGCGAGATCCCGCAGTTGTATTTCGACGTGGATCGTGACCGGGCGAAGTTCCTCGGCATCCCTTTGTCCGATATCTTCTCGACCATGAAAGCTTATCTAGGCTCCGTGTACGTGAACGACTTCAATATGTTCAACCGTATTTACCGTGTATATATCCAAGCGGAGGCGCCTTACCGGGCTACCCGGGATAATCTGGACTTGTTCTTCGTGCGCAGCAAGGACGGGGCGATGGTTCCCTTGACCGCCTTGGGCACGACCCAATATACGACCGGCCCGGGAACGATCAAGCGTTTCAATATGTTCACCACGGCCTCGATCAACGCTGTAGCCGCCCCGGGATATAGTACGGGCGAGGCGATGGCGGCGATGGAACGGATCGCTAGGGAGCATCTGCCCGAGAATATCGGTCTGGAGTGGAGTGGTCTTTCCTATCAGGAGAAACAGGCCGGCGGGCAGACGGGATTTGTCTTGGCGTTGGTATTCTTGTTTGTCTTCTTGTTCTTGGCGGCTCAGTATGAGAGCTGGATCGTGCCGATCGCCGTATTGCTTTCCTTGCCGGTCGCCACGTTGGGTGCTTACTTGGGTATCTGGGTGACGGGGTTGGAGAACGATATCTATTTCCAGATCGGTCTGGTAACCCTGATCGGTTTGGCGGCGAAGAACGCTATCTTGATCGTCGAGTTCGCCAAGGTACAGGTGGATAACGGGGTAGATGTGGTGAAAGCCGCTATCCATGCCGCCCAGATGCGTTTCCGCCCGATCTTGATGACCTCGTTGGCTTTCGTGTTGGGTATGCTTCCGATGGTGTTGGCTAGCGGGCCGGGCTCAGCTTCCCGCCATAGTATCGGTACGGGCGTGTTCTTCGGTATGCTGGTGGCGATTACGGTAGGTATCGTGTTGGTTCCCTTCTTCTTTGTCTTGATCTATAAGATAAAGGGAAAGATGCGGATGGAACGTATCGCTCAAAAGAAAGAAGTGGTAACCTCTATTTTAAAGAGACACAAAAACGGAAAATTATGATGACAAAGAATTTCTATATAGCCGCTTTCGTCGTTTCTATGCTGGCGTTCTCTTCCTGCAAGATCGGAAAGCGGTACGCACGTCCGGAGTTGAACCTGCCGGACCGGATCGAGGCTTATACGGATACGACCGATACGGCGTCCGTGGAGAATATCCCTTGGGAGAGCCTTTACGCCGATGAGACCTTGAAAGATTTGATCAAAAAGGCTCTGGATAATAATAAGGATATGAAGATCGCCGCCGCCAAGGTGAAGGAGATGATCGCCGCCAAACGGATCTCTTTCGCGAATATGCTGCCGGAGGTGGGTGCGAATATCTATGCGCAAAAGGAACGCTTGAACTATGGAGGGGATGATCCGAAGCCCGATCCGGAGTTTGGGGCGAAGTTGACTTTGTCTTGGGAATTGGATTTATGGGGTAACCTCCGCTGGGCGAACGAGGCTACCATCGCTTCCTATATGCAGACCGTGGAGGGGCAGCGTGCCTTGCGATTGACCATCATCGCCGAGGTAGCCGCCAATTATTATCAACTTTGCGCCTTGGACCAAGAGTTGTCGATCGTACAACAAACCTTGGACGCACGTCGTGAGGGTGTCCGCTTGGCGAAGCTTCGCTATGAGGGCGGACTTACTTCCGAGACGGCTTACAACCAAGCCCAAGTGGAGTTGGCCCGTACCGAGACCTTGATCCCCTCGCTGGAGCGTCAGATCAAGATCAAGGAAAGCGACCTCAGCATGTTGTTGGGCGAGTATACGGATGATATCCCCCGTGGCCTTTCCTTGAGCGACCAACACCTGCCGGATGCCTTACCGATCGGCTTACCGTCTTCTTTGCTGGAGCGCCGGCCGGATATGCGTCAAGCGGAGTTTAAGCTTCGGGCGGCGAACGCTCAGGTGGGTGTGGCGCAAACGGACTTATTCCCGAAGATCCGTTTGACAAGTAATTACGGTTTCGAGAGCGATGAGTTAAGCAGTATCTTGAAGAGTCCGGCAGGTTTTATTGCCGGAAGCCTGTTGCAGCCGATCTTCGCCATGGGGAAGAACAAGGCGAAAGTGAAAGCGGCGAAGGCTCGTTACGAGCAAGAGGTCTATAGTTACGAGAAGAGCGTATTAGGCGCTTTCAAGGAGGTGAACAACGCTATCGTGACCGTCCGCAAGGTGAAG
Organism: Parabacteroides sp. AM17-47; assembly: GCF_003434625.1. Classification (NCBI taxonomy): domain Bacteria; kingdom Pseudomonadati; phylum Bacteroidota; class Bacteroidia; order Bacteroidales; family Tannerellaceae; genus Parabacteroides; species Parabacteroides sp. AM17-47. The sequence goes on from NZ_QTLI01000001.1 coordinate 138,739, forward strand.
GAGATCCGTGCTTCCCGCATGAATCTGGAAGCCTCCGCCAGTAAATATCTGGAACTCGCCCAACTGCAATACATCAACGGTGTCATCAGCTACATGGACGTATTGGATGCCCAGCGTGGTTTGCTGGACGCCCAGATCGGTTTGAACAATGCCGTGCTGGATGAGTTGCTGTCGGTGGTATACCTGTATAAGGCTTTAGGGGGAGGTTTCTAATCCTTATACCTAAAGCAGATATATGGATATCAATTTATAAACCAATGGAACCCATCCTATAACTCAATGGAATACGAACAAGATCCCATTGAGTTATAGGATGGGTTCCATTGGTTTTCTTATTTATAATAACCATTAAATAGTGAGATATTTACGAATTTTTCGAACAAATCTTTGCGTAGCCATTAAAAATTCCCTATATTGCACAGGGTGAATGTTATTTGCCTTTATCCTTAAATTTAAACTAAAAGAAAAGACTATTATGAGACAGAGCTTGATAGCGGCGGGAATGTTTTTATTAACGGGAGGTATGGTTGGTTGCGGTACCTCTTCTACCCAAGAGAAAGAGGATCTTATCGTGGTGGACGTATCGAAAGATTATCCCAAAAAGGAACTGATCTTGCAAGATCTTTTTGATGTGGAATATATTCCGTTGGAGACGACGGACGAGTTCGTGACGCTAGGCTGGTTGCAGGCGATTGGGAAGGATGTGATGATCATACGAAATATGTGGGCCGTCGATGGTGATATCTTTATTTATGACCGGAAAGGTAAGGCTATTCGGCATATCAATCGGAAAGGGCAGGGGAACGAGGAGTATGCCGCAACGAGCGGTGTCTATCTGGATGACGAGAAAGGGGAGATATTCGTGGGGAATAGGGCCGATGGCAGTGTGCTGGTCTATGATTTGTACGGCAATTTCAAGCGACGTTTTAAGTTCAATGGGGACGGGTTTGCGGATTTTAGCGCTTTTTATTCCCTGTATGATTTCGACAATGAGCATTTCATCGTCCAGGATTCCAATAGTGGACGCACATTCAATTTCACGACCAAGGAGGAGGACTTGGAGCCTAGAAATCTGTTCCAGCTCATATCCAAGCAAGACGGGAGCGTCTCGAAAGAGATAGAGATTCCTTTTGAGAAAAAGGTGTCGCAAGTATTGTTCGACGAAAAGGGCATAGGTATGGTTAATAACCCTTGTATCGTCCCTTACGGGGATCGTTGGCTACTTACGGAGCCATCTTGCGATACGGTCTACACCTATTCGCCCGCTGATGGATTAAAGCCCTTTATCGTAAGGACTCCCTCTATTCAATCCATGAGCCCGGAGATCTTTCTTTTCCCGGGTGTGGTTACGGATCGCTATTGTTTTATGCAGACCGTAAAGAAAGAATTGAACTTGGCGATGATGGATACCTACTATCGGTTGATGAGAACCGATTTGGTGTACGATAGGGAGACAAAGGAAGTATCTGAGTATGTCCTGTATAACGATGATTTCACGAAAGAAGTACCGATCGCCAATCTCGTGGACGAGATTTTCGACCTCACGGTCTTCAATAACGACGAGATCGCCTTCACGTGGCGGATAAATACCCCCGAACTTGTCGAGGCCTATCAAGAAGGACACCTCAAAGGCAAGTTAAAGGAGATCGCCGCGGGTATGCACGAGGAGGATAACCCCGTGATCATGGTGGCGAAGTATAAGCGATAATGAGAAAATTCTCATTATCTTTGCGCTCATATAATAATCAGAGATAGAAAATGCCATTAAATTTACAAAAGAACTTACCGGCTATCGAGCTGCTGAAGAAGGAACACATCTTCGTGATGGATTCCTTGCGCGCGTCGGAGCAGGATATCCGCCCCCTTCGGGTAGTCGTATTGAATTTGATGCCCCTTAAGATAACGACCGAGACGGACTTGGTTCGCCTCCTCAGTAATACACCCCTGCAAGTGGAACTTGATTTCATGAAGATCAAGGGACATACGCCGAAGAATACGCCCATCGAGCATATGCAGGAATTTTATAAGGATTTCGATGAGATGGCGGATGATTTCTACGACGGGATGATCGTGACGGGCGCTCCCGTGGAGCAGATGCCTTTCGAGGAAGTTAGTTATTGGGAGGAGATCACGCAGATATTCGATTGGGCCCGTACGCATGTTACCTCCACGCTCTATATCTGCTGGGCGGCGCAAGCGGGGCTATACCATTTCTATGGGGTGCCTAAATATGATTTGCCGGCCAAGATGTTCGGTGTCTTCCGTCATTCGCTCCGGGAACCGTTTGTTCCGATCTTCCGGGGGTTCGATGACGAGTTCTTCGTGCCTCATAGCCGTCATACCGAGATTCGCCGGGAGGATATCATGAAGGTGCCCGAGCTCACCTTATTGTCCGAGAGCGAGGAATCCGGCGTCTATATGGCGATGGCTCGTGGCGGACGGGAATTCTTCATCACCGGCCATTCCGAGTATTCGCCCTATACGCTGAATGATGAGTATATGCGTGATTTGGGGAAGGGATTGCCCATCAACAAGCCTCGTAATTATTACCGGAACAACGATCCGGCGCAAGGCCCGGTGGTACGTTGGCGGGGGCACGCGAACCTGCTGTTCACTAATTGGCTGAACTATTACGTATACCAAGAGACCCCGTTCCGCCGGGAAGATATCAAAAAACTAGGAAGCTTGTAAATGAGAAAAGAACCCCGTTCGATAGAACTGTTATCTCCCGCTAAGGATCTGATTTGCGGCAGGGAGGCGATTAACCATGGTGCCGATGCCGTGTATATCGGTGCCCCGAAGTTTGGAGCCCGTGCCGCCGCTGGTAATACGCTGGACGATATACGGCAGCTTTGCGATTACGCCCATCTCTATTCGGCTCGTATTTACGTGGCCTTGAACACTATCTTGAAAGAAGAGGAGCTGGCAGAGGCCGAGCAAATGATCTGGCAACTTTACGAGGCCGGGGCGGATGCCTTGATCGTTCAAGACATGGGTATCACCCAGTTGAACCTTCCGCCTATCCCCTTGCACGCCAGTACGCAAACGGATAACCGTACGCCGGAGAAGGTGAGATTCCTGCAAGAGGTAGGTTTCACGCAAGTCGTATTGGCGAGGGAGCTATCGCTGAACCAGATACGGGAGATCGCCGAGCGAACGACCGTGCCTCTGGAGGTCTTCGTACACGGGGCGCTGTGCGTAAGCTATAGCGGCCAGTGTTACCTGAGTGCCGCCTTGAGCGGACGAAGCGCCAACCGGGGGGAATGCGCCCAGTATTGCCGCCTGCCTTATAGCTTGATCGACGCGGACGGGAAGGAGATCGTATCGGGTAAGCATCTCTTATCCTTGAAGGACATGAACCGGGGCGAATACTTGGAGGAGTTGTTGGATGCCGGTGTCTCTTCCTTGAAGATCGAGGGTCGTTTGAAGGATGTATCTTACGTGAAAAACGTAACGGCTTGGTACCGGAAGAAACTGGACGCTATCTTGGCCCGTCGGCCGGAATACCGTCGTGCCTCGGCCGGGCATAGCACTTACACGTTCGAACCTGTGGCGGAGAAAAGCTTCAACCGGGGTTTCACGCCTTTCTTATGGAAGGAGCGCACGAAGGATATCACCAGCTTTGATACGCCTAAGTCCTTGGGGGAGCCGGTGGGTACGGTGAAGGAACTGAAAGGAAACTCTTTCACGATCGCCGGACTGAAACAATTGAATAACGGAGACGGGCTTACCTTCTTCAACGAGAAAGGGGAGTTGGAGGGCTTCCGGGTAAACCGTGTGGAGGCGAACCGGATCTTTACGTTGGATCGCCCGGCGATCCGTCCGAAGATGCCTTTGTACCGGAATTTCGATCAAGAGTTTGATAAACTGCTATCCAAGCCATCCGCCGAGCGGAAGCTCTCTGTCCGGATGGAATTTCAAGATAACGCCTTTGGCTTCACGTTAAGTATGACAGACGAGACAGGAGCCCGTATCATGCTTACCCAGCCGTTCGAGAAAGAACCGGCCCGGCGGGATCAAGCGGAGAATATCCGTACCCAGCTCTCTAAGTTGGGAAATACGCCTTTTGAGGCGGTGGAGGTCACCGTGGCGATGTCCGATAACTGGTTTGTCCCTTCTTCTTTATTGGCCGAGATGCGTAGGCAAGGGGTGGAGAGGCTTATCTCTACCCGGCGGATTCGTTACCGCAGGGAAGAGGCTCGTCCGGTAAAGCCGTGTGTAGGCGAGACTCTGGAAATCCCTTTCCCAGAGAAATGTCTGACCTATTTAGGGAATGTCTCCAATAGCAAGGCTGGTGCCTTTTATAAGGCACATGGCGTGACTGCCGTGGAAGACGCTTTCGAGTTGTCTCCCCGGAAGGATGTCCCTTTGATGTTCACGAAACATTGCCTGCGGTACAGTATGGGATGGTGCCCTACTTACCAGAAGCAGAAGTCTCCCTATAAGGAGCCTTACTTCCTGCGCTATAAGGAAACGCTCTTGCGTTTGCGCTTCGACTGCAAGAATTGCCAGATGTTGATCTATGCGGAGGAATAACGGGCTTTGTAACTACTTAATCCGATAAATAAAACAGGTATGAAACGACAAATTTTCTCGCTGTTCCTGCTCTTGCTCACGTTGGTAGCTTGTGGGGATAAGCCTTTGGACCCGAATAAACCCGTATATGTGAAAATCAAGACGACGATGGGAGACGTCACCGTCCTGCTATACGACGATACGCCTCTTCACCGGGATAACTTCATCAAGCTTTGCCAGTCGAACGAGTATGAGGGTATGCTTTTCCACCGTGTTATCAAGGAGTTTGTCGTGCAAGGTGGTGATCCGGAGAGTAAGGCGCATGAGCCGGGTGCCTTGTATGGGGATGGCGATGGTGGTTATACCGTTCCCGCCGAGATATTACCCAATCATTTTAATAAGAAAGGCGCTTTGATCGACGCAAAAGAGATCGATGCCGTGAATCCGGAACGTGCCTCCGCCGGTACGCAGTTCTGTTTTGTGCAAGGGAAAGTCTTGGACGACAAGGAGCTTGCGGAGAAAGAGGCTCGTATCAATGAGATCCGCCGCAACTGGTTGTACTATAAATTCCGGGATGAGCTGAAAAAGCAAGATCCTTCCTTGGCCGCCGATTCCTTGGAGAATGAGTTACATGCCCGTGCGTCCATCTTGGTGGAAGATACGTTGGCGGTATTAGGCCCGGTAGTGATCCCGGCCGAACGGCGTGAGATTTATAAGACGATCGGTGGCGTTCCGCATCTGGATGGCTCGGTAACGATCTTTGGCGAGGTAGTGGAAGGCTTCGATATCGTAGAGAAGATCTCCGTGGTAAAGACGGATAAGAACGATCGTCCTTTACACGACGTGATGATTAAATCGACGAAGGTTTTCCAGAAATAATAACAATGCCCATTGTAAGCTCCTTATAATGGGCATCGTAAGGTCTTTACAATGGGCATCGTAAACACTTTAGAATGGGCATTGTTAAAACCATCGGATAGCTCTTGTTATACGAGGCTGATCGCTAGCTTGTTATACTAAAAGTATCATCGATCATATTTGGCTCTCGAGCCATTCCAGATACTTCTTTACTCCCTCCGTATCTTCCGCCTCGGGGCTCCAAGGCGCTAGGTTCTCCGGTGCTAGCGGTGCGAACGGCCCTTGCTTTATCTCATAAATAACCGATCCGGATTCCAGTACCAGAAGCCCGTGCCATGTTCCGGCCTTGATCTCCGCTCCATAAGCACCTTCCTTTGGATTCAGTATCGTTTTCTCCGTGATATTCCCTTCCTCGTCAAACAAGAATACCGCTACCTTTCCACGTAGCAACAAGAAGATCTCGTCTTTCGCCGGATTTAAATGCCGGTGCGGACGCAAATACGTACCGGGCTCCATGGCATTCAGTAACCGATTGATCGGATCATCCAATCTCTCATGGAAATTATAGTTCATTCGCAGGCGGGGAGACTGCAAGGCTTTGGCCTGGGTCTCGTCGAGTAATTGTTCGTTGATTATCTTCATCTCTGTATCTTATTGTATTTCTGAGCCACGAATATACGAAATATTTATTGGTCAATGCTTGATATTCCTTATCTTTGCGCCTTGATGATACATATTCTTGAGTCTGAAAATTAAATATTTATGTTATTTAATTCCATAGAGTTCCTTATATTCCTGCCATTGGTTTTCTTTGGTTACTGGTTTGTTTTCAAGTCTTTGCGGTGGCAAAATCTATTTGTGGTAGCTGTTAGTTACCTGTTCTACGGATGGTGGGACTGGCGCTTTTTGCTGCTGATCCTGTTTACGTCGTTATGCAGTTACTTGAGTGGAGTCTATTTGGAGAAATGCGCTGGCAACCGGTCGGTCCAAAAGTGGATAAGTGCCGGCAATATTTTACTGAACCTTTCGATCTTGGGTGTATTTAAGTACTTTGATTTTTTTACCGAGAATTTGGTAAATGTCCTTCACCTATTGGGCTGGGATGCCGATTACGTGACGTTGAATATCTTGCTCCCTGTCGGGATCAGCTTTTATACGTTTCAGGCTTTGAGCTATACGATTGATGTTTACCAAGGTAAAATCAAGGCGACTCATGATATCGTGGCATTCTTCGCTTATATCAGTTTCTTCCCCCAATTAGTGGCGGGCCCGATAGAACGGGCTACCCATTTGTTGCCTCAGTTTCTCCGGCCTCGTAATTTCGATTGTGATCTGGCGTTGGATGGTATACGCCAGATGCTTTGGGGATTTTTCAAGAAAGTGGTGGTTGCCGATAACTGCGCTTTGTTCGTGAACGGTGTGTTTGAGAATTACCAGACGTTGGATGGGAGTACCTTGTTTCTGGGGGCTTTCTTCTTTACGATACAGATTTACGGTGATTTTTCCGGATACTCGGATATAGCGATCGGCTGTGCCCGGTTATTTGGCATAGACCTTATGCAGAACTTTAAGTATCCTTATTTCTCTCGGGATATAGCGGAGTTTTGGCGGCGTTGGCATATATCGTTGACGACTTGGTTCCGGGATTATATCTATATACCGCTAGGGGGGAGCCGGGTCGGAAAATGGAAGAGCTTCCGGAATACCCTTGTTATTTTCTTGGTAAGTGGATTCTGGCATGGGGCTAACTGGACGTTTGTGGCATGGGGAGCGTATCATGCGTTGTTGTTTCTGCCATTGTTATTGTTGGGTCAAAATAGGAGGTATAGAGATTCCGTGGCGGAAAACAGTTTCCTTCCCTCTGTGAAGGAATTGACACAGATGGGAGTTACGTTTCTACTGGTCTTATTGGGATGGATTCTGTTCCGGTCGGAAGATATATCTCAAGCGGCTGTGTACCTCGAGCGGATGTTCAATGCCTCATTATTCTCGGCTCCTCAACTTGTGGGCTTGGGATTCGGGCAACTCCTGCTGAAGAAATGTTTCTTTTTCACGGCTCTTATGTTCATTGTGGAATGGATCGGCCGAAAACAAGCGCATGGGTTGATGATAGAGGACCTGAGCCTTCCGGTTCGGTATGTTATCTATACGGTATTGCTGATTATCATCTATGGTTTCGACGCCAGTAATCCACAAGGTTTCATTTATTTTCAATTCTGATAAGTATGAGAAGGTTCTTTATAGCTATATTCCGGTATTTAGGGGTGGTAGGATGTTTAGGGTTGCTTAGTTGTCTGTTGATCCGCTCCTATTTTCATATAAGCGTACCCAGCCTCAAGAGTGATCCGGAAGTAGAGGTATTGATTTTGGGAGATTCCCATCCTTTACATTCGATATCCGCCGATATGCTGGGGAAATCGAGGAATGACGCTAAATCCAGTGAGAATTATTTCAATACCTATATCGATTTATGCTTGAAAGCGCCTTACCTTCCCCATTTGAAAACCGTGATATTGGGGTTTGGTTATCACACGTTTACCGTGGCCGATGATTCCTATCAGGATGAGTTTCCTGCCTATATGTCTATTTATCCCCATCTGAAGGAGCGGGAGGATTTGCGACCCTTGGTACAGGAGGCTGTTTCGCCGGTAACCCGTAAGGAGGTCATGTATTCATATGAGTTTGGCGTTCCGTTCAAGAATTGCGTAGCTGAGATTAAAAGGAATGTGATCGAGCGTATTTTCACAGGGGCGACCGGGGGAACACTAGACGTTATTATCGATCGTCATTACTATGATGATAAGGGTGCTTATTTATTGCCATCCTCATTTCAACAAGAGATGTTGGGGCGAATCGTAGAGGAATGTAAGAAGCGGGATCTGTCTCTTATTTTGTACAATGCCCCTGTTTCCACGGAATATATGGAACGGGTTCCTTCGAGTTATCGAGAATTGACGGATTCTTTGGCTCGGGAATACGTGGATGATAAAACGGTCTTTTATTTAAATTATACGGCTGTATCGCTACCTGATTCTTGCTATAGGGACGCTGATCATTTGAATGAAATCGGTATCCATAGATTTACCCCGTTGTTAAAAGATACCTTGACTTGTTTGGGGGTAATTTCGGAATAGTTTTCGTATATTTGTAGAATAAACGATCGAATTAAATATACCACATGAAAGGAAACCCGCTTTATATCCTGCTTTGGCTATCCCTTATTCTTTGCTTTGCCTGTTCACCCGGTAAAAAAGAAAAGAAATATGTCATCGGTGTATCTCAATGCTCGATGACGGATATTTGGCGTCAATCCATGATACGTGATATGGAAGTAGAGGCTTTAAATCATCCGGAGATCGAGCTGGTCGTGATGGATGCCATTCAAGATAATGATACTCAGATCAGCCAGATAAAAGGTTTTATCAAGAAAAAGGTGGATTTGCTGATTATATCGTCGAATGAGACCGAGCCTGTTACGCCTGTCGCTGTTGAGGCGTACAGGGCTGGTATTCCCACTATCATATTGGACCGGAAAATTAATAGCGATGAATATACGACGTATATTGGAGCGGATAATTACGAGATCGGTCGCTCGATCGGAATGTACGTCAGCTCCTTGATCAAGAAGGAGACAACGATTTTAGAGATATGGGGACGGAGAGGCTCTTCCTCCGCTACAGAAAGACATCAAGGTTTTGTCGATGCGATGTCTATTGATCCGAATGTGAAGATCCGGGAGTTGGATGGGTATTGGTACAGGAAGAATGCCTATGAGGAAGTCTTGAAGCTGGATTCCATAGAGGATGTCGATATCGTTTTCGCTCATAATGATATGATGGCCTTAGGGGCCCGTGAGGCGATTGAGGAGCGAGATTCGTCGCTGGTGGGACACGTGGAATTTATAGGCGTGGATGGACTCTTGGGAGGAGGCTTGGGCGTGGAGGCGGTTGCGCAGGGTAAGTTGGATGCCTCTTTTTATTATCCGACAGGTGGTGGGGTGGCTATTAAGGTAGCTTGGCAGATCTTAAGCGGACAAGCTTATACGAAAAAGTATGCGTTAAGCACCGCTATGATCGATAAGACCAACGCCGGTACCCTTTATTTACAATCAGACCGGTTGGTAGAATATCAACGCCAGATCGAGAAACAGCGTGCGAATTTGTCGCAATTGCTCTCGAAATATAACTTTCTTTATAGTTCCTTGATTATTATCTTGATATTGGCGCTTTTGTTGGGTGGTTCCGCTATTTACACGGTTTATATTAATCGTAAAGTGCGCCAGAAGAATCATTTGTTGAATGAGAGAAATCGTTTGGTACAACAACAGAAAGAGGAACTCTCGGTAGCAAGCCAGCGTATCGAGCAAGTCACGACACAGAAATTGCAGTTCTTTACGAATGTATCTCACGAGATAAAGACTCCTTTAACCTTGATTCTAGGGCCTCTGAACAAGATGGCGCAAGATGCCCCGGCAGGCGCTTTTGCGGATGATATCCGCATCGTTAAGAAGAATGCGGAACGCTTGAAACGTGTGATCGACCAATTGCTGGATTTTCGGAAGATAGAGAATAATAAGATGGGATTGCGGGTTACTAAGATGGATTTGGTCTTTTTAATCCAAGAGGTGAAATCTTATTTTAATACTCTGGCCCAGAGTAAGCGAATTGATTATACCTTCCTGCATGAAATGGATTCTCTTTTTGTTTGGGTGGATACGGACAAAATGGAGAAGATATTAACGAACTTGCTTTCGAACGCTTTTAAGTTTACCCCGGAGCAGGGGAAGATTACGATTCGTTTGCGGGAGGAGGAGACGGAGGTTGTCTTATCGGTGGAAGATAATGGAGAGGGTATTCCCCCGGAAAACCTAGCCTCCGTATTCGAGCGCTTTTTTACAAGCGGACAAAGCTATGCTCCGGGAACGGGTATCGGACTGCATCTGACACGGGAATTTGTCCTTATGCATCAAGGCTCGATCCACGTGGAAAGCGAGCAAGGCGAACGGACAGCGTTTACCGTTCAGATCCCGAAAGGTAAATCTCATTTTGATGAATCTTGTGTCTTTCTGTCGAATGCGACCGAATCGTCCTCTGGTGTAGCGCATTTGGATATATCCCAAGTTCAAGAAACGTTGAATAAGAAATATGATTATACGATCTTGATCGTTGAGGATGATTGGGATATTCGAGCTTATTTACAGCATGAGTTGTCCGGGAATTTTAATGTACTTGTAGCGGAGAATGGTGCCAAGGCCTTGGATATTCTATTGAAGGAAAATGTATCACTGGTCGTCAGTGACGTGATGATGCCGGAGATGAATGGCTTCGAGCTTTGCCGCCGGGTTAAGTCGGATATGGCCCTCAGTCATATCCCGGTAATCTTGCTTACGGCTCTTTCGGATGACAGTCAACGCTTGTATGGATTTGAGGGGGGAGCGGATGAGTATATCCAGAAACCGTTCAATATCGAGATCGTGAAATTACGTATCATTAAGTTGTTGGAAGAACGTAATCGTTTGCGGGAGGTTTTCTTGAAAGAGTCTCAATCGCCTGCGGGACTTTCCATCGAGACAAAAGGGAAGGTGGAGAGTCTGGATGATTTGTTTATGCGTAAGTTTATCGCTTTAATAGAGGAGAATTATAGCGATCCCGATTTCAGTATAGAGAAAGGCAGTGAGAAACTGGGCCTGTCTCGTGTGCATTTATATCGAAAGGTGAAGGAGTTGTCCGGGATTACCCCTACGGACTTTTTGCGTAACTATCGTTTGAAAAAGGCATCCGCCCTATTGAAGCAGCGATCCGGAACGATTAGCGAGGTTGCTTATGCCACGGGATTCGGCTCGCCGGCCTATTTCTCCAAATGCTTTAAGGCGGTTTATAATATAACGCCAACCGAGTTTATAGAGTCTTTGTAAGGATGCTGCTTGTACAGATGTTACATACGGGTAACGTCTGTTATTGTCCCTTGGAAATAAATCTTTTATGTAACTTGTGTGATTTATCTTGTAGCTATAGTTATCGTTGTATTTATAACGATGATATACTTTTGCGGTGTCGATAAGTACGAAAGTTGTTTTTAATAGAAAGACCATGGAACAGGTGACTGAATCAAGACGTAAACCAATTGTCGTTGGGATTGGAGAATTATTATGGGATATGCTTCCTTCCGGGAAAAAGGCTGGGGGTGCCCCGATTAATTTTGTCTATCATGCGTCTTGCCTAGGTGCTGAGGGATATGCTATCAGCGCTGTCGGAGATGATGAGTTGGGTAAAGAGATCGTTGATGAGTTGGATAAGAATCATATTCAGCATTTGATCGAGAAAGTGCCTTACCCGACGGGAACCGTTCAGGTAGAGTTACGAGAAGGTATCCCTACTTATACGATTCATGAGCGAGTGGCTTGGGATCATATATCGCCTACATCCGATGCGATTGATTTGGCGGAGAAAGCGGACGCTATTTGTTTCGGTACATTAGCCCAGCGTTCCCGTCAGTCCCGGGAGACGATACAAGCGATCTCGTCGTTTGCGCCGAAAGACGCTTATCGTTTGCTGGATATCAATCTTCGCCAGCGATACTATGATAAGGAGTTGATCGAGGAGTCTTTGTACTTAGCGAATGTGTTGAAGGTGAATGATGAGGAGTTTAACGTTCTTCGGGACTTATTCGGCTTGAATGGAACTGAGAGGGAAGTGGCTTTATGGTTTATTGAGAAATACGGCCTTCGGATGTTTGTCTTGACTGCGGGGAGCTCCCATAGTACGATTTATACGAGAGAGGAGATCTCTACGTTGCCCACGCCGGAGGTCACGGTGGCGGATACGGTCGGGGCGGGGGATGCTTTTTCGGGGGCTCTAATCATCTCGCTCTTAAAGGGGAAGTCCTTAAGCGAGGCCCATCATTTCGCTGTAAAGACAGCGGCTTTCGTTTGTACGAAAGAAGGTGCGTGGCCTGTTTATGAAGAGTAATTCGTTTATATCATATGTGTTTAGATGTTTTGAGTTTATACAATTTCGAATAGGTATTACGTTTTTAAGGTAAAAAGGTTGTTAGGATATAAGAAGAGAAAGGCAAAAAGAAAAAGATGGTTTTTGTTTTAGGTTAAGTTAGATTAGATTGGTGAAAAGTGGCTCGGCTGTTGAAGTCGGGCTATTTTTATGTCCTTATGTTTCCTTCAAATAGAATGGTCTCGATAACCTGCAAGATTCTTCTTACAGGCTAACGAGACCTTCCGCTTTTATCTTTTCTGATAGCTTACAATTAATAAGCTCTCTCCAATAACCAAGCGTCTTGGAAGTTAGGAGCGTATTTCGCCTTGATGGCATCACGGCTATCGGCGGCGTCCGCTTTATTGTCGAAACTAGCGACGATCACACGCAACATACCTTGCTCGTTCTCGCCCAACACTGCGTTATAGCCATCATTCTGCATACGTTCTTTTAATGCGTAAGCGTTTGTCTTATTCTTGAAACTACCGACAACAACGCTATAACGTTTCAGACGGCTAGCGTCCTCGCCTTGAGCGGCGTTGATTTTTTCCGTACGAGTGGTAGCCGTAGAGGTTCTGGGTTTTGAGACAGGAGCGACCTCAACAACTTCTTCCTCTTGTTCTACAACCTCAACAGGAGCCGTCGACTCTTTTTCTTTGGCCTGTTCGTAAGCAGCCTTGTACGCGCTCTGTTTAGGTTTACATGAGCCGAGTGCTAATACCATACATACAGCGGCTCCAAATAACCAAATCTTATTCATACTGTTCAGTTCTTATAATTAGTAACGCGAAGATATAAATTATATTTAGTACTTTCGCACTCAAATTGTAATATATTATAACGGCATGAATAAATCTATCGGAACAATGATTATGGCAACATCTCTACTGTTAGGTGCTTGCAATCCGGCTACGGATGTGAACGTGAAGGAGACCGGTGATAAGAACCTTATCGGGAAGTCGGACATCCGGATCAAAGACGGTCGCATGACCCCGGAAGCTTTGTGGGCCATGGGACGTATCGGCGGTATGAACGTATCTCCGGACGGGAAAAAAGTGGTGTATACGGTGGCGTATTATAGCGTACCGGAAAACAAGAGCAACCGTGAGGTCTTCGTGATGAACGCTGACGGATCGGATAATAAGCAAATCACGAAAACCGGATTCGCTGAGAACGAGGCCGTATGGATCAAAGGAGGAACCAAGATCGCTTTCTTATGTAACGAGAGTGGTAGCAGCCAGCTTTGGGAAATGAATCCGGATGGGACGGACCGTAAGCGACTTTCCGATTATGATAAGGATATCGAGGGTTTCGCTTTCTCTCCCGATGAGAAAAAGGTCTTGTTTATCTCGCAAGTGAAAACCGTGAATAGTACCGCTGATAAATATCCGGATTTGGATAAGGCGACAGGTGTTATCATTACGGATTTAATGTACAAGCATTGGGATGAGTGGGTGACTACCGCTCCGCATCCTTTTGTTGCCGATTTCGATGGCAAATCGATCAGCAATCCTGTGGATGTAATGGAGGGCGAGTTGTTTGAGAGCCCGATGAAGCCGTTTGGCGGTATCGAGCAATTGGCTTGGAACACTACCTCGGACAAGATTGCCTATACCAGCCGCAAAAAGACGGGTAAAGAATATGCGATCTCTACGAATTCGGATATTTATGTATATGATCTGAATACGAAGCAAACGACCAATATAACGGAAGAGAACAAGGGATATGATACGAATCCCACCTATTCTCCGGACGGAAAGAGTATCGCTTGGCTAAGTATGGAACGTGATGGTTACGAGGCGGATCAAAATCGCTTGATGGTAATGAATCTGGAGACGGGTGAGAAAACATTCGTAAGCAAGGATTTTGACTCCAACGTGGATTCTTATTGCTGGAGCGCTGATTGCAAGCGTATCTATTTCACGGGCGTTTGGCATGGCGAGTCGCAGGTTTATCAGATAGACTTGGCGAATGGCAATAAGATTACCCCGCTGACCGAAGGTATGTACGATTACGCCTCTGTCGCTCTTCTGGGCGATAAGCTGATCGCTCAACGTCATTCCATGAGCATGGGAGACGAGATCTATTCGATCGATTTGACAGGGGATCATACGGTAACTCAACTTACGTTTGAAAACAAACATATTTACGACCAGCTTACGATGGGTAAGGTAGAGGAACGTTGGATGAAGACGACGGATGGCAAGCAGATGCTAACGTGGGTTATCTATCCGCCTCAGTTCGATCCGAATAAGAAGTATCCTACCTTGTTGTTCTGTGAGGGTGGCCCGCAAAGCCCTGTGAGCCAGTTCTGGTCTTACCGCTGGAATTTCCAGATCATGGCGGCTAATGACTATATTATCGTGGCACCGAACCGTCGGGGTCTTCCCGGATTTGGCTTGGAATGGAATGAGGCTGTCAGCGGCGATTATGGCGGACAATGCATGAAAGACTATTTCACCGCTATTGACGAGGTAGCCAAGGAACCGTATGTAAATAAGGATCGCTTGGGTTGTGTAGGCGCCAGCTTCGGTGGATTCTCCGTATATTGGTTGGCAGGTCATCATGATAAACGTTTCAAGGTGTTTATCGCCCACGATGGTATCTTTAATATGGAAATGCAGTATCTGGAAACGGAAGAGATGTGGTTCGCCAATTGGGATATGGGTGGAGCGTACTGGGAAAAGCAGAACGCTACGGCTCAGCGTACATTCGCGAACTCTCCGCATAAGTTCGTGGACAAATGGGATACGCCTATCCTTTGTATCCATGGAGAGAAGGATTACCGGATCTTGGCTAATCAAGGAATGGCAGCGTTTAACGCCGCGGTTCTTCGGGGGGTACCGGCCGAGTTGCTGATTTATCCGGATGAGAACCATTGGGTATTGAAACCCCAGAATGGCGTTCTATGGCAACGTACATTCTTTGAGTGGTTGGATATGTGGTTGAAGAAATAAAATTTGAAGGCCGTCCCCAAAGTATATAGCTTTGATGGACGGCCTTCTTTTCTCAACGCAATAACAAACTAAGCGATAGTAATATCCTTATCCAAATAAATATCTTGAATTGAATGAAGTAACTCCACGCCGTCTTTCATCGGACGTTGGAACGCCTTTCTTCCGCTAATCAGCCCCATGCCACCCGCACGTTTGTTTATGACAGCGGTGACGACAGCGTCTTTAAGATCTGAGGCGCCATGAGATTCTCCGCCGGAGTTGATAAGCCCGACACGTCCCATATAATTATTGGCTACTTGGTAACGGCAGAGGTCGATCGGATGTTCTGTCGTTAACTCTGTGTACATCTTTTGATCGATCTTCCCGAAATTGATAGCGGTGAAACCTCCGTTGTTCTCCGGTAGCTTCTGCTTGATGATATCGGCCTTGATCGTGACGCCAAGGTGATTAGCCTGTCCGGTCAAATCGGCTGCCGCGGAATAGTCGATGCCATCCTTTTTAAAAGAGCTGTTTCGTAAATAGCACCATAATACGGTCGCCATACCTAGTTCATGGGCATACTCGAATGCGTCGGCAATCTCGACTAGCTGACGTCGGCTTTGCTCTGATCCGAAATAGATCGTGGCCCCTACAGCTACGGCGCCCATATTCCATGCTTCCTTCACCGTGCCGAATAAGATTTGATTGTAAGAATTCGGATAAGTAAGAAGCTCATTATGATTTAGTTTTACCAAGAATGGAATCTTATGGGCATATTTTCGTGCGACTGACCCTAGTATGCCGAACGTAGAAGCGACTGCGTTGCAACCACCCTCGATCGCTAATTTTACGATATTCTCCGGATCGAAATAAATGGGGTTTGGAGCGAAGGAAGACCCTGCGGTATGCTCGATATCTTGATCTACCGGGAGGATAGAAACATATCCGGTGTTAGCTAATCTTCCGTGCCCCAACAAGGTTTGCAGACTATTGAGAGTCTGTATGTTTCTATCTGAATTGCCCCACACATCGTCCACGCAAGTGGGTGATGGAAGATGAAGCAGCGATTTATCAATAGTCTTACATACGTGATTTAAATAATAATCACTTTTGTCTCCTAATAAACTAATAATCTTTGATGTATCCATATAAATAAATATTTACTTAGTAAACAATCGCTGTCAAAAATAAGTTCCATAGTTTTTATCGATTAACACATAGAATTAATCTATCGATGAATTATGGTAGTATCGGATAGTTTAGTTAATTTTGTGCCATACAACCAATAAAAATTTTGCGATATATGAAAAAGAAATGGATTTGCACAGTATGTGGTTATGTACACGAAGGTGATGAGGCTCCTGAGTTCTGCCCTCAATGTAAACAACCAAAAAGCAAATTTAAAGAATTAGTAGAGACAGAAGGTGCGTTACAATTCGTTGACGAACATGTACTAGGTGTTGCTAAAGGTGTAGACCCAGTGATTTTGGAAGGTCTGAACGCTCACTTTATGGGAGAATGTACCGAAGTTGGTATGTATTTGGCCATGAGCCGTCAAGCAGACCGTGAGGGTTATCCTGAGGTAGCTGAGGCATTCAAGCGTTACGCTTGGGAAGAGGCTGAGCACGCTGCTAAGTTTGCGGAGCTTCTTGGCGACGTAGTTTGGGATACGAAGACTAACTTGAAAAAGCGTATGGAAGCTGAGGCTGGCGCATGCGAGGACAAGAAACGTATCGCTACATTGGCTAAACAACAGAATTTGGATGCGATCCATGATACCGTACATGAGATGTGCAAAGACGAGGCACGTCATGGCAAAGGATTTGAAGGTTTATATAATCGTTATTTCAAGTAATTTAGAGGTATTAGTTATATGTTTTAAAGAGGGGCGTTCTGTGAAGAATGCCCTTTTTTGTATTTGATAAAGTAATTTTAGCCTTTCAAGAGAATAACGATACTATATTTTATGTACTTTTGTACACGTCAACCACAAGGAAAGATGCCGGAGTGGTCGAACGGGCCGCACTCGAAATGCGGTGAGCGGGTAACCGCTCCCTGGGTTCGAATCCCAGTCTTTCCGCTTGATTATTAGCTCTTTGTTGTAATGATACTGTAGGGGATTTGTTCATTTTAGCCTCCTTACATACCTATTCATACAAGCTTTTTTTGCATGAATAGCATAAATGATTTACAAATAGTTTACAGTAAAAAATTATGGCATATTTCAAAATTTGCGTACGAGCTAAGAGAAAAGACAATACGTATCCTGTTTATATTCGTGTAACCCATCACGGACAGGTAGGATATATAAAAACAGATAAAGTCTGCAAGGCTAAGTCTGTTCGGAAGGGTGAGGTAATAGATAATTACATCATCAAGGATATTTCTATTCTTATTGACGGGTATATGTCCCGGCTTAATCGTGAAGATATACAATGTTGGGATATCAGAAAGATACTGGACTTCTTGAGGAGGGATTCTAGCGCACCTTCTTTTTCTGAATTTTGTGAGGGGTTTACCTCTAAGATGGATAACGAGGGAAGAGAATCCACGTCGATAAATTATAAGCTTGCGTTAAGGCGCTTGGAGGAATATATGGGGAAAGACGACATTCTCTTCTCTGATCTTACATCGTCTATATTCAAGGAGTGGATAGATTCGATGAAAGATAGCTTGTACAAGAAACATGGCTATCCGAAGCGGATCAAGACAATGTTTATGGCTGGATGCGAGCGGTATAATAATTATGATACCGGCGAGATGCTTATACGGAATAACCCGTTTAGGGGAGTGAGGGTACCTAGACCTACAGTTCCAGAGAAAAGGGCATTGGACATTAGAACCGTTCGAGATTTTTTTGCGGTATCCGCGGAGTATGGATCAAGAGCTGATCGTGCTAGGGATGTGTGCGAGATCGTTTTTTGTCTTGCCGGAATTAACACCGCTGACCTGTATTATATGGAAAAAGAGAACCTTAGAGACGGAAAGATGTGTTACTGCAGACGTAAGACTACTAATAGGAGGGATGACAAGGCGTATATAGAGATAGCCGTACCAGATAGGCTATCTCATTTGCTTGAGAAATATGCTGGAGAAAAAAGGCTGTTTAACTTCTGTGAGACTTATGGATCAAGTAAGAATTTCAATAAATGTATAAATGAGGGAATAAGTGATATAACAAGAAAAAACGACCTTCCTCATATTTCTGTCTATTCGTTTCGGCATAGTTGGGCTACATTCGCTCAAAACGATTTCGATGCAAGTTTGGATTTAGTAGGCTTTTGCCTTAACCATGCTTCTTCCCATAGGGTGACATCTGGGTATGTTAAGACCGATTTTAGCGTTATCGACCGCTTGAATGCCAAGATTCTTGATTATGTATTTGAAGAAAAAAACGAAAAAAAGATGGAAATAATTTGCGGATTAAAAAAATGACTCTATCTTTGTCGTTGAAATAGCGAGTTGGATTTTAGACGAAAGTTTGAGATCCAACTTTTTGTGTTTATATGTGTTTGGTCTCTTATTTCTGTAAACTTCCATAAAACAAAGACTTACCGGGTGCCTTCAAAAAAACAGGCACTATGACGATTTCTATTTCTAAAACAGCGCTGCTATCAAGATTGCAGCTTTTGGCGAAGATCATACCCGCCAAATCATCCACGCCGATCCTTTGTCATTTCTTGTTTAAGACGAGGGAAGGCCGGTTATTCATCACCGGATCGAATAGCGAGGGCCGGATAACCACCAGCCTTGAGTGCATCTTCGACGAGGAGATATCTATTTGTGTCCCGACTTCCTTATTAGAAGGACTGAGGAACCTGCCCGAGCAACCAATTGATATAATCATCAACAAGGATACCCGTGAGATAAGGATCAAGTACCATGGTGGAAAGTTCGAGGTGGTGGGTTATGACCCATCTACCTATCCGGGAAAAAGATCGATCGAGGTCTTGGACTCTGTGTCATTGAGCGCGGAGGATTTATTCAATGGGATATCCAAGGTCATAAATTTGGCCGGGAATGATGATATCCGTCCGGTCCTAAGCTCTGTCTTTATTGAGACGGAACCGGAGACCGTATGCTTTGTCGGTGCGGACGGGCATGGCATGGGATTCTTGAGAAAGGGCAATGATAGACAGGTTGGCAAGATCTCAGTTATAATCAGCCGTCCTATAGCCTCGGTATTGAAGGCGATACTTCCGGCTTCCTCCGATAACATGGAAATGAGGGTCGGTGCGGATTGGTCCGATGTCATACTCAATGACTATGAGATATCGTTCCGGAATGTGGAGGGGAGATATCCTAATTGGAAAGCTGTGGTACCCAAGGCGAATAAGCTGGAACTGCTTGTTGACACCGGACAACTGATCGGGGCTATTAAAAGGACATCGGTGTTCTCCAATAAGGCCTCATGCCTTATCGTCTTGAGGATCATTCGTGATAAGTTGACCGTATTCGCCCAAGACATAGATTTCTCGACTTCCGCGGAGGAAACGTTGGAGGTCGATTTTAACGGGAATGAGTTCTCGATCGGGATTAAGGGATCGTTGCTTCTTGAGATACTCTCATGTATCGATGACGGGCGTACGAGGCTTTCCTTTAGCGAGCCTAACCGTGCTATCTTGATAACTCCGGAGAACCAATCCGGGAACGAGGAACTTACCTATTTATTAATGCCCATGACAATCCAGTAAGTTATGAAAGAGTTCAAAGATACAATTCAGAAATATTTACAGGAGAGGGCGGCGGAAGATCTTCTGTTTGCCCCGAGACTTGCCAATCCTAAAAAGAGTATAGACGAGTGTTGTCGTTATATCTTGGGAGAGGCCCATAAGCGTGGAACCTCTGTCGTGATGAGTGATACGGAGGTTTTTGGTATGGCCGTACATTATTATGATGAAGAGAATATTGAGGTCGGAAAAGTTCCTGTCAGTAGCTCCGTTTCTTCTTCCCATAAAGTAGAACTTACGGAGGAAGAAAAGAACGCTGCCCGTCAGGCGGCCATCAAAAGGTTGACCGAAGAGCAATATCGATCGCTCAAAAAGAGGCCGGCCAAGAAGAAGGTTGATGAGAGTGTCCAACAAATGAGCCTGTTTTGATATGAAGCCGAGAACGAGATTGGAAAAGTTGGTGGCGGGATTGAGCGAAAAGCTTCCCGCCATCACAAAGGCGCAGGAGGAATGGGCCAAGGAACACGTGTTCGACCATGTAGCTTACAAATGTAAGAATGAGTTGTGGTGCTCTGAATGTGGCGAGATATGGGTTAATACGGGTAATAGTAAATTGGGTGACAAGACCGAATGCCCTTATTGCCACCATCAATTAGATGTAAAGGTCAGCAGAAAGCAGAAGAACCATGAGGAGGCGTATATGTCCATCCTGCAAGTGAGAGGCGGGTTTCAGGTGATCCGGCATATACTATGTTGGAAAAACGCCCGTAGGGGAACTTCTCCGGTGTATTATGATTTTACTGAAGTTGTTCAAGAATGGATTCGTGAAGACGGAAAACGTACGATCATAGCCCGTCCAATAAATATGGGACGTAACGGATTTGCGTATAGTTCCCCTCTTAGTATCAAGGGTGAATATGGAAGTAACCCATATAATTATTACGGTGATTTATATGCGATATTTGGAGAGCTTTATCCAAGGAAAGAATTACTTCCGGAATTGAAAAAACGGGGACTGAATCGACTGTTCCCGGATGTAACTCCGTCTAAGTTGATACGTGACCTTTTGAAAGGAGGTAATGACGCGGAACTATGCCTCAAGACCGGGCAAATATCCATGCTGAAGCACATGTATAGAAACGGCTTTTCCCAGCTTCGTTATAAGCCATCATTCAATATTTGCAACCGTAACCATTATATTATCAAGGATGCGTCCCTCTGGGAAGACTATATGTCTTTATTGGCTTATTTCGGTAAAGACTTGCGTAATGCCCATTATGTATGTCCTAAGAACTTGAAGGTCGCGCACGATAGGCTATTGGCAAAGAAAGATGCCCGTGAAGCCAAGTTGAGACAGGATAGGGATCGTGTGGAAGCTATCCGTAGGCGTGAAAAGCTCATGAAGGATATAGCCGGCTTCTACGAACGGATGGAAAAGTTTTTCGGAATGAAAATCACGGATGGTAACATAGTCATTTGCCCGTTGGAGAGTATTACCCAGTTTTATCAAGAAGGCAAGGCTATGCATCACTGCGTGTATAAACTCGGATATTACAATCGGCCGGATCGTTTGATACTGTCAGCAAAGGACACCGGTGGCAAACGTATCGAGACGATAGAGGTGAATTTGAAGACGCTGAATATCGTCCAGTCTCGGGCCGTTTGCAATGGCGTAAGTGAGTTTCACGACCAGATAGTAAAACTGGTGAAGAAGAATATGAACCTGATTCGTCAGAAAATGATAGCGTAAAAATGCCAAGAATTAGAACTATAGTACCGGAATTTTGGGAAGATGAAAGGTTTTCGAACGTATCTCTTCCGGCTTGTCTGCTTTATATAGGCATGAAAAACTTTGCTGATGATAGCGGTGTCATTTTAGCTAATGAGACTATCATTAAGTCGAAAGTCTTTCCTGCCCGCGAAGATATTCGTAAGCAGCAGGTTTCTGGATGGCTGCAAGAGCTGATTGAAAACTCTATCCTTGTACCTTTTACATTCGAGAACAAAAGCTACTACGTGATGGACTTTTCCAGTGAGCGCATCGACAAACCGCAAAAGTCGAAAATTCCGGCAGAAGTGATAGAAAACGTTCTTTCGGGCAAAAATAGAAGCAATCCGGGAACATTCGAGAATATTCCCGAACAATCGGGAACAATCGAGAATCCTCCTGCTGGAAAGGAGAGTAAAGGAGAGGATTGGAAAGGAGAGGAGGGTTATACGCGCGTAGGCACGCGCAACCCTGACCCCGAACCGGAGAAACCCAAGAATGAGAATTTTGAAAAGTTCAAGCAATGGATTGCTGCGAATGCTCCTAGTGTGGCTAAACTGAAAGAGCCGTTTACGGAAGAACAATTCGAACGGATAAAGCGAGATTTCCCGCTTCAGTTAATCCAGGACACTCTTGTCTCGATGCACAATTATCGAGAGCTGCTCAAAAAATACGTTAGTGCGAACCTCACGTTCCGCAAGTGGGCGAAGCGTGATTTAGAAAAAATGCAGTATGAATCAGGAACAAGCAATACAACTCATATCGGAAATAGATCAAACAACCGGCGTACTTCCTCCGGAACTGATGCCGAAAACAAGAGAATCGAGCGTGAGCGTTTGGGGCGTCTTGCCGATGCCATATTACAACAGTCTGCGGCCCAAAACAGTAAATGACGTGTTTGATAGCCCAAGCTGCTCTATAGCGGTTATGAACAAAGAATTTGGAGAGACGCATCTTCGTGGATTTATGGTAAAAGTCTTGAATGATTTGGTAGATTTTTTCAATGTAGGGAAATCGATCGGAGCAGTACAAGTCGCACAAACAGTTGATCTGATTATTGATGAATACTATTTCTTTAAGCCTGATGATTTCAAGCTATGTTTTAATCGGGCGAAAAAGGGATTGTATGGGAAGGTTTATGATCGGATAGACGGGGCTGTTATTTTAGAATGGCTTGGCCGGTATGAGAAAGAAAGGGGTTCCATAGCCATGGATGATAGTATCAATAATTCCAAAAGCTGGGATATACCGGAAGGTGATAGGACTTCTAAAACATTGGAACAAGCGTACCATGAGTTTAGGAAGTATGATTTTGAACGAAAATATAAGGTGTGAATATTTAAAAACAAGGAACTATAATGCAAGAAAATAAAATACAGGTCGGTAATACTGAACAGGTTTTACTATCAAAAAAGAACTGTCACCGTGCATTAAAAGTGGTGAATATAGCGAACCCAGAACAGGGTGAATGGCTTTTTAACTGGAGAGGTGAAAAGTTGAGTGATAATTTAATGCGTTGCGACTATGCGCATACTGCAGTCCGTATTTCCGATAATGAGGCGGTTGTTATTAATGACAAAGACTTAGGTCTTTGGTCGGTTGTAGAGTGGAAATATGAGGTAAACCTTGAGGAGTTTTGGAAATGCGCTTGCGATGCTTTTTATGCTACAAGTTTCAGTCCGGAGGAACGTGGATCGTATCACATACGCATGTACGAAGAAGAGCTCAATGATGATATAAAAACAATGCCGGAAGAAGAAAGAGAGCGATATATTGCTAAGTACAAAGAATGGGTTCAAATATTGTTCAATAAGCATTCTCGTATAATGAGCGCCATGATAACAGGGCCAGCCCGTTTTCCGTCAAGACGAAATGAGAAGATGAATAATTACTATGACAATGCTGTCAATGAATTTAGAGCGTGGAGAGAAAAAGTGCTCAAGTCGATAGCTCGAAGGATAGAGGAGGCAAAACCGGAAGATCAGAAAGCGGAGGAAGAGTGGATGCGTGTAAAGAGGATGATCGATGAGCATTTTTTGCCAACCAATTTGTATAATAAGCTGGAAACGATTGCGAGAAACGGAAAGGTCGATTTGATAAACAAAGCGATTGAATATGTCAGATCCTTAAACGAAAGTCGGGTAAAACCAATCTTTACCAATCGTCACAAATTTTGGAAACTCGCTGAACTTGCAAATCAATCTATCTCAAAACAGGCAGAAAAAGAGAACCAAAAAGATGTGGAAATACTTTTTGATGGTGGCCGGGTAATTAAGAATTACTCCGAAGATAGAGTTCAGATAGTTTTTGATACAAAACCACGGCCTGATGTTATTTCAAATCTCAAACATAACGGTTTTCGTTGGTCACCCCGTTTTTCGGCATGGCAACGCCAATTGACGAATAATGCTTATTATGCTGTTTCTCGTGTAATTCCTATTACTATTGAACAATTGATGAAAGAAGAAAACAAATGAACATTGGTTTATTGGCAGTTGACAGAGAGAAAGCCAAACGAGAGGCATATAAGAAGCTATGTTATAACTTCGAGTATAAGTTTGGCTCCAATATTCCCCATTGTGTGTTAAGGTCTGGGGTATGTGATGAGGATTGCGAATACATGAAAGTTTTTACTATAAAAAGGTATGAATATAGATACTGAATTTAACGTAGGAGATAGTGTATGTTATCTGATCGGGGATAATATTATCCATACAACTATAAGCAAAATAATCATCGAAATATCCTATGCTGATGATATTTTCCTTATGGTTTATAAGCTGTCAGATGGACTTAGTGTACCCAGAAACAATTATCCTAAATGGGATAAAAGACTTTTTAAAGACAAAGAGAGTTTGATAAAATATTTATCTGAATCATAACTAAGAAGAACTGAGCATAATGGATGTAAATGTAATATATAACTCGGAATGTCGATTAGGACTAAAATGTCTACCGGAAAATAGCGTAAACTGTTGTATTACATCACCTCCATATTACGGTTTGCGTGATTATGGAAATGATGAACAGATAGGGCTTGAAGCTACACCGGAAGAATATATTGGGAAGTTGGTTGAAGTGTTCCGGGAAGTTCGGCGGGTGTTAACGAATGATGGTACTCTGTGGGTGAATATTGGTGATAGCTATGCCGGTTCCATGAAAGGTGCTGCACAGTTTCCGGACAATGCAATGAATTATAAGCAAGGTACGAACCGGGGGACACTTGGTAAGGCAACGTTGGTAAAACAATGCACAAACTGCAAACCTAAAGATTTGATAGGTATTCCTTGGATGCTGGCCTTTGCTCTTAGGGCTGATGGTTGGTATTTGCGTCAAGATATTATTTGGAGCAAACCTAATCCGATGCCGGAGAGTGTTAGGGACCGTTGTACTAAATCTCACGAATATATCTTCCTATTGAGTAAATCCCGGTTGTACTACTTTGATGCAGATGCGATAAAAGTTCCGGCAAGAGAGTCTACAATGCGTAGAATAAGGCAAGATGTCGATAACCAGGTAGGATCCTCTCGTACTCTGAAAGCTAACAGAAATATGAAAGCCGTTATTGGTGGCCGCAAAAGAAATTTTTCTGATATGACGGAAGATGACCCCATGTATCGAGCCAGTACGAATCGTGAGTATGAATATACGGACAAAGCAAATAAACGTTCTGTCTGGGTAGTGAGTACATCGGCCTTCCATGATGCTCATTTTGCAGTGTTTCCCCCAGCTCTCATTGTTGACTGTATAAAAGCAGGATGCCCGGAAGATGGCGTTGTTCTTGACCCTTTTATGGGTTCCGGTACAACGGCAATCGTTTCCCGGAAATTGAACCGCAATTATATAGGATTTGAGATAAACAAAGACTATGTGCGGTTGGCTGAAAATAGAATGAAAAAAGAGTTAGGAATATTTCAATAATAAAAATAGCTGAGATATGGAAATGCGTAAAGTTGTGTTGGATGAAAACATTATCCCGCCTATGATGCATCCCTGGGGGAAAGCATGGAAACAACCGGACAGAAATAATCTGGTACTTGATGACAAATATGCCATGATGTATAGACGGGATTTTGAGATGCTGCCAGATTATACCGGTTCGGAACCGACCGGCAAGTATAACGGTAAAATGTGGAAGGCTCAGTATGTTTCTCGTGATAATCGCAAATGGTATTTGTGTTGGTGTCATGATGAAAATACGGTATCACAGGAGATATACATCTCGTATAGAGAGATTTTGATAATTGATTAAAAATTAAAAAGAAATGAATATACTTGATTTACCATTAAAGGCTATATGGTATGATATGATAGAATCCGGTGAGAAAAAAGAGGAGTATCGAGAACATAATAGCTATTGGGCTAAAAGATTTTATGTTTGCTATGATAAAAACACGGATTGCAGAATCTATATTCCCGAAAAGTGTAAATATTGTTGTAAGCCTTCCTTTAAGCTTTATGATGCTGTTCGTTTTCGTTACGGATATACAAAACGAACTATGTTATTCAAATTGAATAGCATTTCTATTGGCAAAGGTCGTTCGGAATGGGGTGCGCCAGATTATAAAGTTTTTATTTTGAAATTAGGCAATCGGATTAACTAATAACTAAAAAGAAAGGAGCTATCTAAAAACAACAGATAGCTCCACAAAAGATTATTTGTTATGTCCTGGGGCGTGTCGCTTAGCGGATTTTTCACCTGTGATCTTTTTAGCTTGTCCTGGTGGAATAGTCTTAACCTTGTTTGGTTTGGATTTCACATGAACATGTGTTGCACAAGATGAGAAACTAAGTCCCATAGCAATAATGAAAATTGCAAGTAAATATTTTGCTTTCATAAGAAATGATTTAATATTAATAGAATACAAATATATAATAATTGAAGGGGTAAATAGCTCAAATCTCGTAAAAAAGTCCTTGGTGATCTTGAGGATTTTCTTCATGCCCTTTATATCTTATATGAAACTAAGATATGAAAACGCAAAAATGTATAGCCTGTGGCCGAGAAACGGTTTCTGTGATCAAAACAGAAGAAGGCCATATCTGTTATAACTGCTATTCTGATAAAAAGATCCCTCCTAAATCAAAACAGCATCATGACAACGAAGAAGCTCGGATTCAGTCGGAGTTTTTCAATAAGGTTCCTTTATTCTTCCCGAACCTACCGGATCGGCTCCTTTTTGCAGTCCCGAACGGTGGTAGCCGGCATAAAATAGAAGCGGCTAATATGAAGCGCCAAGGCGTTAAACGAGGTGTAGCTGATGTGATCCTTCAGATACCGAAAAAGGGGTATGCTTCCCTTTGTTTGGAGTTCAAGACATCGACGGGAAAACAATCTCCCGATCAAAAAGAATACCAACGCCAAGTTGAAATGGCAGGTAGTAAGTATGTGATTGTTCGGAGCGTGGAACAGGCTATCCGGGAATTGCAACTGTATTTGTGTTAATTGATTACCCCTGTTATATTTTAGAATAAAAGTTATGACAGAATTGAAGTATGACCCTCGGAATTATCGCATCCACACAGATAAGAATAAACGGCTTATTAAAAAGAGCCTGGAGGACTGCGGAACGGGTCGTTCTATTCTATTGGATAAGAACGATGTTATTATTGCCGGAAATGGCGTTTATGAGCAGGCTTTGGAACTTGGGTTAAAGGTTCGGGTTGTAGAGTCTGACGGGAATGAACTGATAGCGATCAGGAGAACGGATTTGTCTACAGAAGATGAAAAAAGAAAGCTTTTGGCTTTGGCTGATAACCATACATCGGACACTTCTATGTTCGATTTTGCAGCCGTAGTTGAAGATTTCAGTATTGACGAACTTGGTGATTGGGAGTTGGAGCTTCCATTTGATGATATGCCGACGGATGTGGATCGTTTTTTTGAGGGAGCAGATAAAGTAGAGAATAAGAGAAAGACGATGGTTTGCCCTCATTGCGGAAAGGAAATAGAGCTATGATCTTATATCTTGCCGGTTATAAACCTTGTGCCAAACGATGGAACCTTGACACGAAAGATATCTATCTCTTAAGTTCTTTTTGGGAGCATAAATCGGGACATTATGGTGGTTATGTCTGTCAAGAGAAACATATTCTTGATAGCGGTGCGTTTTCAGCCTTTTCCGGAAAGAATAACAGTTTTGATTGGGATGGCTATGTCAAGAAATATGCTGACTTTGTTCTGAAAAATAACATTCAACGCTTCTTTGAGCTGGATATAGATGTTGTTGTAGGGCTGGAGAAGGTCGAGTATTACCGTAAATATTTGGAAGATCGTACAGGGCGGCGGCCTATTCCTGTTTGGCATGCAAGCCGGGGGAAGGATTATTTTATTCGGATGTGTGAAGATTATCCCTATGTTGCGATCGGTACGACCTCTGCGATGGAAGAGGGTAGGCGGATAAGAGGTAATCCCATGATATTAAAATGGTTTATCGATCAAGCTCACTCTGTCGGTACCCGTATTCATGGGCTTGGATTTACAGATACGATATTTCTTCCTTTTTTGAAGTTTGATAGCGTTGATAGTACGACTTGGTTGTCCGGTTCCAGATTTGGGCAGATTTATTTCTTCAATGGCAAGCAAATGATATATCGTAATCCTCCCCAAGGGATGAGGGCTAAGAATCATGATTTATCGAATAGACACAATTTTAATGAGTGGATAAAATTTCAAAGGTATGCGGAACGATACTTATAACAAGAAAGTCCTTCTGTATTCAGGAGGTATGGATAGTTGGTTGATAGACAAACTCTGGAAACCGGATATAAGGCTTTATGTCGATATGAATACCCGTTATTCAAAAGAGGAAATGAAGCGTCTTCCGGATGATACCATCATTGAGAGATTGGATTTATCAAAGTGGGAACGTGAAGATAAAATTATCCCTCTAAGGAATATGTATTTGATCGGTATTGCGACGAACTATGGCGATGAAATCTGTTTGGGAGCGACAGCCGGTGACCGTGTTCTTGATAAATCGCCTGTATTTGCCGAGTTGTATGAGGACTTACTCGGCTATCTCTACCAAAAACAACATTGGACAGAAAAACGAACGATCAAGATAAACTTGGACTATAAAGCATATACCAAGACTGAGTTGTTGAAGCAATATATAGCTCAAGGAGGTAATATTAGTGAAGCGTTTAGTTCATCGTTCAGTTGTTATGCTCCTGTTGATGGGCACGAATGTTGGAACTGTAAACCGTGTTTCCGTAAATTTATTGCTTTTGCGTTGAACGGATATCCGTTTTCCATGGATGTAATCGGCAGGAATATATCTTATATGAAACATGAAATACTTCCTTTGATCGAATTTGGCGAGTATGGCCGGAAACGGGAGGAGGAAGAGATAAGACAGGTATTAACTCTTTATCGATAAAAATCGTATGTATACAGTAAGGAAGCGTCTAGAGATATCGGCGTCTCATCGTCTGAGTCTCTCTTATGCGAGTAAGTGTGAGAACTTGCATGGGCATAACTGGATCGTAATCGTTTGGTGCAGGTCTAAACAGTTGAATCCAGATGGTATGGTTGTCGACTTTGCCCATGTCAAGCGAATGATCCAGGAGAAACTAGATCATAAGAACTTGAATGAGGTATTATCGTTTAATCCGACAGCGGAAAATATAGCGAAGTGGATCTGTGACCAGATACCTCAATGTTTTAAGGTGATGGTTCAGGAATCAGAGAATAATATAGCGTGGTATGAAGAAGATAAATGAAATTTTTTACAGCATTCAAGGTGAAGGCTACTTTACTGGTACGCCAGCTGTTTTTGTTCGCTTCTCTGGATGTAACTTGAGGTGTCCGTTCTGTGATACGGAACACAAAGAAGGCAAGATGTTAAGTGATGATGAGATTATTGCGGAAATAAGGCGTTATCCGGCTTTGCATGTCGTATTGACAGGCGGAGAGCCTTGTATGCAGGTTACATATGATTTGGTTGATAAGATCAAGGCCACTGGCCGATTTGTTCAGATTGAGACAAATGGAACTTTGGTTCCACCTGTAAATATAGACTGGATTACGTGTTCCCCAAAAGAGGGCGGTAAAACAGTCGTGATCAACCCGAATGAACTGAAGGTAGTCTATACCGGACAGGATATGTCGCAATATGATAAATATTCAGCGGGAGTATATTATTTGCAGCCTTGTTCCGGCCGGAATACGAAGGAAGTTATTAACTATATTAAAGAGCATCCGAAATGGAAGTTAAGCTTACAAACACACAAGATATTGAATGTGCGATAAGAACGATCCTTTCTTTTATAGGCGAGGATCCTTGTCGGGAGGGCTTGAAGGGAACGCCGGATCGTATCATAAGAATGTGGAGAGAGATTTTTCGTGGATATGATCTGTCACAAGTGCCTAAAATAACGGTCTTCCCAAATGGCGTGGATGGCCTTTCTTGTGATAGTGTTATCGCAGATTCAGGTGGATTTTATTCAATGTGTGAACATCATATGATGCCTTTCTTTGGGAAGTATTGGTTTGCTTATATACCCAATCCGAAAGGTAAGATACTAGGCATATCGAAAGTTGGTCGTGTCGTTGATTATTGTGCGGCACGGTTACAGGTACAAGAGCGATTAGCGAAAGATATCATCGTGATGCTCCAAGAAGCGTTAGGTTCGGAATATCCACCTTTGGCGATGGGTATCGTATTGGAAGGGGAACACTTGTGTAAGTCGATGCGTGGTGTAAAGAAAGAAGGTAAAATGCGTTCTTCTTTCTATTTTGATAATGGAAGTTTACCTGAATTGAGGGCAGAATTGTCCCGATTCGTTAGTTTTGGTTAATTATGACAGAGAAGAATGAAGTAAAAAAGAAAAGTAGGGGGCGTAAATCTGGATATAGAGAAGAGTATGCGGAACAGGCTCTAAAACTTTGTCTGTTAGGTGCAACGGATAAAGAGATCGCTGAGTTCTTCTCTGTCTCAGAACAAACGTTGAACAGCTGGAAAAAGAAGTTTCCTCAATTTCTTGAGTCCTTAAAAAAGGGAAAGGCTGTGGCGGATGCGAATGTCGCTTCGAGACTTTACAGCCGTGCGATTGGCTACGATGCCAAGGCTACGAAGTTCGCTACCAATGAGGGCCGGATTACGGATAAAGTAGAGTATATCGAGCATTATCCTCCGGATACGACAGCCGCTATTTTTTGGTTGAAGAACCGGCAGCCGGCTAAGTGGCGTGATAAGAAAGAGGTCGAGAACCTTGTTAAGCTGGGGGATGAATTGGAATCGATGTCGGATGAAGAACTAGCAGCAATTATCCGTGGCGAAAAAGAGTAAGAGAGAAATATTGATTAGGCAGGCAAAGGCGGCGACCATATTGCGCAAACGGGAGGCTCGGAATGATTTCTGGGCCTATTGTTTATATCATGACCCTAAGTTCTTTGCTAAGCGTCTGTTCTTAAAGAAGGTGGCAGATGCTTTCACCCGGGTGTACGAATCGTATCTGTCGGGTGTGATCCGCCGGCTGGCCGTCTCCATGCCGCCACGTGCCGGGAAGTCTTATATATCATCCTTGTTCATTTCGTGGATGCTTGGCCACTTCCCGGAAGAGTCGGTCATGCGCAACTGCTGTTCCGATACGCTGTATAACAAGCTGTCTTATGACACGCGCGACATCGTCCGTTCTTCCCGGTTTAAGGAAATCTTCCCAGATATACAATTGCGTGGTGATAAACAGAACGTGCATGGCTGGAGCTTGGAAGCTGCCCGGCAGGTAAGTTACTTCGGGGCTGGTGTAGGCGGTACGGTAATCGGTTTCGGTGCGTCCATGCTCGCCATGACGGACGACTTGTATAAGAGTTTGGAAGATGCGCTGTCTGATACCAACAATGAAAAGGTCTGGTCGTGGAAGCAGGGAACGCACGATTCCCGTATAGAGGGGAACTGTTGTTCGATCGATATCGGTACCCGCTGGTCTGCCACTGACGTGCTCGGCCGTATGGAGGAGATGGGAAAGTATGACGAGATCATTCGTGTCGCCGCCTTGGATGAGAACGACTGTTCTTTTTGTGAGGAG
Organism: Parabacteroides sp. AM17-47; assembly: GCF_003434625.1. Lineage (NCBI taxonomy): Bacteria > Pseudomonadati > Bacteroidota > Bacteroidia > Bacteroidales > Tannerellaceae > Parabacteroides > Parabacteroides sp. AM17-47. Next base: position 170,507 of record NZ_QTLI01000001.1, read on the forward strand.
GTACATACGACAGAGTATTATCACGAATTGCGTGAGGAAACGGATGATTCCATTTGGTGTGCCGAGTATATGCAAGATCCAATCGAGGCAATCGGGTTGTTGTTCCCGAAATCGGAGCTTAACCGATTTAAATTGGCTGATATTGAGGGCAAGCAACCGGACGGTGTTATTGGAGCTACCGATGTGGCCGATGAGGGAGACGATGATTTCTGTGCGCCGATTGCCAAGGTATTCGGTACGAAGTATTTCATTACCGATGTTTTGTTTACGAAGGATAATGTAGAGATTACCGAACCGAAGCTGGTTTCCTTGATCCTTGATACCCGTTGCGACAATATGCGTATCGAGAGTAACAACGGTGGTCGTTTGTTCGCCCTCAATGTCCGTAAGGCAGTAAAGGCAAAGAATGAAAAATGTATCATTCAGGCGAAACCGACAACAGCCAATAAGGATACACGTATCTTGTTGAAGTCTGGTTGGATCAAGAAGCATTGTTATTTCTTGGCAGAAGGCGAGTATAAGAAAGGTTCGGATTACGACCGGTTTATGAAAGCATTGACCAGCTATAAGAAAGAGGGAGGCAACAAGCATGACGATGCACCTGACGGTATGACGATACTTGCGGAGAATGTAGAGTTTATCGGGTTGTGTCAAAATAATAGGACTAGACAGGTTGCAAGAGCTAGATAAATACTATTTTTGTGAAAATAATAAAAGAGACATGAGTGGAGATATATTATATAAATACAGAGTTTTGTATGGAAAAAATAGTTCGTTGAATGAATTTACTAAAAGACTATTATTTGATGGTCAAATTTATCTATCAGCTTTTGAAAGCTTGAATGATCCATTTGAAGGACAAATTGTTCCGCAATATAAGGGTATCACTAAAGAAAAAGTACTGAATTTGTATCCATGCTTAAAAGATATGCCAGATTTTAATGATATTGATTGGCAAAGTGAGTCTGTAACATCTTATATTCGGGAATTTTTTACTCCCAAGATAAAAGAGGATTTAAAAAAATACGGTGTCTTTTGTGCATCTTCTGATTGTAATAATGATTTATTGTGGGCTCATTATGCTGATTCTCATAAAGGGGTATGTATTGGATTTGATGCTAAAAAGTTAGAGGAAATATCGGGGTATAAAATACTACCTGTTTGTCTTCAGGATAAAAGACCAGAAGTTGAATTTTCTAACAATGGGTCTCATTATGATGAGTATATAGTGAAAATGTTGACTACGAAATCAAGAGCTTGGGAGTATGAACATGAATATAGGATGATTGCATTTAATCCCCCTAAACGAGATATATATTGTTTTGATGCTATAAAAGAAATTTATTTAGGTTGTCGAATTGAAAAAAACAAAGACTTTAATAAAGAAGATTTTGTGAGAAATTTAAAAGAAGTTCATCCTTATTGTGAGATAAAAGAGATGAGAATGAATATTGATACTCTAAAAATAGAAAGTTGCCCACTATATTAAGTAAATAATTATTTGGCATATATTTTATTAAAAAAGTATATGCCAAGTATAAACGACATCCTTGCAAATGAAGATTTTGGGCAGGTAGTTAGTACGCTATGTGTCGATACGATAGAATACCGGGAACCAAGGGAATATTACAGAGAATATCACGGTGAGCGCCGTCGGCGTAAAACCTCTGTCGGCTGGCGTGAACCGAAACGGCTGGCAGTCTATTCGGAGACATTGAAGGATAAGAATGGGGAACCGTTACGGTTGGAAGACAAGATTGTCGATGTGGCACGTATCGTTACCAACTTCCCGAAAAAGGAGGTGCGTACCTCTGTCGCCTTCTTGTTTGGCGGGCAAATGACGATTACGGGAACAGATCAGAACGATGGTTTCCAAGAGTTCAAACGTGTATGGGAACGCCGATTGAAAATGCAATCCGTCTTGAAGTCGTTCGCCCGTAAGGTGCTTTCTGAAAGTAAGGCTGCTCTTGTATTCTATCCGTATACTTCCAAAGGATTAGACGGCAAATTGATTACGGAATTGAAGGTTAAGACGCTTTCTGTTCCTCGTAATGCAAATACCTTTTCTGAGTTTTATCCTCATTTTGATGATAACGACGATTTGGATGCTTTTATTCATCGTTACCAGATAAATTCTAACGGCATGCTCCGGAATAGTTGTACTATCTGGACAGCCGATAAGATTATAATAGCTACCGATGAGATGGGTGGCTGGGTAATAAAAGAGGTTCCCAATCTATTCGGAAAGATTCCGGTCGTGTATGCAGATGTTTTCCAACCGGAATGGGACGAGGTTGCCGGTATCATGGATGCGCGGGAAATGCGTTTATCCCGTATGGCCGACACTAACGACTACTTTGCGGAACCAATCTTGAAAACGTATGGCGATTCCGATTTACCTTCTAAGGAAACAACCGGGAAAGACCTTAATTTCCCCATTAAGGTCGATGAAGTATCCGGCAAGGAATATCATGGCGATGCCGATTATTTGACATGGACTGGCTCCCAGCCATCTGTAGATAAAGAATTGGAAGAAACGAAAAACGAACAATTTGCTGGTACATCTACGCCGGATCTTTCTTTTGATAACTTGAAAGGCATTGGCAACCTGTCCGGTGTCGCTCGTAAATTCATGCTGATGGATGCAACTATCAAGGCGAGTGAGAACATGGAAACATTCGGTCCGGTGGTTCAGCGTTGCGTGTCGGTCGTGTTGGCTGGGATATGCAATATTACCAACATCAAGTACCGTCCTCAATTGGTGAACAACCTGATCGATGTGGAATTTGGTTCCATTTTGCCGGAAGATTTGGCTGAAACCTTGCAAACACTCTCTGTTGCCAATGGAGGCAAACCGATTAACGCTCAGCGCACGGTTACGGCTCATTCTCCGCTAACAGAAGACTTGGACGAAGAAATGAAGCTGATGGAGGAAGAGGAAGATACAGCAGCGCAACGCAATAATATGATCGGCTTAACAATGGGATATGGAGAATGAAAGAACTATCATTTCATGAGCGACAATTCCTGCAATGTCTGTTCCGGCAACAAGGTAGCATAAAGTATTCGTTTGACGAGTTTGTCCGTAGGGTAGGACCTCTTCTGGCTAAATGGTCGGATCATGGCGGTGACCGTGTATGGATAGGCAACGCTACCATAGAGAAGCAAATCGAACGTCTGTTGGATGACCTGCATACGCAGCTCGTAAGCAATATATCCAATACAGTTACCGATGTATGGAATTTAGGCAATAGGAAAGCGGATGAACTGGTAACAGGTTATATCAAGGATATGGCCATATCCAGTACGTTGAAGGATAAGATGTTTTCCAGAAGTGCAGATGCGCTGAATACCCTGTTGAAACGTAAGGATGAATTTGGTAAAACCATATCCTCCCGTGTCTGGGATATAACGGACGGAGCTATGGATAATCTGGAGTATTATCTTTCTTCGGGTTTGTCTTCCGGCCGTCCGGCTGCGTTGATCAGCCAAGATATACGGCAATTACTAAACGAACCCAACCGTCGTTTCCGCCGTGTAAGGGACGCGAATGGCAAATTGGTCCCATCCCAGCCGATGAAAGATTATCATCCGGGGCAGGGTATTTATCGTTCATCTTATAAAAACGCCCTTCGACTAGCAGCAACGAAAACAAACGAGGCTTTTCGAACTGCCGATTATGAACGTTGGCAGAATATGGACTTCGTGACCGGTATAGAAGTGGAACGTTCGCCGACGAATCACGGTCCGTGTCCCGTGTGTGACGCCAAGGCTGGCCAATATCCGAAGGATTTCAAGTTTACAGGATGGCACCCGTTTTGTATTTGTATAGCTACGCCGATTATGATGGAGCATGAGGAGTTCGCTGAATGGTTGCTTCATTAAAGAAAATGAGGGCAACGGGGATTCTGTAGTAAAGTGGCAGTTTACAGAATACACCCGATGCCCTCTAAATTTCCTACTGACGTAACTGCCACGTAACGTCTTTCTGAGATAATATATAAATCAGAAAAACTTTTTCCTGTGGCAGTTGATGACACCTTCTATACTTTCGCTCTTTGCATTTGTAATTTTGCACTTAGCTTCTCAGCTTCCTTTTGCATATTTTCGGAAGCGTGCTTGATGTAGTATAGCATTCCTTCGGTTCTTCCAATTTCTCGACCAGTATTGAATGCGGCTTGTAGTTCTGGAGTGGAGTATTTACCCATTTCGGAGGGTTGGGCCGTTGGTTGTTGGGTACTATTATTTCCCGACAAACAATTCTTCGATGGATTACGCATATCTTTTTTAGAATGTTTGTTTTGATAGAAAATAAAAACGGTTTCACCTTTCCCGTTGCGTTACACCATCGAGGCAGTGGGGTCATTAAACCTTCACACGGGGGTATGAAACCGTTATATATGCTAAACCTACGAATATAAAATATCCGTAGTAATTAAATTTGGTAGCATATCTACCTCGATGTATGTAACGCACCACAAAGATGAGCACTAATTCTGAATCCCACAAGAAAAAATAGAAATACCTTTGCTTTTTCATCTTGTTGTGCTATTTTTGCGTTATGTGGAAAGAGAAATTAGGAAACTATTTGATTGATGTCTCGAAATATATCTTTACAGGTGTAGTGGTAGCGTCTTTATTCAAGGATATGGAAGATAATAAGTGGCTGATTTATGGCCTAGGCTTTACGTCTTCTATTTTAGCCTTAATAGCAGGATTGGTATTAACGAATAAGAAAAAGGAGGATAAGTAATGGGAGCTATAATTGGATTCGCCGTGATAGGCATACCTTGTGCCGCATTTTTGATCTATTGCCTTACGCCTTCTGGCAAACAATGGCTTAGATCCAATCACATGATTTGACAAGATAGATTCTTATAGGAATAATTGAAATGAAGCCTGCCGGTTGTCCGGTGGGCTTTTTTTATACCCGGAATTTTCTTTCTCTCCCTTATATTTTAAACAGAAAACTCTTATGACAATTTTAGATTTAATCAAAGCGGCATGTAAGACAAAAGGCGTGCCGGAGAAGTATGCGGAACGTATTCAAAAGACGTTCAAGATTGAGAAAGCCGAGGGGATGGAGGCTTTCGTGGACCTGTTCAAGGATAATATTCTTCCGGCAATCCAAGAAGCGGAGAATGAAGCTAAGACTACGGCTGAAACGGCCGCTGTCGCCGCTTATGAAGCCAAGCATGGGTTGAAGGATGGTAAACCGGTAGAAGATCCGGATAAGAACAAGAAAACGGAAGAAGAGCTGTTGAAGGATCTTAGCCCGGAACTGAAAGCTTATCTGGAAAGTATGAGGAAGAGCGTCGATGATATGGCTAAGAAGGTGGGCGATTCCATTACCAACTCGGCAAACGAGGCTAAGAAAGAAACAGTCCGTAAGCAGTTGAAAGATGCTGGTCTTCCGGATAACTGGCTGGGACGTGTGGACTTGGCTTCGGAAACCTCTATCGAGGATCAAATCAAGGCGCTTTCCGAAGAGTTTACCGGAATCCAGCAAAAGGCGATCGATGATGCCGTGGCCCGTGGTGATTACGCTCCCGGTTCCGTGAATCTTCCGGAGCGTTCCGAGGCGGATTGGGCGAAGCTGATGGATCAGGATGCCGACAAGAGCGCAAATAATCCCGGTGTGGTGAACCTGGGTATTGAATAATCCAAGAAAAGTGTAACGTTATGTACAGAAAAAGAGAAAGAGAATTCCAGTATCCTCCCGGAATTGAAAAGATTATTGAGGATGTGATCGGCGGTGGGACGATTGACCGCCGGAATTTGCGGAACGCTTTGTTCAATGGCAAGTCGTTGGACGAACTGCCTCCGATCGTGATCGTGGTGAAAGATCCGGAAACGGGATTGTATCATGTGTTGAAAACAGCGTTGGTTTCAGAAGCGGCCGCTGCCGATGCGATAGCGTATAAGGTAACCAAGAATCATCTGTTTGGTGTGGGTGACTTCGTGACGATTGGTGGAGCTTTGACAGGCGCGTCCGATAAGATCACGGCTATTGATAAGAGTAATGCGGAGTTTGATACGATCACGTTGGAAGCGACTATCGGTGCTGCCGCAAAAGGTCAGGTATTGGTTCAGGCTAAAGACAAACAGGCTGCGAAAGCCGCCAAGTTGCCTTATGATGGCGAATTGGTTGTCACGATGAATAAAGTCGACTTGACTGTAGCCAACCAGCAGTCCGGGTTATTGGTAAGAGGTACGGTAAACGAATCCTGTATGCCGTTCCCGGTAGATAAGGACTTGAAGGTATTAATGTCGTTTATCCGTTTTGTGTAATCCATTAAAATCAGATATATGGAAAGAAGTTTAATTAAGCAAGTGAATAAAAAGAACATGGCGGCCCGTTTGAATACCCGTCATGTGAAACCGGTTGTCTTCCCGAACTTCTTCGGGGTGAAAAGAAAGACCTCGTTGAAGTGGGAGACTCTGACCGGTGAGAAAGGCGCTCCGGTAATGGCAGACGTGATCTCTTTCGACGCTTCCGCACCGCAGAAGACCCGTGAGGTGATCAGCAAGCTGTCCGGCGATATCCCGAAGACAGCCGTCAAGCGTGGCATGAACGAGAGCGATTACAACGAGTATAAGCAATTGGAACGTGATGCGCAAGGTGACGCGGACCAGTTGGCATTGTTGAATCTGGCTTTCAAGGATCAGGATTTCGTGTATAACTCCGTTCGTGCCCGTTTCGAATGGTGGTGTATGCAGCTCATGAGCCGTGCGGGTTTCCATTTGTCGGCAAAGAACAATGGCGGTGTCGTTACGGCTGAGTTTGTCGGTTGCGGTATGCCGAAGAAGAACCAGCATAAATCTACTACGGACTGGAGTAACGCTACAACGGCCAATGGATTGCAGGATATTGAGGATACGGTTGTGGCCGCTTCTGCCGAAGGGGTGACGATCCGTTACGTTGTAATGCATGTGGCTGATTTCTCTTTGCTAAAGAAACAGAAATCCACGTTCGACACGTTAAAGGCATGGGTTAATTCGTCCTCCAAGATATTGGTGACAAAGAATCTCATCAACGAGTATCTGGCCGAGCAGGAGATCCCGGTGAAGATCATTACCGTGAACCCGGCTGTCCGTATCGAGGATAGTGCCCATCGTCGTAAGACGATCAATCCTTGGGAGCGTAAGCGTGTATGCTTCTTGGAGGATTTGAAGGTGGGTGACATTCAGCATGGGCCGATCGCCGCCGAGTCTTCCGCTACCTTGCAGAAAATCGCTCTCATGGTTAAGCAGGATTGGATCTTGGTAACCAAATGGTCTGAGCTGGAACCGTTCAAGGAATGGACGAAAGCGGAAGCGAACGCTATTCCTGTCGTGAATGATCCGGATGCCATGTTCATCATGAAAGTGGATGGGAAGGATTGGAACGCTTCCGAGGATACCGAGGGTACGGATGATATCCCGGCGACATTCTTGGGTGAAACCGTCGAACCGGAGGATCAAACGATTCAGGATACTGAAAACGGAGAATAACAATTATGGCTAAGACGATTCGAGATACGATACTCGCTTATCCCGGTCTGGCTGACTGTGAAGATTTTTTGGATAACGTCGTTTTGCCGGGACGCGGTTTTGAAGGTACAGAAGATAGTAAGACGATCGATATCCGAAAACAAAAGCTGGTGGCCGCCGACCTTTATTCCATGGTCGGCGGTCTGCCGGACTTCACGGAAAACAAGCTCTCTATCACGTATCCCCGTGCATGGTATGACGCTACGGCGAAACGACTATACCGGGAGGGAGGAGAACCTGAGAAAGCGGAATTGATAGGCAATAAGATCGAGGTACCCAAAGGAAGGGCGAGAAACAGATGGTAAAGCGATATTCACATACTGCGATAGTGACGATTCAATCCTGTCAATTGGTCAAAGGGGAATGGGTTGCCGGTAAACTGACGGAAATAGAGGTCACTGGGCAATACTACCCGTCCAATAGTGGACAGCAGTTGAAGTGGAACGTCGATGGAAGAGAGTTCATCGTGCATGGTGAGTTTTCGACCAAAGCCCGTCCTGTGGAAAACGCGAAGCATATCCGGATTGACAGTATCGCTCTCGATGTGGATATCATTAGCTGGGAACCGTTTCAGACTCACTCTGTAATCTATGTGTAGTTTATGGCAAGGAAAGGTGTTTTGATTCCAATGTGGAGTGATAGGGAAGTAGGGCGTTGGTTCGATTACTATGTGGATCGGGCGGAAGAGCGGATATACAAGTTATTGCAACGTGCCGGGGAAGAGTTCGTGAAGATCGCTCGAAAAAAAGGGAACTATCAGGATCATACCGGTAACCTCCGTAGCTCAATCGGTTATGTGATCGTTAAGGATGGCGATATATTGACCGAGAACTATGAGCAATCCACGGAAGGAACGGATAAACAGACCGGTATCAGGGAAGCGAAACGTTTGGTTTCCGAGCTGATCCCTCTTTATAAAAGGGGCTGGGTATTGATTGGTGTAGCCGCTATGCCTTATGCCAAGTATGTGGAAGCAATCGAAAATCTGGATGTTATCTCTGTCGCCACGGAACATGCCGAGGATTGGATCAAGAAACAGAGTCGAACGTTATTTGATAAACTCGCTGAGAAAGGATATTGAACATGGCAGATCAGTTTGATATAGTGGATATCGTATATAATGCGGTTGAGCCGGCGAGTACGAGCTTTATCCTGTATAAGGATCAATCCGGCGATGGCGAGAAAAGAAATCATATCACGATCCGCTCTCTGGCCTTGAATGGGAAAGATTATGTCAACAAGGGATCGATAAATATCAATATCTTCGTCAAGAGACCCTCGAAAGGCGTATCGGATCGACAGTTGATGATAGAGACCGTACGAGGCGTGAGGTTCGTGTTGCGGGATATCAAGCCGCCGTTGGGGATGTATTGGAAATCTCGGATCGTCTGGTCTGAGCCTATGGGCGAGGCCAAGGATGGCTTCGATTGTACGAATATTAGATTAGAGGTTATAACAGAATTAGATTAGTGATATGGAAAGAAGTTTAGCGCTGGATGTGGCGTATTTAGGAGTTGCGGAACCCGGGGATGGCGTGGCCGGTACCGAGTTCACCCAATGCGTTGACGTGGATACGGTGACGTTCAATTTCTCGGACGCCAAGGAGCTTAGTTTTACGTCCATGGGACATGAGGATCCTTGGGCGGTGGTGAGTCGGAAAGGAGATCCTTCCAGTATAGAGTTCACTATCCCTTCTCCCACGAGCGACGAGATGAAAATGTTTTGCGGGGGAACCGTTTCCGGTGATAAATGGGAGGCTCCCTTGTCTACGCCCTCGATATTGAAGACGATCAGGCTACAGAGCCTACCGTACCAAGGTAAGTTCACGGAATATGTCTTTGTCAAGTGCTCTGTGTTCGGGAAGATCAGCCAAGCCCCGGATAAGGAGAATTGCGATCTCTTATTGGTAAAGGCCACGATCATGACACCGGTATCTGCGGCTGGCAAACAAGCGTCCCCGTATAGCAGGGCGGTGAAGGCCGTATCGGAAGACACGGAATGATGTTTTTTGTTTAGGTTGTCTAGAGCCTCGGTTTTTGCCGGGGCTCTTATATTTTAGAGGAAAATCATGAGCGTAAAGCGAGCACTACAGATTGAGAGCGACGTGGTGACAAGTCGGTCAGTCGTGATTCCTTTCGAGTTCAAGCCGGAGACGATCCCGGCGGGTAAGAACGTTGGTGATAGTATCGTTATCACCCCGATCACGGTAAGGACCGGGTTTAGGATACGGCCGTTACTCTTGCGGATTGACAAGGCGGACAAGGATGCTATCGTGGCTCATAAGGATGTTACGTTTGATAGTGTACTGTCGGAGTTGATGGCGAAATATGACGAGTTGATCTTTGAGATCGTATGTTTGGGTATCCATAACAAGAAAGGGGACATGCCCGCTTGGTTCCGGGAGGTACTGAAGGATAATTGTACATGGGAAGACCTGTATATCCTTTTGAACGCTATTCTCTTTCGTCTGGGTTGTAACCCTTTTTCTCGTACTATCATAGCTTTGGAAGCTGTGAGCCCGTTAAGCGAAGAGGAGATAATAGCCCTTCAAGAAAACAACGAGACTTGGGTAGGTCGGAGCCGGTGACGCAAAGTAGCTTCATGTTCCTTGTACTATGTAACGAGGCGTTCGGGTATACGCATGAGCGGACATTGGACAGCGATCTGGCGCTTGTCATGTCCATGCTACGGGAACATGGTTACTTGGTGAACGACCGGAACAAATCACTGCTCATGGACGATGATGAATCCGGGGATAATCATGGCGAGTGGGTCGAGGTAATCGATTTCGATACGGGAAAAAAGAAAAGGGTTCGAAGAATGAGCCCGGTATGATATATATTACTTTGCGTAGAGAACGTTTGTCATAGTGATTTTGGTTGTAAAAAAACCGACGAACCGTGAGGCTGGTCGGTTTTTGTTCTCTGTAAATGTGTCAAGATCTTCAGAGTGTCTGCTCGATAACCAGAGCGGTGTCTTCTAGCGAAAAGTAATTGGGTAACGCTCCGGATGGATTATGCTGTCAATCTCAAGATCCACATCAATTGCGTCCCAACGCAACGAATCCTCGTCCGGCATGGTCACGTCCAATACATCCGATACTTTTGCATTTCTGAACCAAGGGTATCTGTCATACGATAGATAATATTCCTTCCCTCCTACGAAAAGGAGGATACCGCGTGCATTAATCATTGTTACTCCCACAGGGGGTGTTCCATTCATTTTTTTATTATATCGAGGCCGGACAAGCTGCATGAGAATATTCGTTGATATCTATAAGATGGATATTCAAAACATCTTCAATATCAAAAAGAGTGCTGGTTGTAAAGTTGTGGTCTCCTCTTAACCATTTGGATATCTCAGAGGGACGTTTACACATTTTCTCGGCAAATTCCTTTTGGGATAGACCTTTCCTTTTGATACCTTCTGCAATTTTTACAGCAAGCATCATACGTCTTTCCATGTTCTTGGCTCTTTTCTTATCTATATTGCTAAGTACAGTGTCTAAAATAGATGTGTTATTCATATTTATTCCTCCTTCAATTTTAAATTACCTAAGAAAAATCCATTATCGTTGAGATGTATATCTTTGTTTTTAATAGCTTTTGATATGATTTTGGATATTTGAATCACCATTTCAGCTTCTTTTTTTAAGGCGGGACTTTCTTGATAAGCTCTAATGTTTTTGGGCTTATATCCTCCACCTCCAACAATGATAGCAACGTTAGCAAATCGAATACAATAGATTCTTAATTTTTTATCAGGACTATCAAATAGGGCGCAGACACCATCACCGGGTTTCCCTTCGTTTAGCTTGAAAAAATGTTCGGCTGCCCCAGTTTTTGTAGCCATAATTTTCAATTTAGATACGATATCTTCTATTTCGGTTGGGTATTCAGAATAGTTGTTCTGAAGAAATTGTTCAAAAACGCTCTGATCCTCTTGATTGAGAATGACAGAATATATTTGAGTCTTCTTTCCTGACAGTTGCTTTATTTTGACAATCTCAAGTTCCACGATGAATTTTTTTCTTTTTACAAAAGAACGAAGAAAAAGCGACAAGGCAAAAGAAAATGTCGAAAAAGATAACTTATAAGTGAATTTTTAACGGTTGACAGTCTCACATGAAAGGCTATCCTATATTTTACCATAAACGCATTATGGGAATCAGAAATAGAGAGGGCAGTCTGTACATGGCTACCGGGATCGACAACTCCGGCTTGTACGAAGGAAAACGCGAGGCTATGGGAATTATCAAGACTCTGGCAAGCGATATCACCTCTTTTGATATATTTGGCGGTATCGGTATCAGTGCGGCGACGGCGTTTGCGCAAGCGGCCAAGAGCTCGTATGAGTTTGAGAAGGAATTTCGCAAGAACATGCTGGAAGTGGCGACCATTTCCACTCAAGTAACGGATGATATGACCGGTTTCATGAATCAGGTCATGTCCATAACCCAAGAGATACCGATCAAGGCTCCGGAGGCCGCCAAGGCGTTATATAGCATTGTTTCCGCCGGACATGACGGGGCGGATGGCATGAAGATCCTAGAAGTTTCGGCTAAAGCTGCCGTGGGAGGGCTTACGGAAACCGAGACGGCAGCTGATGCTATTACAACGATCCTGAATGCTTATAAGATGTCTGCGGAGGAAGCCGGTACGGTCTCGGACCAGCTTTTTACAACCGTCCGGTTGGGTAAGACTACATTTGGCGAATTGGGAGCCTCCATAGCCCAAGTTGCTCCTATTGCGGCTGCGTATGGGATTAGTATCGACCAAGTGTTGGGTGCTGTCGCTTCATTGACCAAGCAAGGAACGCCGACGGCGCAGGCTATGACACAGATCCGTGCCGCTATCCAAGGAACCGCCGGAGAACTTGGAGACGCCGCTTTCCAAGGTCGTACTTTCCAAGAGGCATTACAATTGATTTATGAGAAGGCTGGTGGTTCCGCTTCCAAGATGAAGGAAATGCTTGGCACGGATGAAGGCCTGGCCGCTACACTGGCTTTGACTGGAAAGAATGCAAAGGCGGCAGCAAATGATTTGGGAGAGTTGCAGGGCTCCTTGGGTGCGACAGAGGCTGCGTTTGAGAAGATGGCTGACGCCGCCGATAATCAGCTCACGTTGTTGGCGAATAATGTACAGGCTTATTTGCGCCCAATGGGAGAGAGGATATTGAAAGAGGTGTCAGATATCGCCAAGGCGTTTAATGAGGCTTTTGAGAACAATGATATCGAGGGGACGATATCGAGGGTTGAGGCATTGGTGAAAAATGCGGCGGGAGCGTTTCTTTCTTATAAAACAGCTATTTTGTTGGTTCAAGTGGCGCAACGATCTTATATCAAGACATCAGCTTTGAGCAGACTGGCGACGATTCAGCATACGACCGCAACCGCGCTGCTTACAGGTGCTTTGAAAAAACAGGCTGTCGCAATGTTGGCCGCCGGAAAAGCTGCCCTTGCGAATCCGTATGTCTTGGCCGTGGCGGGTGTTACGGCCCTTGGGTATGCGATCTTCAAGCTCGCGACACAGGCGACGGCATCAGAGAAGGCGTTGGATTCCCATAACAAGAGGGTCGCAGAGATGAAGGACTGGATAGAAGGCATGAGATCTCAAACGGATGAACTATTGAATGCTTTGCGCGACGATAACAAGTCCATGTTACAGAAAGTGGAGGCATACGAGAAATTACAAGCCCTCTATCCGGATGAACTGAAAAATCTATCCTTGCAAAAGTTCATGTTGATGGATATGACGGAGGCTAATAAGATGCTTTCTAAATCGATAGATGAGCGAACCATGGCCCAACAGCGTGCTACCGTAAACTCCATAGAGGATGAAATTGCAAAAAATAACCATCGAATCTCCCAGCTAGACAAGAAAAGTTGGATTGATACCAGCTTTTCGGAGGCATTTGAGTTACGTCGTTTACGAAAACGGAACGAGCAGTTGAAGATTGAGCATGATAAAGCGGTTGAGATAGTCGTACAAGGATTGAAGGCTCGTACGAAGGCGGAGGCGTTAGCTAGTAGCCAACAAGAGGAGGAAAAGGCGAAAATAGCTACACCTATTGATAAAAAGGAACTAGAAAAGCGAAAAAAGCTTCAAGACGAACTCCTATCCCTCCGCCGGCAGAACCAGCAATCCGAGATCGATCTGATGAAAGAAGGCTCCGCAAAGAAGATCGCCCAGATAAACCTAGACTATGACAATGAGATCGCCGCCATACTTACCAAGGAAAAAGAGTGGAAAGACGCTCAAGGCGGCAAACTGACTAAGGAACAGACCGTGGAGATTCGTACAGCCTTGGTGAACTCATACGTCAAACGGGAGCGATCGACCTCTAATGTGAATAAGGAACAACTGGAGGAAGAGAAACGTGCCATGAACGAGTATCTGAAAGAATACGGTTCTTATCTTGATAAGAGAGATGCTATCACGGCTCTTTATAACGAGAAGATAGCCAAGGCTACGACGGAAGGCGAGCGTAAGTCCCTTTCCGAGGCCATGAAAAGGGAACTGTCTGATCTCGACATAGAGGCGAGCAAGACGACTTCCGCTATCAGTTGGTTGTTCGGTGACATGAAAGACAAGACCCTCTCCGAGTTGGAGGCCATCAACCGGAAGGGGCGTGAAGCCTTGGAGTTCTTGAAAAGCGGTGTCTGGGATGAGAGCAAGGGCAAGGATTTCGGTATCACGAAAGAGACGTTTGAACTGTGGAGTAAATCACCCGATAAACTAAAAGATATCTCGGACGCGCTCAAGGAGAACAAGGAAGCCGCGGACAAGTTGCGCCCGGCATACGAGAAGGTCGCCAAAGGTCTGAAAGGCGTATTTGAGGCTGGTAACGATACGAAAAAGCTGCGACAGGCAATTGACGATATAGAGGAAGGGCTTGGCGAAATCATGCGGTCCGGGCAATTCCTCTCTGATACTTTCTCGAAACTCGGGGATTCGTTCGGTGGTGCGTTCGGTGAGATAGCCGAAGGCTTGAATGTGGCCATGGACGCGGTCAATTCCGCCATGGACGGGGCGAAAGCCGGTGCGATGTTCGGGCCGATCGGTGCGTCTGCCGGTGCCGCTATCGGGGTGGTCACATCCCTTGCCTCCTCTATCGCCAAGATCCATGACAAGAAGAACGAGAGTCGTATCCAGCGTTTGCAGGATCAGATCGACACGTTGGACAAGTCGTACGATAAGCTGGGCAGGTCCATCGAGAAAGCCTATTCCAAGGATGCCTCCAAGCTTATCGACCAGCAGAATAAGCTATTGGAACAGCAAAAAGTGCTTATCCAAAACCAAATCAAGGAGGAGGAGGACAAGAAGAAAACCGACAATGACCGCATCAAGGAGTGGCGGGACCAGATAGACGAGATCAATAACACCATAGCGGATAATAAGGAGGCCGGCAAGGACGCCATTTTCGGTAGTGACATAAAATCGGCGATCGACGATTTCGCCAACGCTTACGCCGACGCGTGGGCCGCCGGGGAGGACAAGGCGCGATCGGCCAAGGATCTCGTGAGGAAGATGATAAGGAACATGGTCACGGAGTCGATCAAGGCCGCCGCATCCGATCCCATGAAAGAGATCCGGGAGAAGCTGCTCGAGTTCTGGTCCGACGATTATATCAGCGACTGGGAACAGGATTATCTGGATCGGAAGGCGCAGGAGCTGGCCGACGACCTCGACCGTAAGTTTGGTTGGGCCGACAAATATTTCAATACCGGTAACGCGGTAGAGGAGGACGACGGGCGTACGGCCTCGTCCAAAGGTGTTGGTTCCATCTCCCAGGACTCCGCGGATGTTATAGACGGTAAGATGTCGACCCAACTTATATTTTTAGATAGGACGTTGGTGCAAGTGACGGGTATAGCCGACCAGATGCGCTTCATCTACGACCTCCAGACAAGGGGCTGGAAGAACGTGGAGGCGATCAAGGACCTGTCCGGGAAGGTGTCGGAGAACACGGCCAAGGTAGCGGAGATCTCCGGACGTATAGAGGCCCTATCCGAGAAGATAGAGGCGAATACCAAGTCGGCGGCCTCCGGTATAAAGACTATTAACGACAAGGGTATATTAATGAGATCAAGATAATGATGGAGACGGTTAACGACATAATCAAATCGGCCCTCTCGCTCGGGGCATGCAGTGGTTCTAACGGGGTGACGGACTGGAGAAGCCTCGTGTGGCTGTTCTTCAGCCCGCAGGGGCGTGAGTTTTGTGCGGAGAATGATTTCCCGTCGTTAGACATGTTCCGTGGCATGGCCGGTCACGTGATGCCCTACGGGGTGTACGTTGACTCCGGCCACGTGTACGTAACCAATCCCGGCAATATTGCCGTGATAGGTGATACGGATGCGGTGATAACGATAGACGATAACGAGCGTGTTCACAAGGTGATCCTCATGCACGGCGGCAAGGCTAGGGTTGTGGCGAGCGATTACGCCGTGATCCTGCTGGTGAATATCGGGGGAGAGGTTGAGATAAACAAGGATAATACCGTGGTGATCTTATGAGGGGTGAGTTATACATAGACGGCAAGGACGCCTACACCGATTTCGGCGTATGGATCACGGAGGGAGGTTACGACGGCCTTCTCCCGTTCCCCGAGCTGGTGGAACCGGCTAGGAACGACTGGCCGGACGAGGACGGCATAGAGCCGGACTTGGAAAAGCCCACCTTGAAACCACGGGAGCTCAACATCACGTTCGTCCGCAGCGTGGACGGAAGATCCGCCGGTGCTCTCGTCGAGCACCTATCGAAGTCCGGGTATCACCTCTTCCGTATCCCCTCGCTGGGCAGGGAGTGGAGCTTGCGACTCATCCAGAGCCCGGCGTATGAGGATTGGGACACGTTGGAGGCCTTCACGTTACGGTTCGCCGAGGATCAGCCCGTAAGACCCTTGTCCGTGGTGATCCCGGAGGGTAGAGCGTATGTTCCTCCATCCGAGTACGAGCTGGACGGCGTACCCTTGGATCGATACGGCGTGATGGTGACGGAGGGCCGGGACGAGATCATGAGATCCCCGACCGTGAAGACTAACCTGTCCCGTACGGTACTGGACGTTGACGGTAGGATCTACGATGCCGGCAAGGTGGTGTATAATAGCAAGGAGGTCACTCTTGAATGCTGTCTCATCGCCGGCTCAATGACGACATTCTGGAGTTGTTACGACGCTCTGTTGGATGCCTTGATCCAGCCGGGCGAGCGTTCGCTGTACGTGGATTACAACGTGGAGGAATACCCCTGCTACTACAAGAGGACGTCCGGCTGGAAGCTTGAGAGCCTCCGGGGGCGTGTGGTGGTGACATTCAACCTCACGCTGGAGTTCACGGTGTTCCGGATGGATGGTATCGATTACCTGCTGGCTACCGAGGCCGGGGAACTGGTGGTCACGGAGGACGGGGAGTATTACATAGACTTGAACATATATGCCGATTAAGAAAAAGAAAATATCAGAACTCACGCTGGCTGACAGCCTTACCGGTCTGTACACGATCGGTTGTAAGATCATAGACGGCATACAAACCAGCGTGAAGGTGAGCCTCGGAACCATCCAGACGGCTTACGAGAACATGCTCACGGAGATCTCCAACGCCCGTGCCGCTACCAAGGCGGCTAATACGGCGGCCTCCAACGCCAACACCGCTAAGCTGAACGCCGAGGCGGCCACGTCAAAGGCTAATACGGCCACGGCGAACGCCATCACTGCGACAGGGAACGCCAATACCGCAACCGGTAAGGCTAATACCGCGGCTGATCTAGCCAATAAAGCTGCGGCTAACGCTAATACCGCCCACGATGGGCTAGAGAAGATCAAGGAAGATACCGAGATCGCAACTAAAAACGCAAATGATGCGGCGAAATTGGCGAATGAGAAAGCTTCTTACGCCAACACGCAGGGTAACTTCGCCAAGACACAGGGTGACCGTGCGCAAGAGCTGGCCGACCACCCGTGGAAGGTTGGCGATAACGGCAACTGGTGGAAATGGGATCTGGATGGGGACAGGTATGTCGATACGGGCATCCTCGCTAAGGGAGGCGTCTTGTACCCGACCTTCACGATCAACCCCGCCGACATGACGCTGGTGATGTCCTACGAGGACGAGGTGTCACCAAACCTTGTCAAGCTCAACCAAGAGACCGGTGAGCTGTATTTGAACGTATGACCAAAAAAAGGAAGGAGGAATTATAATGAGTCAGATAGTATTGGGGAAGGTGGCGTTCGTCGATAAGGGCGTTTATGCCACGGCGAGTACGTACAACACCTTCGATTTCGTCGTCACGGATGATAGCTGCTACCTCTGTGTCAAGGACGGAAACAAGAACCACCCCTTGACCGATACGGCTTGGTGGAAATGTATCGCCCGTGGTACGCAGGCAACGGAAGCGGCCAAGACCGCCCTTGCGGAGGCGAATAAGGCTATCGAGGCCACGAGGAACGCTATCTCTGCTGCGGGTTTGGCTAACGCTAAAGCGTTGGAGGCTGGGAAACAGGCTGATTTGGCCGGTCGAGCATCTGATGAGGCTTTGGCTGCCGCTGTCGAGGCTGAGGCGATGATTTCCGAGGGCAATGCGCAGATCGCTTCCATGAAAGCGGCCGAGCAATCGTTGATGAGTCAAGCGCTTCTTGCCCCTACCCGTATGGAGCTGAAATATGTCAAGAGGATAACGTTAGGGAATACGGTTGCCCAGAGGATAGCCGTGAGTTTATTTCCGGCCTATGTCCTTCCGAACGTGATCTTTCAGCAAGCGTTTTATTCCGGGGATGCCCTGTATGTGGACCAACATGGGAACTTGACCGTGCGTAAGACCGGCACGGCCACGATCCACGTTATCCCGGCGCAGAATACCTCGCTCGCCCAAACGATAGAGATCGAGGTCACGGCCCCGGTTATCCGCAAGGCCGGTAGCGTGATGAGATTTTTATCCGGTAGCCGGATACGAAAGGTATAATTGTCTAACATTTTAATATACAGAATCATGTCATTAACAACAGCAGAGGAGGAGAAGGTACGCGCTATCATCACGGCCTTCGATAACGGCAAAACAATCGACCAGCTGCCCTTGGCCGACACGAACCAGCCCTCCAAGTATTTGATCGAGGGAGTGTCCAAGGAAACGGGCGAGTCAGTGAGGATCCCTTTCGCCGACGCGGTATCGATCGTGAACAAGCACGTCGCTATCCGTCGCTGGAAACGTGGTCAGGGCACGCCAGTCGGCGAGTCCTACGGTAATATCGATTTCCTGCGGGATCTTCCCTCCGTGATCGGTCTGGGCTGCTACCTCGTGTCCGTTGACCGTAGCCGGCGTAAGCTTGACCCGACGAACCACCATCGTTTCGCCGACGGCAGTCCCGCCGCCTTGGACGGCACGATGGGCGATTACCTGTGGTGCTGGAACGCCCACTACTACTCTTGGTGGGTAGACTCCACCTATTATTACGAGGCCGTGAGCCCGACCCCGATCGAGGGTCATTTGAACTATTATATCCCGGCCGGGGGTACGTCGGCCTTGGGAGCCGGCGTCATGGATCGTACGAGCGGCACGTTGGTCTCCGTCGTCAGCGACGATCCCCGTTATCGTGGCGGGAACAACGACGCGACGAGGGATGGGAAGCACAACACGCAGCTAGGCATGGTTGCCACGAACATGAACGCCGCGGCTTTCGGCACGGCCGCCCGCAAGAAGGGTGAGGGCTGGGAATCCGGCTGGTTCGTCGCGAACAGCGTCGTCGGTTATCTTTACCGCCTTATCATGGGTACCCGTGATTGTCAGTCTGCGTTGAACCCGGTAAAGGACTCCAATGGCCTATATCAGGGCGGTACCGGTAAGGGGGTTACGGAATGGTCTTGGGATCCTTGGTCAAGCCATAACGGTGGTTATCCGATTATTCCGACGAGCGTAGGGATCGAGTTGGGGGACTCGGTCGGCGTGAGCGACTACGCCGTGAAGGGCTCGGACGGTGGTACCGTCCACCAAGCGCACGTCCCTTGTTTCCTCGGCTTGAAGAACTTCTACGGCCATATCGGTCTGATCGAGCGTGGCTCCTTGATAAACAAGCTGTCCGACGGTAGCGGAGATTATTATGTCGCCCCGTCCCTTTACTCGGCTTTCAACATAAACTCGATCGAGGGTCTGATAAAGGCTGCGAAGGTTCCTAAGAACGATCCCAGTGGCTGGAAATATATCACTGAGCTCAGTATGCAGAATCTATGCTCCGCCCCGACTGTCGCCTCCGGCAGCTCCAGCACCTATTATTGCGACGGTTGGTATAACGACAACGCTATTTCCGGCCTTCGCTGTCCGTTCCGTCGTGGTCGTGCGAGCAGCGGTGCTTATGCTGGCTTAGCGTGCCTCAGTGGTGACATTGCGGTCTCGTACGCTAACGTGTACTGGTCGTCGCCCCTCTGCTATTTTGCAGAGGACGTAAGCCCCGTGCCCGTGCAGTACTAGCGTTCATTGTGTTCGGGTGTCCATCGTGTCCATTAGGGTGCGAAGCGCCCGAGCACCCAAGGCACGTAAGTGCCGCATCTTAGTTCTTTGACATGTTGTTTCCGTTCCTGTTTTATTTTTCCCGCCGTAAGGCGGTCGCACTTGAAAAATTAAATATTACATTTGTGCCGCCTATTGATTGGGCGGGTTGTCTTCTCTGACGTCCTGTTCCGGCCTTCGCTGTCCGTTCCGTCGTGGTCATGCGAACAACGGTGCTAATGCTGGCTTAGCGTACCTCAATGGTAACAATGCGGTCTCGAACGCTAACGTGAACTGGTCGTCGCCCCTAGGATACGCCGCTGATTTATTCAGTAAGAAGAAGTGGAGGAGAGACCCTGTCACTGGACAAAAAATCAAGGCTAAGGGTATAGTCCCGGTAGGTTGATAAACCGACGGCTCATGACCTGATGGCGATTGCAGACACTGGACACTAAAAGACACTTGGGACACCATGAGGAGAAAAGGTGACTTTTCCGGGGATATAGCCCGGAAAGAAAACTATTACAAGGCTTTTGATCATGCCAGCAAGAACAAGCATGGCAAAAAGGCCATAACAAAGTTCGAGGCGGACTTGGAAAAGAACCTTTCCGATCTCCTATACTCTTTTGAAAACGGGACGTTCGTAACCTCCCCGTATCGTTTCATGACCGTCCATGAGCCGAAAAAACGTCTTATCGGGATGCTCCCTTTCCCGGATCATGTCCAGCATTGGGCGATGCTCAATGAGGTGGAGGATTATTTTACGAGATCCTTCTCCGCGTATACCTACGGAGGGGTGAAAGGACGCGGTCCCCACGCCTACATGAGGATGATCCGGAAGGTCCTGAGAAAATATCCGGAACGTACCACCGACTATCTCCTGTGCGATATCCACCACTTCTATCCGACCGTCAATCACCCGGTACTGAAAAGCCAGCTCAGGACACGCATCAAGGATAATCATTTATTGCGAAGGCTTGATGAGATCATTGACAGCGTCGAGGGGGATACCGGTATGTTTCCCGGCACGAAGCTGGCGCAGTTCTTCTCGCTTGTCTATCTTTATCTTTTCGATCACGATTTGAAGCGGTGCTTCCATGTCGGGGAATGCCCTGCTTTGGTTGAGTACTACACGAAAAGGTATATCGAGGAAAGTATCGCAACGGCCAAAACAGAACATGATTATGAGGAGTTATCCAAAGGGATCCAATATCTCTCGGACAGGTTCAAGGGATATCTGAACCGTCTGGATTTCTGCTACCGTCTCGCCGATGATGTCCTGATACTGCATGAGGACACCGTATTCTTGCACCTTGTCATCGAGTGGATCGGTCTTTATTACGCTAACGAGCTTAGGATCGGTCTTAACCCGAGATGGAAGATCGGGCACGTGACGGACGGTGTCGATACGGGGGGATACGTGCATTTCCCGGATCACGTCCGTGTCCGGAAACGTAACAAGGTGGCTCTCTGCCGCCAGATAGCTAGATTGAGAAAGAAGGGTTTGCCGGACGAGGAGATAAGGAAGAGGGCCTCTTCCCGTATAGGCTTCATCCAACACGCTGATACGAGTAATCTATTAAATAAATTAGGAATGGAAACACCAAGGAAAAGACTGGGACAGGTGATAAGGAATAAAAAAAGTCCGTGGGAGGATCTCCCGGCCGACCGGAAAATGAGATTCGAGGATATACTTTATGATACCCGGATACCGGAGGACCGGAGAGGCCCCGAGGAGGACAGGCTGATCGAGTTGATCGATTATAAGATTGAGGATAGCAAGATCGAGAGAAACGAGGACGGCACGCCAAAGAAGTGCCTCGCCATACGTTTCCGATGGAAAGGCGAGGAGCGTTACGCTTTCACCGGTTCCGCCGTCTTGATTGATCAGGCGCTCACGGACTTCTCTCACGAGGACTTGCCGGTGGATACCGTGATAAAGGTGCTCACCAACAAGTTCGGTAAGAAATTTTTCAGGTTCACTTGACCCGTAGGGATCGCTCTTGGCCGATCCTTCCGGGTCGGCTAAAAAACATTTAAATATATGGAGACAAGAGCGATTTACACGGAGAGAAAGACATTCGTAAAATACGATGACAACCATTACCTGCTATACCTGAACGAGGAGGTCTTGGAGAACCACGTTCCGGAGGGCCACGGGGGCGAACCGGAACCGGAGCCCCGCGTGGCTTACGCCTATACCGGCACGTGCGAGGATGGCGGCACGCTGATAGAGGCCGCGGATGCCACGTACGAGCGGTTCGTGTCCGGGCTCGTACGTGCGAGATATTCCGCTGACAGGGTGGAGGCGATCACCCTCAATAAATTAGGTTCGGATACGGCAAGGATGGCCGAGTTCGAGGCGGAGTTCGCGGAGCTGGAGCGTTACAGAAGCGATTGTAAGACGAGGGTACGTGCCTTGCTGGGTATGCCCGAAAGCGTCTCGAACACCCTTTAAATACCGTTCGAGATGCGTATCTACGACAAGACGGGCGAGGTATTGCTTGACATCCCGGTGGACGATGACAGCTATCGTTACCGGGCGATAGCGCAAGCGAAGAAGGTGGAGCTGCGTTACTCCCTAGTGGATCACGTGGAGCTGCCCACCGGGGCGTATATCGAGTACCAGGGGGAAAGGTACACGCTGTGGTACCCTTCGGATTTCAAGAAGGAGGGCACGAGGGTATTCGACTATACCGTCACCTTCGGCGGTAACGAGGAGATCCTGAAAAAATATAAGTACAAGCTGTTGTCCGACAAGCCGTACAAGCTCAAGTTCGTCATGACGGCCACGCCGAGGATGTTCGTGGAGCTACTGGTGGACAACTTGAATCTTTATGATTCCGGCTGGACGGTCGGCACGGTGATCGAGGCCCCGGAGAAACTGTTGTCGTTCAACCATGAGAAATGCTGGGCTGTATTGGGGCGTTTGGCCGAGGAGTTCGACACGGAGTTCGAGATCGTGGGCAAAACTATCAACCTCCGCAAGGTGGAGTATTACAGGGACGCTCCTCTAAAGCTATCCTACGGAAAAGGTAACGGATTCCTTCCCGGTGTAGGTCGTGCGAACCAAGGCAACAACCTCCCCGTGGAGATCCTTTACGTGCAAGGCGGCGAGCGGAATATCGATTACTCGGTCTACGGTAGCCAGACATTGTTGCTTCCCAAGTCACAGGAGCTGGAGTACCAAGGCCGACGGTACAAGACCGACAAGGACGGGATGTATGTCACTCGCGCGGACAGGCCCCTTTCCTCTTATAATGAGGACAGCTACGACGCCAGCGATATATATCCATCCCGGGTCGGCACGGTGAGCGAGACCGACACGGAGCCGGGCGAGGACACGGACGGGAACGATGTCACGTTCTACAACTTCTATGACTCATCGGTTCCCGCCAACCTCAATTTCGAGGATTGCCTGATCGCCGGCCAGACCATGACGGTTATCTTCCAGACAGGCCGTCTGGCGGGCCGTGAGTTCGATGTAAAGTATGTACATGACGGCCGTAAGTTCGAGATCGTCTCGTCCGAGCAGGATGGCATGACGCTGCCGAACGCTTCCCTGTATCCGGAGGTCGGCGACAAGTACGCCGTTTTTAACATATCCCTTCCCGCCGCCTACGTGTGCGACAACGCCACCAAGACCGGGGCGAGCTGGGACATGTTCCGGGAGGCGGTACGCTACCTTTACGAGCGTGAGGAGCGGCAATTCACGTTCATCGGAGAGCTGGACGGCATATGGGCCAAGAAGAATTGGTTGGCGATCGGCGCCAAGCTGGTACCCGGCGGTTATGTTGATTTCAGCGATCCCCAGTTCCAGCCGGACGGTATCCTGATCCGGATCACCGGGGTGAGGGATCACATTAATAGGCCCCACAGTCCGGAGCTTGAGCTATCCAACACGCCGGTAGGCGGTTTCCTGTCCGATGAGTTGGGCAAGCTGGAGAGCGAGGAGGTCGTTAATGACAAGAGGTATAAGGAAGCGTTACAGTTTACCAAGCGCCGTTACCGTGACGCTATCGAGGCGCAAGAGATGCTGGAAGTGGCCTTCGATAATTACTCCAAGGGCATAGACCCGATATGGGTACGTACCATGTCGCTCTTGGTGGGTGATGAGTCCCTGCAATTCCGTTTCGTCAACAGCAAGACCGCTCCTGTGACCGTCATGCCCGATTTCAGGTATGATGACAACACCGGGGTGTTTACCGCCCCAGCTTTGATCTTGCAGCACATGACGCTGGGCATCAGTGATATCAAGGAGTCCCATAAGCCTTCCGAATACCAGTATTGGGATATGGGGGCGTATACGAGTCCCTACTTGGGGGATTACGGGAAACTCTATCTCTATGCGAAGTGCGGCAAGAGCGGTGGGAAGGGGACGTTCGAGATGTCCGGGAGCCCTCATAAGTTCGAGGAGGATGGGTACTATTATTTCTTGACCGGTTTATTGGGGAGCCAGTTTGACGGGGCCCGTTCCTTCGTTACCGTGTACGGTTTCACGGAGATACTCCCCGGCCGGGTGACGGTGGATAGGATTGTCTCGACGGATGGTAATACCTATTTCATACTGAATAAGGGGGATGGCTCTGGCGAGTTTCATGGGCGTATGGTCTTTACCGCCGGTTCGGGGCTGAAAAACCTTGATGAGTGGCCGGAATTGGATCAGTCTATCAAGGAGGCCAAGAAATCCGTGGAGGACCTGAACTATTACGTGGACGGGGCGTTCAAGGATGGTATAGTCACGGAGACGGAGGCCGTAGCGATCGAGAAATACCTGAATACGGTCAATGTTTCCAAGGCCCAGGTCGAGGCCACTTATAAAAAATTATATGAGAATACCTATCTCTCCGGCCCGGCCAAGACCGGGCTTTTGAACGCGAAGGTGACATTGTTCGGGGCGATTGACAACCTATTGTCCTCCATCAATACCGCTATCGTTGACGGCAAGGCGACAGAGGCCGAGAAAAAAGACGTTGACGCCAAGTTCACGGCCTTCAATACCGCCATGTCCTCTTTTAACACAGCCGTAGAGGCCGCAAACAAGGCTATTCAAGATACGCTGAAAGGGTATTCAGATACAGCCATGAAAAAGGCGCAGGACGCTCTTAGCGAGGCGGAAAATGCCAGTAACGCTGCCAATAACGCCCAAGGATCGGCTAACGATGCCCAGAGCATGGCCAATGACAAGGCGAAGGTGTTCTACCAATCCACGGCCCCGAGATCGGGAATGCGGAAGAACGATCTTTGGGTAGACGGCGTGAATATCTATCGCTATAATGGTGAAGGGTGGGTTTTCGCCTCCGAGTACGACTGCACGATTACCGAGATCAATGGCGGCCTCGTGTCCACGGGGGCGATAGCGTTCGGTAATACCGGGGGCATGGCCGCTAGCGGTACCGTAAGGATATGGTCCGGCGGGAACTCCGGGGCGAACGGGGAGCCTCCCGCTTCCCCGACATTCAAGGTGCTCAGTGACGGCAAGGTATATGGCAGCAACTCCATCATGTGCATGAACCGTAATTACGAGGTCTCATGCGGTTTCGCCAGTGACGGTAATAGCGGTGGCGATATCTCGAACCTTGATCCGGGATCTGTCCGTATATGGGTCGGCAGCACTTACGAGCGAAGGGATGAAGCCCCTTTCCGGGTCGGGCTAAGCGGTTTGGTGGCCGCTAGCGGATTGATGCTCTCCAAGCGACATTATATGTATAACGGGGCGTTGGCCATCCACAACGACGGACAAGTCACGCTAAGATCGGTAGATACCGATAATGGTGGTAACCACCTGCGTAATGTCATAATGCAGACGTATCCGAATTACGTGAACTCGGTACTTGATCTGACCGATATATTAGACTCCGCTACGGCGATGAGTGTCCCGCCTATCTTGACATTGAGGTGTGGGCGTTCCGCTTATACCAATTATCCGAGGATATGGATTAACTGCGTGCATAAGGCTGGTTGGGGTTCCGCTTTCCGGGTCGAGTCCCGGTATTTTAATGACGATGGTGCCATGGAGAGAACTGTCATTAATGTCGGCTCCATGATGACACACGCGCAATTGGGGGCGTTAAGCTCTTCGCCCGAGCTATATCCTGTTTATTATGATAACAAAACAGGTTATTTATGTATGAAATACTAATTTAAAAAAATAATAGATATGAAATTGACATTGAAAGACAGGGTATTAATACTCAATAACGTGCTGCCGATGTACGACAATCGCAAAAATATCGGCTTGAAAATATCTATCTCCGGCAAGGTCCAGCTATTGGATTCGGAGCGGAAGGAAGTGGTTATGACCCCTGTTGGTAACGGGGAATACGAGATCTCATTCAAGACCGTGGACGCCATGACAGGGGTCAAGTCCTTTGATTTCACGGACGATGAGTTATGGTACCTGAAACAGCGGGTGGATTACCTTGATCGGCAGGGGATGTTCTCCGCCGAGACGATCGACTCTTATTCCAAGATACTCGACCAGCCTTTTTCCGGGGAGGAATACCAAGATAGATGGAATGAGCTAAAGGGAATAGATCCTATCGCTTAACGGGATATAAGCCTTTATCGGGGGCGGGCAAATAAAAGTCCCCGTATATATTAAAAGAAAACGAGTTATGGGAGTTGATTTGAATACGATATTGGCGATAATCGGTGCGATGGGCGGGATCGAGGGGATAAAATGGGGCATCCGTGCGTGGGCGAACCGTAAGACTAACGCCCGTATAGCGGACGCTCAAGCTGACGTGGAGGAGTTCAAGGCCCTGCGTGAGTATAATGAGTTCTTGCAAAAGCAGTTGTCTGAGAAGGAGGAACGGTTCGTTGAGCAGACCGGACGGCTCCGGCAGGTGCAGGACGAGCTTTTCACCTTAAAAGAGAGCTACTCGGACGTGAAGATAGAACTGGCTTTAAAAAGGTGCGAGAAAAAGAAATGCGGCGATCGTGAGCCGCAGAACGGTTATTAATGAGGGAGGATAAGGAATGAGAAATAGTAGTCTGCCCAGAGGGTTGAGAAACAACAACCCCGGGAACATCAGAAAGAATAGCGATGTCTTCCAAGGAGAGAAGACAAGCTCAGACAAAGAGTTCAAGCAATTTAAATCGATGGCATACGGATATAGGGCGATCTTCAAGATCCTGTCTAACTATTACCGGAACTATAAGCTGGATACGATCCGCAAGATGATAGGAAGATGGGCACCACCGAAAGAGAACCATACGGAAAAGTATATTCAATTTGTATCTGACTACGCTGGAATCCCGGCTGACGATCCGATAAACATCAACGACCGAGAACAGATGATCCGGATCGTGGCAGGGATGAGCCGTTTTGAGAATGGGAGAGAAGCGGATATGTCGAACGTGATAGCGGGATGGGGGTTACTATGAGAGTTCTATTATATATATGTATAGTATTTTGGCTGGTAGGCTGTACTAAGACAGTCTATGTCCCGGTTGAATCCGTCCGTGTCGAGTATCAGGATCGCTATTTACGTGATTCAATCTATCGGTATGACTCGGTTTATTTTGTGGTTAAAGGTGATACAGTGTATCTCGAGAAGTACAAGACACTTTATAAAGATCGCTTCATCCATGACTCGATCTTTATAAAGGACACGATCAGGATTCCCTACCCAGTAGATAAGATCGTCGAGGTGAATCGGTCGAGATGGTATCAAGAGACATTAATGTGGATAGGGGTAGGAGCGCATTTTGTATTAGCGATCTGGCTTATTAGACGAAAAAAGCTCATAGTTTAAAATTACCCAGATATATAAAAGATCTGGGTAATTCTAAATCCGTAATTTACGTGCTATTTTAATCACGCATGACTACAATGGCGTTTTCTGCTCCATTGTAACCAACGCCATAAGCATGTACTTCATTCTCTCCACTCACATATTGGCGAGCCTCAATACCATTTTGTTTGGCCCAATCCAAAAATAAATTAACTTCTGTCTGATTACTAAATTTGATTCGAACTTTTCTCCTCTGGTCATCACTTTTTACATCTGAATAAACTGCGCCATTTGGCATTGGATACTTTTTTTGTCTTCCCATATTATTTTTTTTGAAAATGAAAGTCAAAGATAGTAGTTTTATTTTGATCAAACGACTATAAAGAAAAAAATCAGAAATAATTCATACTTGTTGGTGAGACTGGGTATCGCACTATGTCGGAGCAGGAGTATACTATAGAATTTGGTGAGTTTGTTTGATATTAATACTTGTGTGGCGGTCTTGCTCGTGAGGGTAGGGCGTTTTTTATGTGTAAAGTTAATAATGCTTAATGATATTTTGATTTGTTTTTATATGTTTATATTTGTAATTAATAGACATAAATTTAAATACTATGGAGCTGAAAACGTTATCAAATAAGCATTTGCAGTATAAGGCTGCTGGTTTGGAAGAGGCATATCATTTGGTTTATTATATACCTCAAGGAGATACTACAACATGGACGGCTCGAGTTGCTAGATTCAAAAATAGAGCAGATGAAGAAGATTTTCAACTAATAAAAAGTATGACTATCGAGGCTTTTGTTAATAGCCGTTTAACTTTTGATTATGTTATTAGAGTTTTAGGACATAATGAAACAGTTCCTCTGAAGAGTGCGAAGATTAGAGAATATGTGTACGATATTGCATCTGCAATTGGCGCCAAGTATTTGCCTCAATTGTTAAATAAGACGAGGTCTACGGCGGCTTTACATACCCTTCCCACTTTACTTGATCGACAAAAGGAAATGAAAAATGTTTTTTTTATTAAAAATAGGGATGAAAATTTGAATAATAAAAATATTTTGATTATTGACGATATAACAACATCTTGTACAACTGTAGCTGAAATGGTAAGAACGATAAAGGCTGAATGGCCTGATGCAAAATGTTATTTATTTTGTCTTGCAAGGACAAATCATGAGATGAATGCTAATGTAAATTTATAGAATTATGTATATATCAAAAGAAACTGAGTTGATTGTTAGATTATTACAGTTGCCTGGGTTTGGAAGTCGTAGTTCTGAAATTGTGGCTAATTGTATGGTAAAAAATAAAGCATTTGACGAAGCTGATATTTATACTTATATAATGAATTGTATAAATAACAAACTTATTAGAGTAAAAAAGGAGCTAAGCCGTTTAGATATTCAATACGCTGTCGATAAGTCAAATAAAATTATAGGTGAGTCGTTAAAAAATAATGTTTTTATTATTTCTAAGTTTGATGAAGACTATCCTTTTATGCTTAGAAATTTAATTGGAAATAGAGGCGAAGATACTTCTCCTCTTATATTGAATTACAAAGGAAATTTATCTTCTATAAAAGATAGGCAATCTATTGCAATTATTGGTACGAGACATCCAACTAAAGAAGGAGAAGAAGCAGGAATGTATTATGCAAAATACTTTGCAGAAAAGGGATTCAATATTGTAAGTGGTTTAGCTTTAGGGTGTGATACTATAGCACATAAGGGAGCTCTTTCTGTAAATGGAACTACTACCGCTATTTTGGCTCATGGATTACAAATGATATCGCCAAAAAGAAATGAATTTATTGCAAAAGAAATATTGGAAAAAGGAGGTTTGTTATTATCTGAATATCTTTTTGGTGTACCTGCATATAATACATCTTTCGTGGAAAGAGATAGATTACAAGCTGGTTTGGCAATTGCAACAATCGTTATTCAAACAGGAATAAAAGGTGGAACAATGCATGCTGTTCGAACGACTATAAATAACAATAAAATATTAGCTGTGGTAAATTATAAAGAACAGTCGGTTAAGTGTAATGAAAATGTAGCAGGAAATGAGTTGCTTATCTCTCGTGGTTCTTTCTCTCTTCGTAAGGCAGAGGTTTTGTTCGAATTCCTTCAACAGGGGGGAGTTTTGAACTACCAAAATGATGAGTTGAGAATCTTTTAAATAATGCTGAAATGAAAAAAGGAATTATATTTGATTTGGATCAAACTTTGGTGGATTCAAGTATTGCAGAGCCCTATCGGGGTAAAAACTGGGGAAAAGTTAATGAGCTAATACCTTCTTTTATTCTTTATGACGGTTTTGAGGCTGTATTTGATTTTATAAGAATTAATGAAATAAAGGTTGCTGTGGTAAGTACAGCTGTATCTAATTATGTAAATAACGTTTTGAACCATTTTTCTATTCCTCATGATGTTATCATTGCTTATCATGATGTTCGTCATAGAAAACCTAATCCAGAGGCTTTTGTTAAAGCACTTGATTACTTGGAACTAAATACTCAAGAGGCAATTTCTTTTGGGGATAGAGGTATAGATATACAGGCTTCTCTGTCTGCAGGAGTGGATAGTGTTGCGTGTTTATGGGGAACAAAAGAAAAAGATATATTATTAAGTTTGAAACCTACTTTTGTTGTTAATAGACCTATTGAAATAATACATCTTTTAGAATGACCATAATTATTTTTTATGAAAAAGGTTGAAGAGGAAACTGGAAGAAATGCAGGAAACAGAGTAGTCCTGCTGAATAATATACAATTTAGCGGATAACGTATCTAATTAAGTTGTATGTTTACAAACAAAAAAACATAAATTATTTCATAGTTAAGGTTGGGCGTTTGGGTGAGCGATTATCTGGACGCTCTTTTTATAATAGTAGTTTCCCATCCTTCTTATCCATCACCGCATTGAAAACACTTTTGTAGGTTTCGTACAACTCTTTCCTGTTTTCCGGTCCCGGCCAATCGGCAAAAGATTCTCCGGCGAAGAATTTCCAAGCAAAAATGCGTTTGGCTTTTTCGGATAAGCCTAATTGATCGACCATATCCCGGATATCCTGCATACGTTCCCGGATATACTCGGTACGGTCAATACTATCATCGGGCTCATCAATAATGTTCAGTCTTCGCCAATCCACATTCTCATCTACCGGGATAGGCTTGTATTTATGCCGGTAGGGAGACGTGTCCGAGGTAACGTTCAGCTTTATCATTTGCAGGATATACCAGTCAAGTTCGGTATATTTACCTTGCTTGGCTTCCATAAGCCGGGAGAGGTGTTCCAGAGGCTTTTGAAGTAGCATACACATTACCTCGTTCAATACGTCAATAGCTTCACTACTCATTCCGGCAAGTGAGCAGTGATACTTAGCGTAATCCAGCCACCTGTCGTAACGTTTCTCAATATATTTATTCAATGCCTCACTTGCCATAGTTGTCTTTATTTGATATATTTGTCGCAGGTTGTAATGGGGTGGCGCTGTGAGGCGCTGCCTTTTTATTTATTCTCTTTGTTAGTCTTTATCTCTCGCTATAAAAATGTTATCTTTAGCCTTCTTTTTTATTCTTAGCCCAATCGATAATGTATTCAATACCTGCGTTGAATCCTTTGCTGTAACCATCTTTATATTCATGATTTGATATTCCATGATAGTAAGCCGAGCCGAAGCACAAGGCGAAACCAATGGCTATCAATACCATCCCTGTTCCAAAGTATGGATAAGCTAGGGATATATGGAATGGCTTGAACTGGATCGATATTCCAGACGTGAGAATGAATATTAGCGAGATCATTCCGATTATTAACAATGATATTTTAAGCATCTGAACCTCCTTTGTTTACATTGTGCGACATATTCTTTAATCTTGTTTGACTTTTATAATCCTTACATCCATAAGCGGCGAGATTAATGGCGTGCGTACCTATTCCTTGTCCGGAGAAGCATGGATAACGGATACATCTTACGCATTTCCTTCGTGGATATTTATTAGCGTCCTCCCGTTCTTTCAAGCGGTTGATCCCTATGTGTTCCTCTGCCATGGTTATTCCTCCTCCTCGGTCTCGTCGAATATCCGGGCCATCATATCGACGATGTTTGTTTGTATATTGTCCTCCGCGCCAAGCACGGCGTTGCTTATATGTTTTTTCTCCTCGATGATCCTGTAGAGCTTCTGGTCGATGGTCTTGCGGCCAAGCAGGTAATAGCAATTCACGGAGTCCTTTTGGCCGATACGATGTGCCCGGCTCTCGGCTTGGTCGCAATCTGCGTATGTCCACGGTAGCTCGATAAAAGCGACATTGCTTGACGCTGTCAACGTGATACCCGCCGCTGCGGCCTTGATGGAGCAGATGATGACGTCCGTCTTGGGATTCCGTTGGAAAGCGTCTATGGCCGCTTGCTTTTGTTGCATATCTTGCCGTCCGGTGACACACACCGCCGAGGGAAACGCCTGTAGGAGCCGGTCTACGATCTCATGCAGGTTACAGAAGAGGATGATCTTCTTTCCGTTCTCCCGAAAATCCTTCACGAAATCGATCACCTCTCTCAACTTACCCCGGGCCGTTATGTCCTTCAATATGCCTATTCGTACCATGACCTCGCCTTTCAGCGATTTTTGTACCTTCTCATCGTCGGCCTCCTTGTATCGTCTCAGATAATCCACCAAGTCACGCTCGGCGTCTTGGTATTCCTTGCGGTTGGTGATCTCGCAGGTCACGATCTGCCGTACCTTGTCGGGTAATTGAGTCAGCACCTTGGATTTTTCCCTCCGGAAGAAACAATGCTTCCAGAGCATGAAATTGAGCTCTTTCAAGTTCGAGGCCCCGTGCGGCCCAGAGCAATAGCGGCTCGTGAAATATTTCCAGCCTCCGAGATCGTTCATCCGGTCCATGATAGCGAGTTGGCATATAAGGTCGTTGGGCTTGTTTACGACAGGGGTACCGGTCAACAGGATGATCCACTCTTTCCCGGCGGTGATACCTTTGCAAAACTTGCTTTGTTGGGTAGCCGTTGATTTTACCTTATGGGATTCGTCAATGATCACGCTCTTGAACAACTTGATCGTATTATGGAACTCTACGTCTTTCAGCGTCCATTTCTCCGATTTGTTGATTCGGCGTACGAAATACTTCCGTAGGCTCTCGTAGTTCACGATGAACACATGGTTCATGCCCGTTTGCCAGAAGAATGGCCATGAGGTTCGTACCGAATCGGTCAATACCATGGCTTTCTTGTCCGTGAACTTGTGCCATTCACGTTGCCAGTTGATCTTGACCGTATTGGGGCAGATTACGAGACAGGGGAAAGCATCAGCTTTGTTGATGGTAGCGATGCTCTCTAATGTCTTGCCGAGGCCCATGTCGTCCCCATTGATAAACCGTTTTAGTTGTAAGCCTCGTGCGATTCCTTGCAGTTGATAGGGGTAAGGTTGTATCTTTAGGCCATGATCCTCGTCCAACTCGGGCATGTCCGGTATTTGATAGGCTATGTCCTCGTCGGTCTTAGACTCGTACCCTCCCCAGTTGACGGGTTCGAAGTGCCTCACGTAATAGGTGAGCTGGTCTAGCTCCGCCTTGCACTTATTGTTGGCCGGGATCATCCACGCTCCGGTAGACTTGTCCCACCAGCGGACGCTGACGGCTGTCTTTAGCTTGTCAACGACCTGCTGGCGGTACCTGTCAAACCTTACCGCATAGCATTGTCCCTTTTCCGTGTTTTGTAAAGTGATTTGCATAACGGTTGTTTTTATTATTAGTTAGGCGAACTCGTCGAAGGCTTTCACCTCCTCGGCGATCTCCTTGATCTGCTCTTTTTTCTTCCGTCCCCGTTTCTTAGGCTTCTCTTCCTTCTCGCCCGTGATATCCGATTCCTCCGGGGTATCGAAATCGAAGGATTCTTGCTTGATGCCATATTTACCTTCGAACAGATAAGCGTCCACCTCGTAGCTACATCTACCGATGGCCTCTTTCAACTCGGCTCCGTAAAGGTACCCGTCGCCGGACTCGTCCTCATATTTGGTGAACGGGACGGAGAGGTTAAGGATCTGCCCGCTTTTCAGGAGCTTTTGCGCTTGGATTGATACGCCGGCTGATTCATCATTACCGCCTTTACTGTATCCGGTGACGATGATATTCTTTAGCTTCTCGTTCAAGTCATCGTCGGAAGGATTGGCGACATTGACCAATGTAGCCTCGTACATCTCACAGATTTTCACTACGTGTGGCTTAAGCCGGTTCAACGCGTACAGTAGATCGGGGTGGATAAACTGCTCCGATTCCTTTAGGATGTTGTTCTTGTAGTTCGCTTCCACGAACTTTTCCGTATACTCCGCCGTGAGCTGGTTGTTCTTGATCTTCACTTTCTGGATCTCGTACACGGGTTGCTCTTTTACTAA
Organism: Parabacteroides sp. AM17-47; assembly: GCF_003434625.1. Lineage (NCBI taxonomy): Bacteria > Pseudomonadati > Bacteroidota > Bacteroidia > Bacteroidales > Tannerellaceae > Parabacteroides > Parabacteroides sp. AM17-47. Next base: position 204,667 of record NZ_QTLI01000001.1, read on the forward strand.
TTCTTCCATGCTCTTTTAAAATTTAGGATTGTTATAACTCTGAGGCGCTAAGGCCATTTCAGCTTTCGCCTTGCTAATTATCGTGCGACACCATTCCAATTGGTGGGTCGCGGTCCGGTTCAATCTATCACACCAGTCGACTAGGTATTGCTCATCCTTGCACAGGCTGTCGATGATAGCGTTTACGGCCTTTGAGGTTGCTCCGGCCCGTGAAGCGGTTTCCCGTAATGTGTCGAATACTTCCGATTTCTTTTTCACGTTCAGATGGTATTTGGCATCTGCTAACAGTTTCCCGGTCCGGGCGATATAGACGGCAAGGTCGTTTCCACGTAGGACAGCTTCTTGTACGTCTTCGCTCATTGTGATATTCAGGAAGGCATCTATGGCGGCCAGTTCCTCGGATATCTTGTCTGTCGGTGTGATATTGAGATTCATGATTTTTATTTTAAGATATAATCGTTGCCACAGTTGCCGCAATGATATACGTTGAATGTATCTCCCGTATGCGTCTGTAATTTCTTTACGAGTACGGGAGCTCCGCATATAGGGCATTTCTTTACCAGCCTGTACTTTAGCCAGCCGATTAGGATTAAAATTAGACTCTTCATACTATTAGCTTATTAGCATCCACCACCGGAAGGCTAGCTCTTCGTACTTTTCTTTGCCACGTTTATATAAAGTGCCATCTTTTTTTATAGTGGCTTTGAAAATTTGTTGATTCTTTTTGCTTATTGCAACAATAAAATCTTGTTTACTTCCAGCAATATCCATATACCAAGCTCTTGAGCGATCCCAGTCGAAAAAATCTATGGCTTCATTAAATTGTTTTTGAGAAGAAGCAAAAGTTGTTTTTAAATCTCCTCCAAACCCCATTGCTGAAAACCAGAAATCCCATTTGCAACGAGTGTCAAGTGTGTATTCAAAATTGCCGTATTGAAATTTTTGATTTTTATTTACCATAAATTTCTGTTTATCGGATTGTTCCAATGCATACTTAATGAGCGGATCGTGTCGGGCTTCCATACGGAGTGACTTGATCATGGCTTGTGCCAGTTCCCAATCCTCGCCGGAATACAATACATCGTCTACCATGCGCTTATCATATCTGACCCTTTCCGGTTCGGTAATCATCGCGTCGATCAGGCTACCGAACTTGAAAGCCTTCTCCTTATCCCCGTATTGCGTACGGGGATAGAGGAGGTTCTTTAGTTCTGTCAGGTCTGAGTTGCTGACCTCAGACCGTTGGTAATACGTATCTTGCATCTTCTTCCTTGAGTTTTAAGTATTCAATGACCGCAAAGTCAAATTCAAAATCGTAAGTGTTATCCATCAGCCACCGGAACCATTTGCGGCCCTCTTCCGTATCGAGGATCTTTTTTAGGTTACTCGGTGTACGCCTGTATTTCCCGAAGTTTATCCATGAGGACAGATATAGCTTTCTCATATCATTTGGCTATTACGTCATCGACATATCTCACGAAAGCGGACTGGATTCGCTCACCGTCCTTATTCACGACCTTCTCGCAGTAGGAGATCATCTTCTTGTGGATCTTCTCAAGATCCTCCATGCTCATGTTGATACCCTCACGCATGAACCACATCTGGTATACCTGCATGAATCCTTGTGGATTGGTGACTTGGATCTTTTTCTTGATCTTCGCCTTGGTAGGGGTAGGAGACATACTGGCGGCGCTGAAATCGAATGCTGCCTGTACTTCCGCGGTGGCTTTCTCTGCCTCCGCCTTGGCTCTCGCTTCCTCTTCCTTGCGCTTGCGTTCCAGTTCGGCCTTTTGACGTTCCTCCGCCTCTTTCCGTTTGCGCTCCTCCTCCAGCCGTGCCGCCTCGATTGCGTTGGTCTTGCGAATTTCCTCTTGCTCCTCCAGTTGTTTCCGGAGGGATGGGAGGCGGTCGACCAAGGATTGTTTCAGTCCCTCGATCTCGAAAGCGTATCGATCGGAATATTCTTTTTTCTTTAGGATGGCTATCTCGTTCTTGATCGCTTTGCGGGTCTCACCGTCCATATAGAATGTCTGTTTATTATCAACGACGTTTTTCACGAAATCCGTCCATGAGAAACCGGTGCTTGTTTGCGTGATCTGCCGGCATACGTCCCCATACGTGGCTAGGGAGGCACGATTGAAAATCCCGTTCAAGGCGTTGATATGCTTCTCGACGTAGGCGGCGTACGTGGTATCAAGCAAGACCGTTATGTCGGCCCGGTATTGGGCTTTCTCGTTCTCCGCCAACTGTTTTTGCCGGGCCTCTTCCTCACGGCGTTTTTGCTCTTCCAGCTTCTTGGCGGCGTATTTGTTACGCTCCATCTGTAGCAGATAAGGGATGGTTCCCTTGGATTTGGCGTCTATGGAACCCTCTAGTGTCGTGAAACGTTTGGATATAGCCGTTAGCATTTGGGTTAACGGCTTCCGGCGGTTGTTCATGTTCTCTACGGTCTTCTTTGACTTCGCAAGGTATTCTTGTACCGCAGTGTCGATCTCGTCCGTGCCGATACCTCCATTTCCCTCAATCGTGTCCAAGAGGGTTTTCCCTGCGTTCGTGCAAGCTGAGACCGACGCCTCATTGCGGGCGAGAATATCCGGGGCTGTCTGTAAGATGCTAATGACCTCGTTAGCCTTGAAAGGTAAATTGTTATTCTGTGTATCCATGTCGATAAAATTTTGAATGTTGATATTGAACTCTTAAAATCCGGCTTCTTCATCTTCTTGTGATATTTGGGCTGTTATACCAGATACGGGTACCGGTTCCGCTTGCGGTTGCTCTCCGAATCCTTGTAAAGGATTTTCCGATTGGGGCTGGAGGGCTTGCGGTTGCTGTCCGGCTTGATTGGGCTGGATAACGGTTGTTTCTTCCAGTCCGTAGTCGATCTCTTGCGGTTCCTCCTGTGTCTCGAATGAGGAGAACTGTCCCGTGCGTACCTTGGGATATCCGTCGAAAGCGTGCTTGATAAGCTTGCTTTCCAAGAATCCCGGATCAATACCTCCTTCGCTAGAGGTATAAAGGGCATTGGCCTTCCCTTCTTTCTGCCGGGTTTGCGGGTTCCATTTCTGGTTGTTCTTAAAGCTGTACGCTTCCAATCGCTTGATATCGCCTTCCATCATCCAGTGCCAGTCCACGGTACCGTCGGAGCGTACGATACGTAAGAAACCACCTATCACCTTGTTGGACTTTCGGGGGCATGCCGCTTGGTAGGTCACGGTCTTTACGCCGTCGATCAACCCGGGGGAGAAGGTATCGCCCTCATAGCAAACCACGGGATTATCCACGTAACGGACTTGTCCGGCACGTTGCCGCATGACTAACTCGCCATATCCGGTGATGGAGAGATAAGCACGTAGTTCGTAGATATCGCTACTGTTGTTATCCTTATAGCCGGTCTTCGTGCTACGGGGAAGAATATAACAGTGCGGTCGTCCTGTCGGGTCAAGTGACAGGCCGTTGACCGCTATATCCAAAAAGCATCCATAGAGGGATAATGGTGTGCATTTTTGCAGTTCCGGCTTGTCTTGTAAGATCTTCCGGAAGTTGAATTTCTCTTTCTCGTAGATTTGCGCTCCTTGGGCGGTACCCCAGATCGCGTTATACATTTGGATGAACTTTTGTTCTACCCTGTTATCTTCCGCTATCATGAGCGGGTTTAGCTGATTCAACTCAGCTACTTTGATCTGAATTAGATTCGACATGATGTTATGTTTTTAAATGTTAGTTACCAATGTTTAGCTATCATGTAAGCCATTGCCGCACATCCGGACGTCGTGATGATATGCAGGAAATGTCCTAGGCAAATAGCCACGATTCCAAGTATGGCGAGCGTTCCGAAAAGGATGTAAAATCCCCACCTCACCGCTTGGGCGAGTTTCCAGTAATCTGTTTTCATACGTCAATGATTTATTAGCAATGCGGTTTACCGTCCGTGAAATAGCGAGTTGGATGGGTATCGTAAACTTCCTTTTGCAACGCCTTGCCAAGGTGCCTTGCTATGTTAATGATTCATTTAATAGTCGTATGGATCCAGTGCGCACTTATACAGGTTTTCCAGCCTGTACTCGATTTTGCCCGGTCGCTTATAACGTTGTAGCCTACCTTCCGAGACCCATCTTTCCACGTTCTTCCTCCCGAAACGGAGGTGCGCTTCCTTTTGCCCGATAAATTCCCGGATACCCGCTTGCATCCTTGTGATTTGCCAAGCAAGGTATTCGATCTCGATCTTTCGTAAAGAAGGTATGCTTTGATAGGTGTTTTCGGTTGGCATGATTATTCGCCCTTAAATAGATTCTTTTCGTTCGCGTATCGCATGAACTCCGCCATGGAGTGTATCGAGAGTTTCCGGAAAACGTTCTTCCGGTGGTTCTTTACGGTGTGGGACGAGATGAAAAGCGTTTCCGCGATCTCTTCGTCTTTCTTGCCATAGTAGCAAAGCTCCATCACCCGAAGCTGGCTGTCTGATAATGTACTGTTGAACTTCGGTTCACAGATTTTCTTGAACCCGTCACATTCTCCTCGTAGAGGGCAGCCGACAAACTCGAATTTGAAATTCCAGTTCTCATCCACGTCTATCATGTTATCGTACAGCCCGAAGTTGCATTTGATAAACCTGCGTACAGCCAAGAAATCCCGGTAGCATTTATTCCCGTCGTAGCGGGCGTAATACTTGCGGAGTGCCGCATAAGCCTCCGGATAGAACTCTTCCAAAATCTCAAGGAAACTTTGAATGAAATCCGTATCGGACTCTTTCAGTTGGCGTTCCGGCTGTCCCTGCTCTTTGATAGTTACTTCGCCGGAGGGGGTGGTATAGAATTCTATTGCGCGCATACCTTATCCTCCTTTGGGAATAATTCACTGGCAGGAATGCCAAGTTCTCTTTCTATCACTTCTTGGGCTAACGCATCCGGTTGGTAGACTCCCGCTACCCAACATCTGACAGCCGATTCAGATCGTTTGGTAATGGTGGCTATCTTTTGGATGAAAGCCTTCTTAGGCGGCGTGTTGTCCATGGAGAAGTAGATCTCTCTGAACGAACGAGCGCCAGTCTCATGACCTTGTAGGTTTAATTTTTCCATTTTTGCCTCCTTACATTATTATATATGTTCTAATTTCTTTACCTTTGATGTTGTATTAATTATTACAAGTGCAAATATAGATATATTTATCTACAAACAAAACTATATGTAGATAATTTTATCTATTTAACAAATTATCTATGGCAAAGCAAGAAGTAAGTCAATTAAGAGATAGAGTCAAGGCTTTTATTTTATCAAAAGGACTTAGTGTTAGAGCTTTTGAGGCGTCTGTAGGGCTTCCAAATGGTTCTGTAGCTCAATATTCCGATTCAACAAGCAAGGAAACATTAAAAAAAATCTCAGAAGTATATACTGATTTTGACATAGACTATATTATTTCTGGTCGGAATAAAGATGTAGATACTAATATCTACAATGACCGACAACCAATTCTTGATATTCGTGTTTGTGCGGGGAACGGTATAGGTTTAGAGGGGGACGAGAACAAAATAACTGAATGGGTTTCCATCCCAGCATTTAAAGGATGCCGAGGGATTATGGTATTTGGTGATAGTATGTATGATAAATATAAATCTGGCGATATCATATTTGTTCGTAGGATCGAAAGTCGGGATGATATAGACTATGGCCAGTGTTACGTTGTCATAACCCAAGAAGATCGATATATAAAGAATCTTTATGAGAGCTCTAAAGGTGATGGCTATATTACAATGGTTTCATACAATATGGAACTGAACCCTGATGGCCGTCGTAAGTTCCCAGACCGGGATATTGCTAAGAGTGAAATCTTATTCCTTTATAAGGTTGCAGGAAAGTTAAGAAGAAATCAACTTTAAATCTAAATAAAAACTTTTGTTTTATAAATTCGATATTATGGAAAATCAAGGTAAAAGTGTGAGCTATAGCCGAGAACCTCAAAAGATAAATGAGATTCTAAAAGAAACTATTGATAAGATTCAATGTGCTGCAAATGTAAAGGGTTTTATCTTTGGGATAAATACTGGTTTTGATGAACTGAATAATTTGATTGGTGGGTGGCAAAATGGTCAGCTTATTGTAATTGGAGGACGTCCTGCGATGGGAAAAACAGAATTAATACTATCCATGATAAAAAATATTGCCCTAAGAGAAAGTCCAATACCGGTTGCTTTGTTCTCGCAAGAAATGAATCAGATTCAAATAACGAATGCTTTGATTGCAAATATTTGTGAGATTCCTTATCAAAAATTATCAAGTGGTTATTTGGAATCTTTTGAATGGGAACGATTAGACAAGAACATAGAGGAATTGAAATATGCTCCAATAATGATTGATGATACACCTCGTTTAAGTATTTGTGATTTGTGTAATAAGGCAGAACGATTAGTTTATGAACAAGGTGTGAAAATTATTTTTGTTGATTATTTACAATTGCTTTTTGTTGATAATAAATCTTTTGATACAAGATATGCTGAAATAAATTACATAACAAGAGAGCTGAAAGTTTTAGCAAGAGAGCTAAATATTCCTATTGTAGTAACTTCACAATTAAATAGAAATTTAGAAGATCGAAATGGAATATATGGTAAAAGGCCACAATTGACTGATTATCGTGATAGTGGTACAATATGCGATGATGTAGATGTTGCATGTTTCATTCATCGACCTGAATATTATCATATAACAGAGGATGAACGAGGAAACTCCTTAATAGGTTTGGCAGAGTTTATTGTTGCAAAAAATCGTATGGGTTCTATTGGAGATGTTCGATTGAAGTTTAAAAGAGAATTTTTCAAATTTGATGAATATGAAGAATTCAATCAGAAGGATAATTTCGCTATTAAAAATCTTGTTGATCAGATCTTTAAAGATAACGATGTGCCTTTTTAACCATGTAAAATAATACTTATAATGATAACTTTAGCAATAAAGGATAAGTTTCTTGGTTAATGTTGGCTTATGCTTTCACAAGGAAATAATGATTGAAAATTTTTAATTATGGAACTAAAGGATTTTGTGAAAGAGACATTAATGCAGATAACAGAAATAGGGTAATAGTGATAAATACGATAATATATGGCAAAGGTAAAGATAAATAACAACATAAAATCCAATTATGACACATATAAAGTGCTCGTAGAAGGAGGCAAAACCATTCTTGTCTCACCTATTGTAGTAGACCAGACAAAGAGCAATCACAAAACAATCAAGGAAAAGGTCGTACAGGCAAAACATGAGTCACTGGAAAAGGATCTTGAATTTGTTGTACAAATAAAGGCGGACGACCCGACTGACTTTAAGTTCAAACTCAAATGTCCGGCATTCGACAACAGCTACTTTTTCAGATATGACTCAGCGGGCGCATGTCATCGCAATTCAGGCCTTGATGTCCCCATTGACCAGCAGCGAGTGCCTACACCGCATTTTCACAAATTTATGCAGACGGGCGAAGAAATTGCATACAAAACGGAAGTTTTGAAAGACCAAAAGCAAGCGGAAGTGCTGGAAGATGTATCTTTGTGCATCGCTCATTTTTGCACGGAGTCAAACACGAAGGGCAATAGCGCAGATACACCCGAAATAGAAGTGCAGTCACCTGGAACTCTGCCTTTTGTTTACGAAAGCGATATCGATCCTTTGAGTGGTATAAACTTTTAATTGACATGAAATTGAAATGGATACAAGTATTTTAAATAATATCGTGGAAGTACACAGTCGGCTCTGGAATTTCAAGCAAAGAGGGGAAACAGTCGAAATTATCACACCTTGCTTCACGACAAGCGACAGCTTCGTTTCCGTCTTTCTTACACAGAGAGGCGATGAGTTTGTCGTAACAGACGGAGGGTGGATTTCCGAAAAGTATTACAACGACTTGATTGATTTGGAAGACAACCATTTCAACAGATTGTACGAATATTATCTGACGCAATACAACATATCTACCATCGAGGCAAAGGAAAGACTATTCTATTATAAAAAGACAACTAACTGGGCGATGATACCCAATTTGGTTTATGAGGTCGCTAATTTCATATCTGCAATCGTAAGTTCCTCTTTCATCCAGTTTGAATCAAAGAAAGAGGCTGACGCAATCAGAAGATTCCGAAAACATGCGGACAGCTTTATTGCCTCTTTTAAAAGCAAGGAGCAGGTCGATTTTGGCAAGTCCATTCATGAAAGGTACAGCAGGGTCAAGTTTAATGCCGTAATCAAGAATAACAATAGGCTGTCTTTGGTCAATTACATAACCGGTTCAACTGATTACAATTTTATCAACAGTATCGGTAAAACCAATATGAACTTTGAAATCATCGAGAAATCAGGAATGACGGATTTTATTGACAAAAAGATAGCCCTGGTAAACGACATGGCATCCGGTTATAAAATGGACAAAATAGCCCCTTATCTGGAGTTCATGAGTGGGAAATCCCAACTGGAAATCGTCCTATGGAGCGACAAGAACAGGATAATGAAGCTTGTATAGTATGCCTCAAATAGTAGCTTTGATGGGAAAATAAGAAAATGCAACATGTCCGGAATCACATTAAAAATCGACAAGGGCAAGTCTTCCGCTTTCTCCGAGATTATGGGATTGCTCCAGTCTTTTCCGGGATTAAAGGAATGCAAGAAGCATTATTCGGTAAAGCTGACGGAAGAGGATATTTTCCGGTTCCGGAATGAGTTGGAGCGGATCATGCAACTCTTGCCTCATTTGAGCGAAAAGGAGTGGTTCGATATTCCTGCTTACGGGACGGATGAATGGGCTAACTGGATGATAGACCTGCATCAAAAAAGACGACTATAAATGTCGTTTTTACTATGTATTTACAGTATCTGTTGTAACAAATTGATAATCAAATTGTATTATCCGCACTCGAAATGCGGTGAGCGGGTAACCGCTCCCTGGGTTCGAATCCCAGTCTTTCCGCTTGATAACTATAACTTATTCACGCAGAATACTAAATGAAGCATATCGATATTGCGATAATGTTTTATGAAATTTGCGATTTCCCTCATATCGTTTCTTAGTGCTACTTTTTGAGAGGGGATATTTGTGTCCCGTATGATGGAGTATACTTTGTCGAAGTTAAGGATATTGAAGGCGTATTCCTTACAAGCTATGGCGGCTTCGGTAGCATAACCTTTATGCCAGTATTCCGCCCTAAGCAAATAACCGATCTCCGGAACCTGTTGACCATTGAATTCTTGATAGGTGAGACCACATTGACCGATAAGCTCTCCGCTGTCTTTCTCTATCATCCCCCATAAACCAAAACCATCGTTTTGATACCTCCTTAATTGCTTATCAAGCCATTCTTGTACCTCTTTTTTACTGAACGCTCCCTCGTAAGCGTACATTACAATCGGATCTTGTAAAAGCTTACAGATATTATTAAAATCATCTTGTTTTAATTCCCTTAATAGGAGTCGCTTTGTCTCTAATATCATCTCTTTCATACGATATTTCTTTTTGTCTTCTCAAATTGTTGGATGACTAGTTAGAATATATCGCTCAAGGAATACCGGAGTTGATCCATCATCAACGGCACTTCCGCCTCCTCGATTCCCGCTACAAGAAGATCGGGAATATCTTGATTGAACTGCTCTTGGAACTTCGAGAAATCACCGGACTCTTTCTCCACGGCTTTTTTATAAAAAGCAAGCGCTCCCTTGATATTCTGTAATGCCCATTCCGTATGTCCCGCATTCAAGAAATCTTGGGTGTTGGGTTGATTATCCATGATCTTTTTGTAATAATTACGGGCCTGATCGTATTTACCGGTCAAGAAAGAACACCAAGCTATTGGACGCCAAGCCTTCGTACTTTTATTGTCCAGATAATCTACCTTGAAATAATATTTCAGCGCCTCATTATAATTCTTGAGTTCAAGATGGCAGTGGCCGATACATATTTGGATCGATAAATCATCCGGATTGAAAGCCTCGTAACGATGATAGTATTTCAACGCTTCTTCCGGTTGCTTTAAGGTACGGTAACAACCGGCGATCCGGCGAATAACCCATTTACTGTCTGGATTGATAAGATCCGCATGTAAATAAGCCTCCAAGGCGCCTTGTATATCGCCATTCATTTGTTTGCAGTAACCGATTTTCTGGAATAAGATATCACTTTCTTGATTTGCGTCGGATAAGCGATTGTAGATCGTGAGCGCGTCGAGGAAGTAATTCTTCCGGAGATAATACTCCGCTATAGTTGTCAAACTTTCCTCATCACTGACGTAAGGCTGCAAAATTGGCAGGTTATGAAAGTCTAGCGCAGATGTAAATATGTCATCAAAATCCAGATGTCCCGGATAAAGTTTGAAGAAACGATACAAGTCCTGTATGTACTGTCCGGATATGATTTCCAGTTTTCCCCGTTTACTGATCAATTCCTCCTTCGTTTGCTGAATCATCTCGGAGGCTTGGCTACCAAATTGTCCCATCATCATTTGACGGGCTTGATCCGGCAATTGCATCATACTGAAATATAAGGAATATTTATCGGAATTACACATGAATGCCGCAAGAGTCATGGAATCTAGCATATCCTTTTCCGTTTGATTCTTGCTCAACTGATTGCCAAAAGCGGAATGCTCGGTCGTGAATGGTATGAACCAGTTACCCAATTCCCGGAAAAAGGGGAAATGCTTTAGGTGCACGAAAGTAGAGTGCATTACGTCCGCACCTTCTTGTTGCAGCTCGCTGAACTCCTCCATTTTCTTCCCTAAGGAACTGTTCGATAACATATTCTGCCACTCCGGATTCATCTCGTTTCCGAGAAGTTCCGGATTGATATCCTTTAAGTTTATCTTTTGACTGATTTTAGGGCCTAGCTTGATCATCTCCGGAATGATCTCGTCTTGTAGCTTACGGGTGATCTTCTCTGTCTCACGGGCTAGGATAAAACGAAGGGTAATCGTTCGGATCGCTTTCGTGAAATTAGGAAATCCCTCGGATAAAGCCGCTAGTCGATCCGCTATCTGCGGATATAACGCCGTACGTTTTCTATAGGTATAGAGTGTCAGGAGAATCCCGATCAACGCGCGGTAACGAATCTCATCTTCTTGGAGATTGGCCGCATCGAATAATAATAGCAGTTTCTCCTTATCGAAAGCGGCTTGCAACCCCAGCATTAATGCTGATACGATTTGGCTACCGATGATAAAAGGCAACTCTTGGTCATTCAATAGGTTCCTGATGGAGGCTATTTCTTCCTTATTGAGAGGATTCGAGGTCCAGATCTTATTGAATAATAGGATCGTGGCGGATTCGATTTGCTGCTGCTCCGTAATGGTTCCGGTCGGAGTCTCTATCTTCACCAAAGAGGCGTTTCTCAAAACCTTATGGAGCTGGTCATAGTTGGTAAGCTCCTTTTGCATCATTCGCCTACGGCTATAATAGGAGAGAGGCGAATCTACCGATAAGGCCTTGTGCTTCACTATATCCGCGAACTCATAGCTGGATGCGATCAAGTTGTTGTATATTTGGTCTTGCATCGGATCTTTAGCCCCCTCGATCCGGTATCGCAACATATATTTATAAGTATCTTGTAGCTCGTTCAACCTGTCTTGGAATGAGTACTCACGTATTCCCGCTATTAAACCTTGGAGAAAATCGAACGCATTCTTTAGCTCCTTTTCGTCTAATGAACCGATAATTCGGTTGTATGCTTTATTTATTTCTTGTATTGTCATATACTATTAACAACAAATGGTATGCCAAAAGTATAGTATTTAGGCTAAATTTCCTATCTTCGCGTACCTAAAAATAAATTTAGCAGATGAAGAATATCCGCAATTTCTGTATTATTGCTCATATTGACCATGGGAAAAGTACCTTGGCAGACCGTTTGCTTGAGTATACCAAGACAGTAGAAGGTAAAGACATGCAAGCTCAAGTCCTTGACGACATGGATTTAGAGCGTGAGCGTGGTATTACGATCAAGAGCCATGCGATCCAGATGAAGTATAATTATAAGGGTGAAGAATATATACTGAACCTGATCGATACTCCGGGACACGTGGACTTCTCGTATGAGGTTTCCCGTTCTATCGCCGCCTGCGAGGGTGCGTTGCTGATCGTGGATGCGGCCCAAGGTATTCAGGCGCAAACCATCTCTAACCTGTATATGGCGATAGAGAATGACTTAGAGATTATTCCGGTGATGAACAAGATCGACCTGCCTAGCGCCATGCCGGAGGAGGTAGAGGACCAGATCGTGGAACTGTTGGGCTGCCCTCGTGAGGATATCTTACGGGCGAGCGGAAAGACAGGCGAGGGAGTGACTGAGATCTTGAATACGATCGTGGAGAAGGTCCCGGCTCCGAAAGGTGACCCGGAGGCTCCGTTGCAGTGTCTGATTTTTGACTCCGTTTTTAATCCGTTCCGTGGTATTATCGCTTACTTCAAGGTGGTAAACGGCGTGATCCGTAAAGGTGACCATGTGAAGTTTATCGCTACAGGAAAAGAGTATGACGCCGACGAGGTAGGTATATTGAAATTAGATATGTGCCCCCGTGAGGAGATCCGGACGGGAGACGTAGGATATATCATTTCCGGTATCAAGACGTCCCGGGAGGTGCGTGTCGGTGATACGATCACTCATGTGTCTCGCCCGGCTAAAGACGCGATCGCCGGTTTTGAGGAGGTGAAGCCGATGGTCTTCGCCGGTGTCTATCCAATCGATAGCGAGGATTTCGAGAACCTTCGTGCGTCATTGGAGAAATTGCAGTTGAACGACGCTTCCTTGACTTTCCAGCCGGAGAGTTCCGCCGCGTTGGGTTTTGGGTTCCGTTGCGGTTTCTTGGGCTTGTTGCATATGGAGATTGTTCAGGAGCGTTTGGATCGTGAGTTCAATATGGATGTGATAACTACTGTACCGAACGTTTCTTATATCGTGCATACAAAGAAAGGGGAGGAGATCGAGGTACATAATCCGGGAGGCTTGCCGGACCCGACTTTGATTGATCATATCGACGAGCCGTTTATCCGTGCTTCCGTGATCACGAACACTACCTATATCGGCCCGATCATGACACTCTGTCTGGGTAAACGTGGCATCCTGCTTAAGCAAGAATATATTTCAGGTGATCGTGTCGAGATTCATTATGACTTGCCGTTGGGCGAGATCGTAATCGACTTTTATGATAAGTTGAAGAGTATTTCAAAAGGGTATGCTTCTTTCGATTACCATTTACATGATTTCCGTCCCAGTAAGTTGGCTAAATTAGATATCCTGTTGAACGGTGAGCCGGTAGACGCTTTGTCTACATTGACGCACGTGGATAATAGCGTTACTTTCGGACGTCGTATGTGCGAGAAACTGAAAGAGTTGATCCCCCGCCAGCAATTCGATATCGCTATCCAAGCGGCGATAGGCGCTAAGATTATCGCTCGTGAGACAATTAAGGCTGTCCGTAAAGACGTGACGGCGAAATGTTATGGAGGCGATATCTCCCGTAAGCGTAAATTGCTGGAAAAACAGAAAGAGGGAAAGAAACGAATGAAGCAGATCGGTACGGTAGAAGTTCCGCAAAAAGCGTTCTTGGCCGTATTGAAGCTGGATTAGAAAGTCAATGGAATCCGTTCGCTAACTCAATGGATTTATAAAGAAAAGTCAATGGATTCTGTAACGGATTCCATTGACTTTTTTTATATAAATGGGTCACTTCTCGTTCACGAGCCGTATCCCGCCATCTTCCAGCGTGATAAGATGTTGCTTATAGAGTGCCCCGATCGCTTGTTTGAAAGCTTTCTTGCTACAGCGGAATAAGGAATAGATCACGTCCGGATCGCTCTTGTCGTGTACCGGGATGTATCCCCCTTGTGTTTTCATCGCTTCCAGAATGACGCCGGCGATCCCCTCTACCTTTTGGTAGCCTTGCGGCGTTAGGCTTACGTCTATCTTATCATCCTCACGTACCTCTTTTATATAGCCTTTCAGATGCTCACCTTTCTCAAGACGCTGGAATACCTCATTATAATAGATCAATCCCCAATGCTGGTTATTGATGATCACCTTATAGCCAAGATCCGTCTCATCGGCTACCAATAACTGAACCTCTTGATTCTGCTCGTAATCGATAGGGGTATTGTTCAAGAACTTCTCGATACGTGCGGATGCCATGATACGTCCTGTCACATGATCCAACCGGACGTAGACTAAGTACCATTTTCCCTCTCTCATCGGCATTTTCTGCTCCTTGAAAGGAACGAGCAAATCTTTCATGATACCCCATTCCAGAAATGCGCCGGCATTATTCACGTCTTTTACTTCCATGAACTGGAACTCCCCGACCGTTGCCAGAGGACGTGCGGTAGTAGCGATCAACCTCCCTTCATTATCATGATAAATAAACACCTCGACCTCATCCCCGGGTTTCACGTTTTTAGGTACGTAACGAGTCGGCAACAAGATCTCCACCCCGTTACCTCCATCCAGATAAACCCCAAAGTCAAGGTCTTTCACTATTTTCAGCGTGTTGTATTTTCCTATCTCAACCATATGTTTTTGTTTTGTCACAAACTTACGCAATAATCATGAAAAAGCGGTAAAAACAACTATAATTTTGATTTAGCATGCAGCAATATCTAGACAATTGCATCGTTATAGAAGTATCTTTGGACTTACGGGTGCTTTATGCCTTTGAGTTCAACTAAAAATTGTATATTTGCATCTTATTTGAAGAAAACAAAGATTATGAGAATTAAATTAATATCAGTAGTGATATTGTTTGTCTTGTTGCTAGGGGCTTGTTCCGCACCTAAAGACGTAGTGTATTTGCAAGGAGTAGATACTTTGACTCCAGAACAGATTAGTCAAATGAATCAAACTTATACGTCTCGTATCAGTAAAGATGATTTACTGGCGATATCTGTTACAGCTCCGGATCCGTCCGTGACGACGCCATTTAATCCCCCTGTTTTCGCGTATGCGCAGCAAGGTGACCAACCTATCGCTGCCTCTCAATCAATGTATACTTATCTTGTTGATTCGGATGGTAACATAAATTTCCCAGTATTAGGGAAGATTCATGTCGCAGGTTTATCAAAACAAGAACTGTGTGATGAGCTACAAAGTAAATTGTCAAAATACATAGAAAACCCATTGGTTAACGTGCAGATTACAAATTATAGAATTACGGTAATGGGAGAGGTAAATCGTCCCGGTACTTTTACTATAAAGAATGATCGAATCTCTATTTTAGATGCGTTTGGGTATGTTGGAGATTTGGCGATTACAGCCAATAGGAAGAATATTTTGCTGATAAGAGATAATGATGGGCAAAAAGAATTTGTTCGTATGGATATAACTGATCCTTCGCTATTTACATCTCCCTATTTTTATTTAAGGCAAAATGACGTTATTTATGTTGAGCCCAATTTGGCAAAGCAGCGTAATTCTCGATTTAGTCAAAGCAAACAGTATAATATAACTGTGTTCTCCTCGATAATTAGTGCGATTTCTGTTATTTCTTCGATGGTAATCACGATTATTAATATTAAGAAGTAATTGTTTAGCTATGGATTCAACAAATATAGGAAATGAGACTATAAGTTTAAAGTCTATTCTAATAGGGTATCTGAGGCACTGGAGATTATTTCTAGGCACTTTTGTTATATCTCTAATACCAGCTGTATTATATTTGATTTATTATCCGACAACTTACGAAATAATGGCTCGTTTTAAAGTTCAAGATGATACTTCCATGTCCTCAGGAAATATGTCTTTGGGAGATGCGGCAGGTTTGATGAAATCTTTTGGTTTGAGTGGAGGAGGTAGTGCGGGTATTGTTATTGATGATGAATTAGCGGTGTTAAAATCTCATACTTTATGGTATGAGGTTGTTTCAAAATTAGGCTTAAATGCAGAGTATGTTGAACCGTTAACTTGGAAATATAAACAGTATGTAAATACCCCTTTTCTGATGGTTGCAGATTCTAGTACATTGAAATCTCAAGAGGAAACAATAGAGTTTTATGTCCGGGAAGATCGTGAGGGAAAAATAAAGATCGAAGGGAAGACAAAAAGTCAGAAGCGGTCTTATGAGTTTTCTTCATTACCTGCGATCGTTGAATTCGGTGATAATCGGTTTGTCCTAAGTTATGGAACTAACCATAAATTGGGAGAAAGCATGAAACTTTATATAACCATGAGGCCGGCTGGTTTTGTTGGAGATGATTTTGCGCAGGATATAGAAATTGAGACTTACTCAGATAATTCAAATGTTATAGAATGTACTTTGAGGGAATATGAGAAAAAACGAGGCATTGACGTTTTAAACGCATTAATGTTTGAATATAATAATCGTGCCGATTCAATAAATAATAAAGAAGCTCGTGCTACAATACAGTTTTTGGATGAGCGAATCAATAAGGTAATATCGGATTTAGCTAATGCTGAACGATCTATAGAGATCTATAAGAAAAATAACCAAATGACTGACTTGACAGCCGATGTGCAATTTTATGTGGATCAAATGAAAGAGATCCAAACGAAAATTGTTGAGATGGAGGCTCAAGGGCATGCTATTAGATTTATGGAAGACTTCGTGCAAAATCCTGCTAATAAGTATAATTTGGTACCCGTATTGATGAATGTCCAAGAAGGAGAGAAAGGCGGTTCCATAACTACTTATAATGAGTTGTTGGTAAATCGTCAGCGAATGTTGCAAAACTCGAAAGAGGACAACCCTTTATTTACTGTGATGGATAAGCAATTAGATCAAATGCGTAAGAGTGTTGCCCTTACGATCAAGAATGCGCAAGAAAGCCTGAATTTGACATTGAAAGATCTCAAGTCTAAGGAGAAGGCTATTTTGGATAAAATGGGTAACGTTCCAACTCAAGAACGAGAATTCATGAATTATAAGCGTGATCAAGAGATTGCTCAAGGTGTTTATTTGATATTATTACAAAAACGAGAAGAGGCATTATTGAAATTAAATAAAAGTATGAATAGGGCATTGATTGTTGATGAGGCATTTGTGAAGAGTACACCCGTGGCCCCTCGTAAACTATATGCTGCTCTCGCCGTGTTTTTATTGACAATTGTGGTTCCTGTCGTATATTTATTCTGTAAAGAGCAACTTATAGAACTAAAAAGAGAATACGATAAAACAAGGAAACAAGCTGGCGTGATATAATGGATACTGATATATATATATGTTCTAAGCCATTGCAATATTTTAATGTAAGAAATATTGGATATGGAAATGCATCTTCAAAAAAGGTTCTAATTATTTTAGGACATTTTAGGGATGCGGAATTGTTCTTTCATCAAGTTAAGACATTTGATGATACATGGAATGATATATTATATTTCAAAGATTTGTTTCATTTGGATTTATATTTGTTTTTTCACCCAGTAAATACGTTGTTCGTAGAGGTAGATGCTTCTTTTGTTTATGGAATATTTTTTAAGCTATCCCGATTTAAACGAATGTATATGTTTGAAGAAGGATTCGGAAGCTACAGAAGAGATCGTTTTGATAATTCAAAAGGCTTGAAGAATATAATAAATAAGCTTACGGGTGTTGGTGACCATATTGGTTTTTCAAAGTTTCTTACGGGGCAGTTTCTTTATTTGCCGGATTTGTATAGGTCTCAGTTCCCAGGATATTCAAAATCTTTGAAATCATTCCAGAAGCCCTTTGTTAAGAGGTTAAGGGAAGAATTACCATTGTTTTTGAATTTTTCTACGGGATATGAAGAATTTTTATCTGTGAAAAATAAATCGGTTGGAATTTATTTAACTAATCATCAAATTAATGTAAACATATTGAAAACTCTGGATAAAGAGAAAAATGATTTTGATTATGTTTATGTGAAATTGCATCCTCATATAAAAAAAACAGAGGATTTGTATCAATATGGATTAAAAATAGTACAATCAAACATAATGGTTGAGTTTTTAATTCTAATCTTGTTGGATAATGGAAATAAACTTTCTGTTTTTCATGAAAATAGTACATCAGTGATTTGGTTTCAGGATCGTATTATTAATAAAAATATGGGACAACCATTTGAAGAGTATGATATTGTAGCTTCTTATATACAATCGAAGGAGTTATAGAATAGATATAAATAGAAGTAATATGTTAAATGAAAAGTCTGTTTTAATTACTGGAGGAACAGGTTCTTTTGGTAAAAAATTCGTGGAGACAATCCTTCGTGATTATCCTCAAGTGAAAAGAATTGTTATTTATTCACGTGACGAGTTGAAACAGTTTGAGCTGAAGCAAAAATACCCTGCGTCAAAGTATCCTCAATTACGTTTCTTTATTGGAGACGTCCGGGATGGAGAACGTTTGGAACGTGCTTGCGAAGGCATAGATGTAATTATTCATGCTGCGGCTATTAAGCAAGTGGATACGGCCGAATATAATCCGGATGAATGCATAAAGACAAATGTACATGGAGCTCAAAATGTGATTAATGCAGCCTTGCGTACAAAAGTAAAGCATGTTGTGGCTTTATCTACGGATAAGGCTTGTGCTCCGATTAATTTATATGGGGCTACAAAGCTGACTTCTGATAAGTTGTTTGTTGCCGCAAATAATATTAGTGGTCCGCGGGATATCAAGTTTTCAGTGGTCCGTTATGGCAATGTTATGGGATCAAGGGGCTCTGTTATTCCTTTTTTCATTAACAAGAGAGATTCAGGTGCGGTAGAGTTACCTATTACGAATATGAAGATGACTCGTTTCAATATTTCGTTAGAAGCGGGAGTTGCTTTGGTCATGTTCGCTATCGGTCATCATTTAGGAGGTGAGATTTTTATTCCTAAGATTCCATCTTATCGAATAGTGGATGTTGCGAAGGCTATTGCGCCTAACCTTCCATTGGTGGAGGTCGGTATACGCCCCGGGGAAAAATTGCATGAGGAAATGATTACGGTCACGGATGCCATGAATACTATAGATCTAGGTCCTTATTATGCGATCTTGCCCTCTGTTGCGTTTAATCATAAATATGAAGACTATGTAAATCATCATAATGCGGTTAAGGTTCCAGAGGGATTCCATTATAGTTCTGATACGAATACGGAATGGGAGACTGTAGAGTCTATGCGGGAAAAAATAAAGAAATATGTAGATCCTAATTTTGAGATAAAATGATTACTAAACCTATTCCTTATGGACGTCAGCATATTACGGATGAGGATATTCAATGTGTAATAGATGCCTTAAAGTCGGATTATTTAACTCAAGGACCAAAAATAAAAGAATTTGAGGAGGCTTTTGCCTCTTATGTCGGCTGTAAATATGCTATAGCAGTTAATAATGCTACGGCGGCTCTTCATTTAGCGGCTACGGCACTTGATGTGAATCCGGGTGATAAAGTGATTGTAACTCCTTTGACTTTTGCGGCTAGTGCTAATTGTATTCGCTATCGGGGAGGCGAGGTTGTCTTCTGTGATGTAGAAGAAGATACCTATTTGATGGATATAAAGAAATTAAGCCGTTTATTGTCGCAATCTCCTAAAGGCACTTATAAAGGAATTGTTTTGGTAGATTTTGCGGGTTATCCAGCCAATTTGGAGGCCTTTCGTCAATTGGCGGATGAGTACGGCTTATGGATTATAGAAGATGCTTGTCATGCGCCAGGTGGATATTTTATTGATAGTAAAGGTGAGAAGCAGCTATGTGGCAATGGGAACTTTGCGGATGTTAGTGTTTTTTCGTTTCATCCGGTAAAACATATTGCGACTGGCGAGGGGGGGATGGCTACGACAAATTGTAAGGAATTATATGAAAAACTTTGTCTATACCGTACACACGGCATTACCAAGAACCCGGCACTTTTACACGAGAACCATGGTGGCTGGTATTATGAGATGCAGGAGCTTGGATATAATTATCGAATTACTGATTTTCAGGCAGCTTTAGGGATATCTCAATTGAAAAGAGCCGATATGGGATTAGCACGGCGGCAAGAGATTGCCCGGCGATATAGGGAAGGTCTTTCCGATCTGAAGGGGGTTAAGCTTCCTTTTGTATCGGATCAGGTCTTTCATGCCTATCATTTATTTATAATCCAAGTGGAGGACAGATTAGGATTATATGATTATTTGCATAAAAGTAATATTTATGCGCAAGTTCATTATGTTCCTTTGCATCTGACCCCTTATTATAAGCAATTAGGAAATAAAGAAGGCGATCAACCTGTAATGGAGGAATACTATAAGCATTGTTTGAGTCTGCCGATGTATCCGACATTGACGGATGAAGAACAGGAATATGTAATTGTGAAGATCAAAGAATTCCTTTCTTAAAAAGAAATTGTAAGATGAACCAAAAAAATCCTGCGGTAAGTATTGTTATCCCAGTATTTAACGTGGAAAAATACATTGGGAAATGTTTGGATTCATTGATATCCCAAACATTGCATAACATTGAGATTATCTGTGTGAATGATTGTTCTACTGATAAATCATTAGATATACTTCGGGATTATGAGGCAAAGGATAATCGTATTGTTGTTATTGATTTACCTCGGAATATAAAACAAGGGGGAGCCCGTAATGCCGGGATAAAAAAAGCGAGGGCTCCTTTCCTTGGTTTTGTTGATAGTGACGATTGGGTTTCTCTTGATATGTATGAAAATCTCTATACATTAGCGGTTACGCATGATGCGGAAATGGTTTGTGGTGACTATTTTCAGTATTATAGTGAACAAGATATTCGTTTACGGATTAACTGTAAGCCTGAATGGTTTTCATTGCCTGAACATGAGAGAAATAAGCATTTTATTGAAGGTGAATGTCGGATTTGGACTAATATAATCAAAAAAGAAGTCTTTATCAGAAATAAAATAGAATTTCCTGAGGAGTTATTCTATGAAGATAATGCGATTGTAACTGCTCTATATTTGAGCGCGAGAAAGATCGTGAAGGATACCCATCCTTATTATTATTATCGTTGTAATAATATTTCTACGACTCGGAGTATTAATAACTATCGCTTTTTTGACCGTTTGAAGACTTCTAAAATGTTTTTGGATAATATGCGTAGATTAGGTATCTATGAGATATATCCGGAAGAAGTAGAGTTTCGATTTACTGAGCTTTTTTATGTAAACTCAATTCTAGGCGCCATATCACAGTTTGATCCTCCTGAGAAAAAGTATGTGAATCAAATCAAGCGGGAGATGGAAGAGATATTTCCTTGTTTCATGAAGAATAGTTATTACAAGACAAAAGTTCCATTGAAACTTCGTATATTGCTTCGTGCTATTTATTTTCAGACTGATTTGGGCATAAGCTTGTATCAGATTTTGGTTAAATTAAGATCATAAAAATAACGAAAAAATGAAATGTTTGGCAATAATACCAGCACGAGGAGGTAGTAAACGGATTCCTCATAAAAATATAAAACCTTTTTTGGGCAGACCGATAATAGCATATTCAATAGAGGCCGCTCTTGGTACCGGACTGTTTGAGGAGGTGATGGTTTCGACGGATGATGTGGAAATCGCCGAGATAGCCCGTCAAGAAGGGGCTTCTGTCCCTTTTCTGCGTTCTATGGAAAATGCTAATGACTATGCTACATTGGCGGATGTATTGGTCGAGGTTATCAATGCCTATAAAGGGAGAGGGTATGAGTTTGACTTGATCTGTTGTTTGCTTCCAACAGCCCCATTGATTTCTTCCGAGGATGTTCGTTCTGCTTATGATCAGTTAGTTATGTCTACCTTTGATTCTATCTGTCCGGTGGTCGCTTTCTCATATCCGATACTGCGTTCTTTATCGATAGATGAAAAAGGAAATTTAAACATGAATTGGCCAGAGTATAGATTTAGCCGGAGTCAAGATTTGCGCCCCGCCTATCATGATAGTGGTACGTTTTATTGGATAAAGACCTCTTCTCTATTAAAAGATAAAAAATTGCTAAGTGAGAATGGCACGGCGATTGTTCTGGATGAGTTTCGTGTACAAGATATTGATACGGATACAGATTGGGCTTTAGCGGAGATGAAATATAAACTACTTCATATGAGTTGATATGAGAGTTCTGATTTTAACTGAGGGATATTCGCACACAGGCTATGGGCATATTTCCCGTTGTACGGCTATTGCCCAAGTATTTCGGGAGAGAAACGCAAATGTAACCTTTATTGTAAATGGGGATGAGAGTGTAAAAAACTTAGTACAATCTTATCCTCTGTTTGTCTTTAATTGGTTGGAGAACACGGAACGTTTGCTTGAGTATCTATCTCAAGATGACATAATAGTTATTGATTCCTATTTGGCAGGAAAAGGACTTTATACCGAAATAAGACAGCGGGTAAAGGTCGCTGCCTATTTAGATGATTTTAATCGTTTGGAATATCCGGAGGGAATCATCATAAATGGGACGGTCGGTGCGGAATTGATACCCTATAAACGGAATTTTGGACAACATTATTTGTTAGGAAAAGATTTTGTGATTTTACGTGAGGCATTTAAAGACTTATGTGGTCATAGAGAAATCCGGGAGAAAGTAAAGACCGTCCTAATAACTTTCGGAGGAAGTGATCCTTTAAATCTAACGCCAAAAATTTTGGAGAAGTTGACGAACTGCTATGCTAATTTGAGGAAAATCGTTATCTTAGGGCCAGCATTTTCTCATAAGGCAGAAATAGAGAGGATGGCGGATGATAATACGGTTATATACCGTAATGTGGAGGCTGAAGTGATGAGAGATTTGATGTTAGCTGCGGATTTTGCGATCTCTGCGGCTGGACAGACGATAAACGAATTGGCGATAACAGGTCTGCCATCCGTTATCTTTAAGGTGGCTGAAAACCAAGGTAACAATATTGCGGGGTGGAAGAATATTGGCTTTGTCGATGAATTTATTGATGCCACAAAAGATTGGCATATAGATGATCTGGATAAGATTATATTAAAATTTGAGAACTCCGAATATCGGCGGGAGATTTTTTGTCGGGGGATAAGTCAAATCGATGGAAAAGGGGCTCATCGGATTATGAAAGCTGTAATCCGGATGTTTTATGAGATGAATATGGATATGAGATTGGCTAAAGAAGAAGACTTACTACCTCTGTTCGAGCTTACGAATGATCGGATGGTACGGCAAAATTCTTTTTCGACCCATGCTATATCATTGGATGAACATAGAAATTGGTTTTATGCGACCTTAAAGAATAGAGCGAGAAGACTATTTGTCTTTTACGAGAAAGAGAAATTAATTGGACAAGTCCGTTTCGATATTGAGGAAAATAACAGTGCGGTGATTAGTATAAGTATTGGAGCTAACTACAGAGGATTTGGACTTGCTCCTTGCTTATTGGAAAAGGCTTTGAGACATTTCCATGACCGTGAAAGGCAAATAAGTAAGATTTACGCATATGTGAAAACCGAGAATATGGCTTCAAGATATGCGTTTATTCGTGCTGGTTTTAAGGATTGTGTTAGTGATAATAAACATGCGTTGAAGTATTGTTATGTGTATGGAAACTAATTTATTCGAATATTTTGGTCTTGATCGGGAAGATTCCGATCGGGTATTTATTATAGCGGAAATGTCTGCGAATCATAATCATGATTTCAACATCGCCGTAGAGACCGTGAAAGCAGCCAAGGCTGCTGGTGCGGATGCCATCAAATTTCAAACCTATACGGCGGATACTCTTACATTAGATTGTGATAATGCTTATTTTCAAATAAAGCAAGATACTTTATGGGATGGAACTACATTGTATAAATTATATCAGAACGCCTTTACCCCTTGGGAATGGCAACCTGAATTAAAACATATTGCGGAAGAGGAAGGTCTGATTTGTTTCTCATCTCCGTTTGACAAAACATCTGTGGATTTCTTGGAGGCTATGGATGTTCCGGCATATAAGATCGCTAGCTTTGAGATTACGGATATTCCTTTGATCGAGTATGTGGCCTCAAAGATGAAACCAGTCATAATATCAACGGGAATAGCTACTTATGAGGATATTGAGGGGGCGATAGCCGCTTGCAAAAGAGTCGGTAATGATCAGATTGCCTTATTGAAATGTACATCTTCTTATCCGGCTCCTGTGGCGCTTGCGAACTTAAGGACGATTCCCGATATGAGAGAGCGTTTCAAACTTCCTGTAGGACTTTCAGATCATACGATGTCTAGTTCGGTGGCGATAGCCTCGGTTGCGTTGGGTGCTCGAATTCTCGAGAAGCATTTTATTTTGGATCGGGGTATTGGAGGACCGGATGCGGCTTTTTCTATGAATAAGGAGGAGTTCTCCGAAATGGTTCGATGTGTAAGAGAAGTCGAGATGGCATTGGGAAAGCCAACCTATGAGTTGACTGAAAAGGTGAGGAATAACAGGAAGTTTGCCCGTTCCTTATTTGTCGCTCAAGATATGTATGCTGGTGATACAGTAACAGAAGAAAATGTTCGTTCTGTTAGACCCTCTGATGGTCTATCGCCTAAGTATTTACCGGATATATTGGGCAAAAAGGTGAAATGTGATATAAAAAAAGGAGAACCTTTCAAGCGGGAGTATTTATCAGATGATTAACTAAAGTTAAAATATATGCTTTATGAAACACCATCTACTTTTATTTATTATGGTATTTTTATTTCCTTTTATGGCTTGTGGTGATGATGAGCTAAAGGAAATATATAACCCGAATTTGCTTCGCAGTACGTCTATTGACGATAGTAGCCTACATTTGGCTTTTCCTGCCATTGCGGGGAATAAGGATCGAAGTAAGATTATCGTGGTTTATAGAGAAGGTTCGAGCCACGTTAGTTTTGATAGTAAGTTAATACAGATGGAGAGTTTCGATAAAGGAAAAACATGGGTTAACAGGAAGGTTATATTTGCTCCAGTTAAAGGGCATGACGTGAGGGATCCTCAGCTTTTAGTATTACCTAATAACGGTATACTTTGCCGTTTCTTTGAAAGAGAATCGGAGACGGAATCCATTGTGAAAAGCATTTGTTCGGAGAATTGGGGTATTTTCTATGGATCGCCTGTTTTATTTCCTTTTCCAAAAGACGAGACATTTGCGGCAGCCCGTGGGAATATGGTTATAATAGATGATGTAATTTATGCGGTATGTTATAATCGTTGGGCTGTTACATGGTTGGAAAAATCGGAAGACTTTGGGAGGAGTTGGGAGGTTGTATCTTGGTTAGATGAGCGTCTGTGGACAAATCAAATAGAATGTGGACGTATTAATGAGGCCTCGCTGGGGTATTATGATGGGAAAATGTACGTTGTGGGTCGTCAACAGTCAGAGAATGGAGACAATCGTCTTGAGATTGGAGTTAGTGAGGATTTGGGGGTGACTTGGACATGGAGTTTTTTACCGATAGAAGGGCATGCTCCTTCTTTAACTCCTTATAAGGATGCTTTTATACTAACTTACCGGAATGTTAAGGACTCCAATCGTGGTAAATATAGTTTTGATACGGTACTTCTTAAAGATGGGAAGTTGGCTAGTAATCCTGCTAGTCTTTTTGAAAGCGATAATTTTGATGTCGGCTACGGAGATGTTCTTACTTTACCAAATAGTTTCTTGGTTTGCTGTTATCAACCGGGCTCTATCCGTTGTTATGAACTGAAATATGATGTTTTCAATTATAGATGATATGGATAAGAGAGAAAGGGATTATTCGATTGATTTTGTGAAGGGAGTTGCCATTCTCTTTGTGATATTGTTGCACAATATGCCAAATGAATCTATTTACTCAATTGCTTACATTGGGCAGGCTGTTCCTTTATTTTTATTGGTGTCATCTTATTTGACTTATGGTGGTTTTCAGCGAAAAGGTTTCAACGGTTATTTCTCTGCTAGGAATGTGAAGAAGATGTTAGATCGTGTTTTTCTCCCATTCTTTCTCTTAATTTTTTCTCAATGTGCAATCTTTTATCTTCTTAAAGGTGGAGTAGATTGGCAGCGGCTTTATATGCAAGGTGGCTTTGGTCCAGGATCCTATTATCCATGGATCTATTTACAGTGTTGGCTGATATTACCTTTTGTTATTTTTCTGGTTAATTGTCTTTCTTTTAGGAGGTCTTTTGTGTTATTTGTTGGGATTTGTGCTTTGGGTGAATGGTTTACCTGTGTATTTCATGTGCCGGATAATGTTTATAGACTTCTTTTTTATCGATATTTATTTCTTTTGTATTTAGGCTGTGTTATTTTGAAGTTTAAAATAAAGTTGAACGTTTGGGTTTGTCGATTAGCTCTTATAGCCTTGTTCTTGGCTATTTTAGAGATATATACTTCTGTGGATTTGATGCCATATCTTACGAACCAATGGAAAGGATATCATTGGGTTGATTATTTTTATACTTTATTTGTGTTTTTCTTGCTGGTGAAACTATATAATTATATAATGAAGTCACGACTATCTGTTTTCTTTGTAAAATAGGGTAATTACTCATATGAAGTGTTTCTTTTCCAGATGTTGGTGTTTAGTTTGATTAGTGAGAAAAGATTTTTCTTTATCGAGAATGAGGTATTTAGAAACATAGTATATGTGTTGACAACTATTGTATTTTCTATTGTTCCTGTACTTGTTTATAAGGAGTACATAAAGAAATTGTATGTTAGATGACCAAATTGCAGAAAATGAAAATAATTATTAAAATGATGTGCTTATTCTTCTTGTTGGCATGTACTAAAGATGAAATAAATACATTTGAAGGAGCGATTCCTTTTTATAAGGAAGGTATATCCAATTTAAGATCGGATATATTAGATAAAAAGGATGGTGTTCAAAATAGTCTGTTTACTTTTAGCTCAAACGTCTATGCGGATGAACTATCCCAAGAAGTAATTATTCGTATATTATCAGATGATATAGATTTATCGGTAGGAAAAGATTTAGGATTTATGAATATTTATAAGGAACGAGTGGATATTTATAAATCCAATAAGGATTATCAAGCTGCCTTAAATGAGTCTCTTCCTTTGTCCTTTACACTTAATAAGGATATGTTATATTCGATAGGTTTTGATAAAAGGGAAGATAGTGTTTCTTTTTTTATAAGGGAGATAGAGGCTGACAAAAACGTACTAAAGGAATTTAAGCGGACTTATTCTGCGCAAAAGGATCCTTATCAACTTTTGATGTGGGGGAAACCTTTCTTTGCGGTGAGGCGTGGTGAAGTAAAGCTCTTAGATTCATGGATAACAGCTCCTTTTCATAACCCTGTATTGAGTATTTTTGGAGACTCTTTTGTAGAGGGGACAATGTTACTTATTAATGGTATAGATCGAAAATATCGTTGGAGTTCAATGCTTACTTCTGTATTGGGAAAAGAACGATGTTTGGTAGATGGTAAAGGAGGTGAGATGATGTCTGATGAATTTATTAATCGATTTAAGATAGAAAATTCTTGGTATAAAACTAAGTACGTTATTTTAGCCTTAGGTACAAATAATTACCTTGATGTTGAGAAATATAAGAAATATATGTTACAAGCTATATCTATTTTAAGAAATAATGGACAAATCCCGGTTTTACTCACAGTCACTCCTCGTAAGGATCGTGACTATGAGCCTGTTAAACTAATAAATGACTGGATTAAAAGTATGAATATTAAATATATAGATATGCATGAGGCTGTGACAAAAGAAAATGATCCAACCCAATGGAGAGATGGTTATTTATTTTATGACGGTATACATCCAACTCCGAATGGATATAAAGCAATGTATGAGCAAGTCTTGAAGGATTTACCAGAAATCTTTAAAGAAGATCATTTAAGTATGTCATACCAAAATTCATAACTCCTTATTATATTGGGGATATAACAACTTACTAAAAAAGAGCCATTCATGGTTAGTACATCTGCATATCCTATGTCCATGTCCATATTACTATATAAAGTAACAGGGGTAGAAGCTATTTGGCCATTTTTCCAAAAAGCGAGATCTAAAGAATAGCCAGAAGCTGTAACATTTGCTTTATTCTTTTTGACATGATACAGATTTACTTCACACGCAATTAACAATTAAAAGAACGTGTGTAAGATGTCAAACAAAGCAAGAGAACGTAAAAGTTACAGCCAGGATTTCAAGCTCCGTATGCTGAAGGAGTATTATGAGAGTGGCTCAACCAAGTACAGCCTATGTAAGAAATATTCGGTTGATTACGTGACATTCAGTCGCTGGGAACGTTATTTTGAGTCAAAAACGCTATCTTTACCGTCCGATCTGACAGAGTTAGAGCATCAGGTATATATGGCACGAAAGAAATCCGAATCATCCAAGGCGACCGGTCCCCAAACGGAGAGCGAGAGGCTCCGGGAGGAGAACTTGCGCCTACGCAAGGCGTTGGCCTACTCAGAGTTGCGCAATGAGGCTCTGCATGAGCTTCTTAAGATCGGTCGGGAACAATATGGCATCGACCTGCTAAAAAAAGCTGGCGCCAAGCGGTAGACAACCTTCGGCTCAGGCATCCCAAGGAATCGATCGGTAGCCTGAGCGGGCTGTTTGGCAAGACGAGAGAAGGTTATTACTCCGTGAGCAAGGAGAAACGCATGCGCAGGGAATTGTCAGAGAAAGAGATACTTGACACCGTGAGGGATATCCGGCATGAGGCTCCGGGCATCGGGGCGTACAAGCTGTACCTGATGCTCAAGGAACTCTATCCGGACGGGATGCGTGGCCGGGATTGGTTCTACGGGCTGATGCATGAGTCACACCTGATGCTGAAGCTCGGGAAGCGCCGTCACACGACAAGCTCCAACCATCCTTACAGGAAGTACAAGAACATGATCAAGGGATTGACCGTCAACAGGATCAACCAATTGTGGGTGGCCGACATCACCTATATCGACACCGATGAGGGCGTGGCCTACCTGCATCTCCTGACGGACGCGTTCACGCATGAGATCATAGGCTGGGTCCTTTCCGACAGCCTAGTCGCCTCCAACACGGTGACGGCTCTGGAGATGGGTATCTCGCACGTGTCACCCCTAGGGTTCGATGGACTGATCCACCACTCCGACCGCGGCGTTCAATATTGTTGTAATCAATATATTGATCGTCTACAGGCCATTAAAGCCACGATCAGCATGACGGAGGACTACAAGCCTACCGACAACGCGATCGCCGAGCGGGTCAACGGCATCATCAAGCAGGAATGGCTCTACAGGATGAAACGCCCCCCGGACGTGGTGGTCGCAAGGGATTTGTTGGGGAGGATCATAGGCTTCTACAACAATAGGAGACCGCAAAGGAGCAACAGGGACATGCTCCCACCTGTCAGGTTCCGAGAAGCTCTGACTTGTATGTGATCGCTCAATGGAGGCTTTGCGCCTCCAGCCGCGAGGCTTCCTCCGCAGTGGTTTTTTCATGGTTGTTTTGCATGGAAAAAGAAAAACGGTATTTTTGCCGCTGTGAACCGGTTCAGGAAACAACTTTCAACCCTGTGAAGTTTTTCAGGAGAAGGTTCTCTAAGATGTGAAGTACCTTAGAAAATAACAGTAAAATCTGTGAAGTAAATTTAGGCATAGTCATTTGGATATCCGTAGTTATAAAGTAAGTTGGCTTCATCGGCAAAGTAAGTTAACTTACTTAGGCATTCCAGCTAGTTAACTTTGTTGATGAAGCTAGCTTCACTAATTTAATCTCACCTTCGTCGTATGAAGGGGGATGTTCCCTGTATTGAGGTAAAATGTGCTTGTTGATCCTACCAATTTTATATGTTGGTGGAGCTCGGTGCTGCTCAGATGAGAGCTTTAGCAATTCGTTACCCATTATTTAGGCCGTAAGTCTAGCACTAGGTATAGCCATAAGTTTACGGCTCGACAAACCGTAAGTTATTCACTTTAATGGGGCTTGATGGATAACAATCGGGCCGATATTTTTTTAATACCGGGTGAACGAAAATAATAGTTTATTCATATATTCTCACTTCATAATAATCCACGTTTCACGGGAATCTGTTTATTTTAGGATTATCACAAACGTGAAACGTGGATAAAAGTAAGTTAGAATAGGCTATCCTTGGGAGCGATAAGCCCCAATTTTTCTAGTAACGAACGGAATCTTGCCTTAATGCGTGCCTTCATGGGGATATGCCTAATAAAGCTTTTATCTAAGCCGGATATGTTTAAATAGAAAGCGAAATCTTTTTTGAAAGGAGGCTCAAACTCAATAAACCAAGGTTTGCTTCCGCTATAATGCAAGATAACAGGGTCATTGATGGCTTGCTCTTTTTCATCCCAATAGGCTCGGCTAATCAACGGGTCCTTGAAAAAATATCCGTGTTGTACATTGTATTTCAAGGGGAGGGTTAGCTTGATCTCTTTTAATACTATATTCAATACATCTTGATCATGGTATCTAAGTCTCTCTGGGTATTTGTTGATTATCTCGAAAAAGCTTTCTGAAAGATTATTTTCTCGCCAATATCTTAGGTTGACCAACAATACCCCAGCGTTGAAATAGCCAAGAGATGGGGAATATTGGAGCCGGTTGTAAATACGTATGTCATCTATTGACATGTCGGGGATTACTCCGGCGGCATAGCTTTTTATATCCGTATCCCATAATGAGCGTAGTGAGTGGCGGACGACAACATCACAGTCGAGATAAAGGACCTTCTCAACGCTTTTGGGAAGTATATCCGTCATGATAAGTCTAAAATAGGTCGCTAACGTGATATGTCTACTTATCGGGCAGTTGGCGAAAACCTTTTTATCTACAGTATAGAACTGGATTTGCTGGCCATATTTGGCTACGACCTTTTTCAATACCTCTTGGTTTTCAGGGGATATTCCCTCTGTCAAGATATGTACCGTAATCTCCTCTTTCGGGTTATTCACACAAATAGAGGTTACTAATACACCACAGGGTATGACATAATTATTGTCTGTGCAACATACAATATCCATAGGATGTGTTTTTTATTCAAGTTAATACTGTGTTTCTACTGTCTATGTTTTTTTAGGATCAACGAGAGAATGAAATCTATCTCTTCCCATTTAAGCAAATAGGATAGAGTTAGATAATAGCAGATACCTATAATTATACCGACAATGAGTTTAAATAATAAGATAGGGATAAAACTTACGCAAATGTATATGATTAGTCCCATCGATATGGATAACAAGAGTATAGGACATAAAGCCTTAAGCTCTTTTCGCAGGTAAACATCGGGTAAAAGTCTTTTAGTGAATCTTGTCAATACATAGATGTCACATAAGGCATAAGCAGCGATACCGGCGCACATGATGGTGATCCCAAATGGAATGGTAATGACTAAGATAGTAACCGCAATGAGCTTTTTTATGATCTCGGATCGCAGGGAATAATCACTTCTCCGTTTTACGTTGAGCAGATCCCAGTTCAGGCGTGAGATCGGGTCCCACATATAAGCGATACTTAATATTTGTAAATATGGTACGGTATGTACCCACTTATCTGTCAAGATAACACGAATTAATGGATCAGCCAATACGCATAAGCCGATCATCAATGGGAATATGATGAAGGCTGTCATACGGATGAACATGAAGAACTTTCGTTGCAGTTCCTCGTTATCATGCTGTATTTGGCATTCTATCGGATAAGTGACCCGTGTGATGATGCTTGTTATATTAACGGAAACGTATTGGGCAAGAGAAGTAGCCCTGTTGAAGTTTCCCAGATCAGCGGATGAAAAATATTTACCAATTACCAATGAGTATAGATTCAGATATATCGTATGAAGCAATCCTCCGGCAAGTAATTTAGATCCGAATCCGAACAATTCCTTGAAAGACTCTTTGGAGAAACATAGGCGAGGAATCCACCGGGTACTTCCCCAAAGTAATATCAAAGCTAATAAATTCGTGAGTAAACTTTGGATGACCAGTGTCCATACACCATAACCATGATAAGCCAGCCATATACCTATTCCTCCACTTATAGCTACTGTGCTGAATGAGATGATAGCTTGCTTTTTGAAATCGAGGGAAATGGTCAGTTGTGCTCGTTGTACGGCGCAGAATGAGGTCAAGATTAAGTTTAATCCTACGAATTTTATGATGGTTTCTAGTTGAGGCTGGCTGTAGAATGAGGCTATGAATGGAGCGGTGGAGAAAAGGAGAAGGTACATGGCTATCCCGATAAATATATTGAAAAAGAAAACCGTCGAATAGTCTACATCTGTTCTTCCCTGTTTCTGGATAAGAGCGTTCGAGAAGCCACTATCAACGAACGTTTGAGCTACCGCCATGAAAATACCAAGCATGGCGACAAGCCCATAGTCGGAAGGCGACAAGATACGAGCGATGAAAAGACTTAACACGAATTGAGCTCCCTGTACCGAAATCCTTTCCATGCTACTCCAAAAAAGACCGTTTACTGTTTTGCTTGCCATGTATTATTCGGGTTGTTTTTGAGAGGTTGATTTATTAGCCAACAATTGGTGCTTTTGCTCAGACATTACAAGCCCTAACAACATCATTATAAAGAAACCCCGATGTCCGGTAAACGTGGCATCTGCGATATTCTCAATCAATAGATACCCGATGATAAGAAAAGGTATAATAAAATATTTCTCCTTTTGCGTAGAGAGAAATAGTTTGTAGGCTTTCCGTATGATATAGGCGAAAAATAGTATATATAAGAATACGCCTATTATCCCAAATTGAGCTAAACAGGGATAATAGGTGTCCGCTATATAACTATAATTGTTTTTACTGATCCCTTTTACATTCTCGATACCGTATTTTGCGTATAGAGGCGAATAATAAACGCCAGAGGAGTGGGAGGCAAAACTAGCGAAGCCCGACCCAAATGGGAAAAAGTCCTTGAAAATCTCGAAAGATGTGACGTATAGCATGGCACGGGCCATGAATTCCTCGGGAACACTGTCCAAGGATTTACCCACACCAAAGTACATGACCATTTTTTTCCAGCTAGCTAAAACCATTGCGGCAAGACTTAATACGGCTATCGCTATTGTCTTGAAATTGAGCTTCAGACGACTTATGTTCCCGAAGAATATCACGGTGACCAGAGATATGATAAAAAATCCATAGAACTTTGAACGAGCCGAGAATAATCCAATCGCTAAAATAAGGATAAAGATCATCTTATCAATTTTAGCACCTTCGCTACAATAATAATAAAGCAGGGAGGATGCGGTTATGATAGCGGCGAAATAAGCGACATGCCCAACAGTTACTCTGAAGGCGAGTGGATAGACTAGAGACGCACATCCTATAAGAAACATGAAAAAGGATATAATAAGAATGATTTTCTTTATCAAATCTTTCTGTTTCGAACTAAATACAGGACAGAGATAATAAACTGCGAAAAAAGCTAAATAGGGTTTAAATTGGATAATCATGTCTGAGATGATTCCTTTCGCAGAGTTACTATGTATATAAAACGAATAAATCGTATAAAATATGAAAACAGAGCTTACCGCTAGAAATGACTTATTTATAGCCCAATCCGGCGTCTTGAATGTTGCGAAAATAAATAAGATAAGCAAGATGCAAGCACATATCTCATCTATACTATCAAATCCGATCGTTCCATAAAGGACCAATCCAAATATGAACGTGAAAATAAATAAGTTATAAAATTGCTTGTTTATGAATTCTTGTATCATCTTTTTTATTTGCTAGGAACGACCTTTGGTTGTAACTGAAATGTTTCTTTTTCTCTTTGAGGTGCACTTGTGAGGTGCTGAGCCTCAGATTTGATCTTAAATCTGTTTTTCCTAAAGAAATAAAAGAAACTTTTCAAATGAATTAACGTTTTCTTATTAAGACGCTGACTACTTCTTTGGTGAACATGCGTCATTTTGGATAAAGGGTAATAGACTACCTTCTTATTCTTTTTCCAACAACGATAGCAAATATCCATATCTTCTACATACAAGAAGAATTTCTCGTCAAATCCTTTTAGTTCATTGTAGAATGTGTGAGAGATCAAAAACGCTGCTCCCATACACCAATCGACCTCTGTAGGAGTGTCCATAGGAAGGTTCTTCAGTAAATAGGTTTGAACATTTTTATTGCCGGACTTATCATTTCCTTTGGTAAGAGCCCGATTTAGCAAAATCTTAATTGAAGGAAATCTACGTGCAGAATATTGCAATGAGCAGTCCCGGTTTTGTAACTTGGGTGCGACAATTCCACATGAAGGATGTTTTATCGCATAGTTGTATAATTTGTCGATTGCTCCTTGCGTTAATATGATGTCTGGGTTTAATATAAGTATATAATTCCCTATAGCATGTTTTGCTCCAATATTATTATTTCGGGCAAAACCATATTTCTTTTGATTCTCAATGAGTTTTATGGTAGGATAATTGTTCCGGATATAATCGGCGGTTCCGTCAGTAGAACAATTATCAACAAAAATAACCTCGAATGAAACGGATGGACTTCCTACTGAATACAAAGACGCAAGCATCTCTTTCACGTATGAAAGGTGATTCATGCCAACTGTTATAATCGATATTTCTGGTTTCATTATCATTTTGTCCTATTATGTTTTTAATTTTATAGATGCAATTTATGTTCTATTTGTTGATGATAGATTGTATTTTTCACCTATTATAACATTATTAAGTTTGTTGGTCGGGTTATTACCTTAAACCGATTCTTCTTTAAAAAGTAAATCGTACCATCAGATGAGCAATTATCTACGATGATGACTTCGAGCGGGACTGATGGTCTTCCTGTCGTGAACAACGAATTTAGTATCTCCATGATATATTTGAAATGATTCCTTGTTATGGTTATAATAGATACATAAGGTGTCATAAACTAGTATATGCGTTTTGATAAGACAAAGACATTTTCTTCGCTGTATAATGCTTTTGGAATATGTCTTGTACTTCTCGTGCGACTTCTGTACGATCTAACAGGAGCACTTTTTCTATTTTGTCGAATAAACTATTACTGTCTTTATTGTTGAAAATATATCCTGTCGTGACGCTCATCTTCGATAGCACCTCTTGGTGTGAAGGTATATCAGAAAGTAACATAGGTAATCCTACTGTCATACTCTCCAACAGCGTGTTTGCCAATCCTTCGACATCTGAGGCTGAAATATAATAATCGGAAGCGATTAAGTAATCATAAACATTCGTTTTAAAACCGGGTAAAAGAATCCGGTCATCACCTTCTTTTTTTAAATCTTCCCATAAGGGTCCCTCACCGAGCATGATCAATCCCACTTGCTTGGCCCCTATTTGTTTAAAGGCACGTATTAATAGTTCAGGATTCTTCTCTCCTGAGAAGCGCCCGATAAAAATAAAATATCGGATATCGTCTTTTAGTCCTAAATCTTTTCTTAGCTTTTGCCGATAAATCGGATCGCAATTCCAGATGGGTAACGAAGATCCATTGGGTATGCAAGAGATGTCCCAACCTTTATTTTCTTTATAGAGTTTTCCTACACTTTCAGAGCAACCTATGGGGAGATCTACTTTTCGGGTGAAGAAATGGTTCAGTTGATTGACGATATCTCCTTTAAATTTTCCATATAATATCTGCTGCTGCAGTCCCGGATAGATATGAATCGTATAGATTCGTTTATACTTTCGAGGTAAAAAGCACATTAAATATAATGAACGCGGACAATGCGCATGAAGCATATCCGGATTGATCAATTTTACCTCTTGTTTTAGTGCCGTGAATAAAGCGAATGGATTAAGAGGCGTTTCTGGTGCCAATTGATGAATCGAAAGCGGATACTTCTGGAAATCCTTAATTCGGGTAGTTTTTTTCTCTGGTATGAAAGTAATGATAGATACCTTGAACTTGGAGAAGTCCATATATTGGATAATGTTATACATAACATTAACCGGGCCTTCGTTGCATAATGATGATACCAAGAAACAAACTTTAGTCATGCTCTCTTCCTTATTTTTCTTTACTGTCAAACTGTACCTGCAATAATAACGGACGGGTGAATCTATTATTGTTGATTTCTCCGTTTGTTTAACAATGTAAGATTTCCCTCTATTAAAGGGAAACCGAATACAAAGTTAACAGTTATTTCTTTAAAAACAGACGAACATATGATTTTTTTCAATTTGTATATTTATGATAGCGGATTTCTATGAATTATTGTACATTTGCATACGTTTTTAAGATATTTTGAGAAACAAAGGGAATTATGAAAATAGCAATAGTTGGAACAGGCTATGTAGGCTTGGTAACAGGTACGTGTTTTGCGGAAATGGGTACAGAGGTGTTTTGTGTAGATGTGGATAAAAATAAGATCGATAATCTGAAGAAAGGCATCGTTCCCATTTATGAGCCGGGTTTGGATGAATTGGTGGCTCGTAATATGCAGGCGGGGCGTTTGCATTTTACTACCGAGTTAAAAGAATGTCTGGATGAGGTGGAAGTCTTGTTTTCCGCAGTGGGGACGCCTCCAGATGAGGATGGAAGCGCGGATTTGAAATATGTGTTGGAGGTTGCTCGGACCGTGGGAAGATACATGAATAAATATATCTTGGTTGTTACTAAAAGTACGGTTCCAGTAGGTACTGCCCAGAAGGTAAAGCGAGCTATTAAGGATGAGCAAGCTAAGCGGAATGTAAATATAGAGTTCGATATTGCTTCTAACCCAGAGTTCTTGAAGGAAGGGGCTGCGGTAAAGGATTTTATGAGTCCGGACCGTGTAGTTGTAGGAGTGGAATCCGAGCGTGCCGAGAAATTGATGTCAAAGTTATATCGTCCGTTTTTACTGAATAATTTCCGGGTGATTTTTATGGATGTCCCTTCTGCTGAAATGACTAAATATGCGGCAAACGCTATGTTGGCGACTCGTATCAGTTTTATGAATGATATCGCTAATTTGTGTGAGATTGTCGGTGCTGACGTAAATATGGTGCGTAAAGGGATTGGGACGGATGCTCGTATCGGTAGTCGTTTTCTGTATGCGGGTTGTGGATACGGAGGTTCTTGTTTCCCGAAAGATGTCAAAGCGCTTGTGAAGACCGCTGCCGATAGTGGTTATCAGATGCGTATATTGGAAGCGGTAGAGGCTGTAAATGAAGAGCAGAAGTCAATATTGTTTCGTAAGTTAGTGAAGCATTTTAACGGGGATATCAAAGGTAAGCGTATCGCTTTATGGGGGTTGGCGTTTAAGCCGGAGACAGATGATATGCGAGAGGCTCCTTCATTGGTTTTGATCGAAAAGTTAAGAAACGCCGGATGTCTGGTTTCGGCTTATGATCCAGTGGCTATACCTGAGGCTCAAAGACGTTTGCCTGAAGATGTGATTTCTTATGTTAAAGATATATATGAGGCTGTGATAGATGCGGATGCACTATTGTTGGTTACTGAATGGAAAGAATTCCGTATGCCTTCTTGGTCTGTTATTAAGAAATTAATGGCTACGCCTTTAATCTTGGATGGACGTAATATCTATGATAAGGAAGAATTGGAGGAGGCCGGTTTTATTTATCATTGCATAGGTCGGTAAAGACCTTTTGGTTGGAAATAAGTTATGGGGCTGTGTTGCAATTCTTTGCTTGACACAACCCAATTGTCTATTTCATCAATTCTTTCTTTAACGAACACCCACTACACCCACAGCAAGGATCACTGGATTTCGGTTTCGTAAGCATTCGATAAACCTTATATGCGATATATCCGATAACCGAGATACCAATAACGCAAACTGCTATATCTTGCCACATACCTATAAATTTACCTCCTATATATAACTAAATAAAACATAGGAAAGTTCTTAGCTGAATAAACCCACAAAGAAATTCCCCGTTTGATAAACAATGAAAGAAACGATCCATGCTAGGACACAAGTATAAATGATAACGAATATACCCCATTTCCATGAGCCAGACTCGTTGACAATAGCCGATATAGTCGCTATGCACGGAAAATAAATCAAGACGAAAAGCATTAAGCTAATCGCTATGAGCGGTGTGAATACCAAATTACCTTCTGCGTTACGGTCTTGCTTCAAACGCTCCGACAGGGCTTGGCTGTCATCATCGGCATTCCCCGTGTATAATACGCTTAACGTGCTGACAACAACTTCTTTCGCCGCCATACCGGTAAGTAGGCTTACACTCATTTTCCAATCGAATCCTAAAGGAGCCAAGATCGGTTGAATCGTCTGGCCGATACGCCCGATATACGAATTTTGTTGGTGGTCGATTGCCTTCAAGCGTTCTAACTCCTCTATCGTATCTGTTTTTTCTTGAGAATCCAACTCCGTATTTTCGATCTCCGCTATCTGGCGATCAAACTGATCTCCGCTCTCCGAATGTCTGGGGAAATACCCAAGGAACCAGATGATGATAGAAGCGACCAAGATGATACCTCCCATCTTGTGCAAGTATTGTTTCGCTTTCTCCCACATATGGATCATGATGGATTTGCCGGTAGGCATCCGATAGGGGGGGAGTTCCATTACGAAAGGAACATCCTCCTCGTTAAACAGGAAGCGTTTGAAAAGACGGGCCATGATAACTGCCAGCAAGATTCCGGATACATATAAAGCTAATAACACAAAGCTGGCGTTCTTCGGGAAAAACGCCCCGGTCAGCAATACATAAACCGGCAGGCGGGCGCTACAGCTCATCAACGGATTTACCAACATCGTTATCATCCGGCTATTACGGCTCTCTATCGTACGGGAGGCCATGATAGCAGGAACATTACAACCGAATCCCATCACTAAAGGGATGAACGACTTTCCATGCAGTCCCATCTTATGCATGATCTTATCCATGATAAAAGCCGCACGTGCCATATATCCGGAGTCTTCCATGAACGATATGAACATATACAGAATCAAGATATTCGGCAGGAACACGATAACACCTCCCACGCCACCGATGATACCATCCACGAGAAGATCCTTCAAAGGTCCTTCCGACATATGGCTGCGCACGAAATTACCGATCACTTCGACCAATGCCTCTATCCATTCCATCGGATAGCCTCCCAAACGGAAAGTGGCCTCGAACATGATCCACATGAATAGGATAAAGATAGGGAAGCCTAAGACTTTATGCGTGACGAATAGATCGATGATCTGCGTACTCGTTGCCTCTTTGATCGTATTTTGTTCGTAAGTCTCACGCAACGCTCCGGAAATAAAGCCATAGCGTGCGTTCGTGAATGCGGTCTCACAATCCTCTTGCAATAACTTTTCTATTAGGGCTGTATTACGGTCTCTTTCTTGGAAGATCGTTTCGGCACCGGGCAGCGTTTTTATAAATGTCTCTATCTCCCGGTCTCCCTCTAATAGCTTGATAGATAGATAGCGCTTTGACAAGCTTTTGGGTATATCCACGCTATTTTTCAAGGTCTTCCTAACGTTGCTGATCCCTTTCTCTAAAGACTCTCCGTAATTAATATGGATATGACGGATGACAGGATCTTCTTCTTCGTATACCTTGATTACACGGTTAAACAAATCCTCTATGCCAAAGCCTGTTTTACTTACGGTCGGGATAATCGGTGCCCCGATCATTTTTGCTAAGGACTCATGATCGAATTTATTACCATGGCGTTCCAGCTCATCATACATGTTTAAGGCGATTACCATGCGAACGTCCATATCGATCAGTTGGGCGGTCAAATATAGGTTTCGCTCTAGATTGGATGCGTCGATAACATTGATCACCACGTCTGGTTGCTCTTCATTCAAATGCTTACGCACGTATAATTCTTCCGGCGTGTAAGCGGATAGGGAGTAAGTACCCGGTAAATCTACGATGCGGAATGTATAGCCATTCTGTTGGAAGGTTCCTTCCTTGGCATCTACGGTCACGCCGCTATAGTTACCCACATGCTCATGTGCTCCGGACGCAAAATTGAAAAGAGAGGTCTTTCCGCAGTTCGGATTACCAACCAAGGCTACGTTAATTGTTTTTCCTTTATGTAATGCGATGGCTTGCAATTCATTGCCGGAAGGCAGGATAAAAGAGTCTGCACTCCTGTTCGTATCTTGTACCGAGGTAGCTTGTTCCTTCTCGAAATCCGCCGCGCTAACGACTTCGATCAATACGGCGTCCGAGCGTCGCAATGAGACATCATATCCCATTACACGATAGTGAATAGGGTCTTTGAGCGGAGCGTTTTGTATAACGATCACTTCTTTCCCTCTGATAAATCCCATCTCGATAATGCGTTTGCGGAAAGCTCCGCGACCCATTACCTTTACTATAACACCTTTATCGCCTGTGCGAAGTTCTGATAATCTCATGTCCTATTAAATGTTACGCAAAGGTAGCTTGAAAACTTCGTACCACCAATACCAACTAATAGGTATTTTTTTATTTCCATGGGTTGTTTTTCGAGTATTTTATGTATGTTTGTGCCACAAATTTCAACTTTAGACAAATGAAACTACGAATTACTTTGTTCGCTACCTTATTGGTTCTTCTGTCTGCTTATTTTACAGGCTGTAAAAAAGAATTGAAGGATTTCTCTTTTAGTTATAGTATGGAAAGTGTAGATAACTACAAACTAATGGTTCTGTTTGATAGTGACAAGACATTCCGTATCGAGGAGTATAATTATTATATGGATAATTTCGCCAAGAAACGAGATCCTAAAATTATGGAGGGGATATTGACTGACGAGGAGTTCGCTTCTTTAAAACCGATTCTGCAAAAATGTAATTTCTTTAAGATGAAAGACTCTTATGGCTTTGAGGAGGA
Source organism: Parabacteroides sp. AM17-47 (assembly GCF_003434625.1). Lineage (NCBI taxonomy): Bacteria > Pseudomonadati > Bacteroidota > Bacteroidia > Bacteroidales > Tannerellaceae > Parabacteroides > Parabacteroides sp. AM17-47. The sequence goes on from NZ_QTLI01000001.1 coordinate 245,309, forward strand.
GACGAACCGGGATTTAGGGGATATCATGTATCAGGTTTCATTTACCACGGAAGGTAAGGAGAAATTTATCTCTATCCGTAATAGCGATACCGGACAATTTTCCGCTTCTTTCGTGAAGTTGATCGGTTTTATCAATACATTCTTGAATAATCATAAGAATGACTAAACGCTTTTAGCCGGAGATGGAGAATAAACGAAACCGGGTTCTATTGTGCTTAGGCTCTAATTGGGATAAAGAGAAAAATATGGAGCGCGCGGCGGAGATGCTGCGTGCTCATTTTGTTTTTATACAGTTTTCTCAGCCAGTTTATACGGAACCGATCGATTGTCCATTATCAACTACATTTTTGAATCGAGTGGCTGTTTTGTATAGCGAGGAGAGTCCGGCGCGAATAAAGGATGTCTTGAAAGATATAGAATGCTGCATCGGCCGTAAGCCGGAAGATAAATCTTGTGGGCGTGTGCCGATAGATATTGATTTATTGCAGTGGAACGACCAAATCTTGAAAGCTGAGGACTTGACCCGTGAATATGTTCTAGATGGCATCTGCTCGCTCCTTGCCGCAGGAGAGAATGATGAATGGTGCCAATAGAAAACCAAAGGAGCCGCTGTTGCGGATCAATGCGTTGATACCTTTGCATATCAAGGAAAGAACTGGGTTGTTTCGGTCTGCGTTATAAAATCCTTTCTCTACTTTAAGCTTGAACTGGTAGGGTGCCAATAAGTCCTCATAAGTCTGTATGGGAAGGATTCGTTCGGCCCAATTACCTGTAGCCGGGTCGCAAGTATTGTATGGGTCTTCCGGGCTTGGTAAACTCTTTTTCTCGATCGCTTTTTGAATATCGGGATAGGTCAAGCCTCTAGTCTGCCGGGCCCATGTCTCTACTTCTTTTGGGGAGAAAGCCGGGCAAAGTTTCGTTATGAATTGCTCTCGTAATGTATAATAGTTGGGGGATTCCAAAGATCCACTTTCGCATCCGACCATCATCTTATGTAACCGTTGTTGGACATACGGGTTGAATGGTGTAGAGGCTGTCGTGAATAGTAGATACATGGAATCGTTTATATGGATTAAATCCTTGAAGAACAAAGATAAATCATAGACATGCTCTATCAGGTCCGTAGCGATTAAAAGTTGGGGGTAGACTTTGTTCCTTGCGCACCAGTCCGCAAGAACATCTGAATCTCCATGGAGTATGATATCGGGGCCTATTCCTATTATTTGTTTCAATAGCTGGATCGTCTCCACGGAAGATGGGTTAAGATCAATATAAATAACTTGTCCTATTCCTATGGATTTCGCCAGAATACTAAGGAAGCCGGTTCCTCCTCCATAATCGATTAGCGTGACATCGGAGATAGGGGTTTGTATCGCTTGAAGTCCTCTTTGTAGGCAATCTGCGTATATATGCATGAAATAGCTTAACGCCGGCTTTAAGTTGCCGATGTATCGCTTATTATAATCGCTGATCGGTAATTTATTATAGTCGATCGCTTTCAAACGTTCGGTTAATGTATGTAATAAATCACTTCTATTCTCTTTCATCATATATCATCTTGTATAAACGTATCCCCTGATCTTCATTAGAAAAAGCAGGGAACAATAATTGTTTTCGTTTATCTATCACCTCTTTATCTATAGGTAGGGCCATTAATTGTTCGCAAGCCCGTATCATCTCATCCGGCGTATCGGCGATATGGCATAAAGGATCTAATCCGCTACCCGCTAGCATGAGATGATTGACAATCGTATGCCTTCCAGCGAATAAGCTGTTCAAAAGCTTTAGTTTTAGGCCGGTATCTTGAAATGTGATTAGCATATGAATTTGTGCGTTGTGGATCAATGCGTCCATACGTTCCTTACTGGGATTTGCTTCTACTTTTATATGTGGGTAAGGAGCGGCTGCCTCTCGTATCAAACGGGTCGGGTTCATGCCCGCTATTATGCAGGTATGTTTTAATTGGCTGAAAACATGCTTGGTGAGAAATAACACGGCTCGTTCATTCTCGATAACGGATAACTTGCCATGATATAAAATATAATCGGATTTTCCCGGTTCGGCCGTAATCCGGTTATTCTCGTGGAAACAAGGAACGAACTCGATCCTTTGATTGGGAAATTGTTTTCGTAAATAGTCTGCGTCTGTCGTGGATACGGCGATTATCAGATTTGCGTACCGTGCTACTTTCTGATAGGCTTGGAAGCGCATGGCCTCGATCTTGAAAAAGGCATTGCGAACCAATCCTTTGCCAGACTTTGCCAAGTGGCGATAATAATCGTGCTCGATATTGCACTCCCGGAATATCTTCATACGGTTTCTTAAACGGGGATCGTCCATATAATAGCAGGAGTGGAGGCCCTCAAATAAGATCGGGTAATCATTTTGTAAAAGATTCTCGATCAAGCGATGATCTTTACGGCTATATACATTGTAAGGGAGCCATGTTAAATTAGCGATTACCCCGGTACGGCGTTTATAATAGAAAACCTTGTCGCAAATGCTTTCTAATTCCGGTGCATGCGGACGTTCATATTCGAAACAATGTAATATGAGTTTCACGCCGCAAGCACGCAAGGCTTCCAGTTTATAATACACATCAATAACCCCTCCGTAATTGGCGGGATAAGGTATATTGAACGATACTATGTTGAGGTATTTATCCATCTGCTTAAATCTCCTCAAATATACGCGCAAATTGGCTAGCTTGTTCTTTCCGGGAATAATTCGATAGCTTATCCCGATTGACGGGCGAGGTCGTATATCCTTTTTCCTGCCATTCCTCATAGTAATGTTTCAAGAAATCGTACACCTCGTCTACCCGGGTTGCGGCCAGTCCGGAATGGGTCTCCTTGATGGCTTCGGCGAGGTAAGCCTCGTCACTCTGTACGCATAAGATGGGTTTTTCTACCGCAAGCGATTCAAAGAACTTAGTTGTCATGAAGCCTTTTGGACCAGACGTGTCAAACTTATTCGTCAAGGAAAGCAGCACCGAGCTTTTGTTCAAGATGAGGGGAATATCGGATGCCGGTACATACTCATGGTAATCCATGAAAGATTGCACCCCATGTCGTTCGGCTTCTTGGCGGATGATGGAGCGGGACTCTTGATCGGTATACCATACAACTCGAAAAGTTTCGGGGATAATGACCTTGTCCTCCGTAAGACGGGCGATGGCTGCAAATAATAACTCCGGATTTCGGATCGCTAAACTTAACAACCGTCCGGTATAGGTAATGATAAACCGGGAGGTCTTGATTTGTTGCGGATAGAACAACTCAGGATCGAATCCATTATAAATCAGTCTTACGTTGGGATTATATTGTTTGAGTACCTCCACATGCCAAGGCGATACGGTCGTGACACAATCCGCTACCTCCAAAGCGTTATTTCGCTTTCTAAGTAACCGTTTGCGAAATCGCTTTGTGATGAATGCGTCTAACCATGAAAATGTATGGAATTTATGCGATATATATTCGTTGGAGGCATATTGCTCGATAATATCTCGTAAATCCACGACGAAAGGGAGGTTGGTATGGATCGCTAACGTCTTGGCGGCGGTTAAAGGAAAGGTGCGGTATGTGCTACACAATATCCCCTTGTACTGGTTGGTCTTTATTAAGGGGATGCATGCGTTGATTATTCTCATGTCTTTATAACCAAACAAGATGTCTAGAAACATGACCCACATCCATTCGATATGCTTTGAGATCTTTCCTGATGCTTTGTAGTAGCGGACGCAATACACGTCCGCATACCCCGTAAGGAATTCGAATGTATTGTCTTCTATGTATTCTGTCACTACGGTAACTTCCCATCCCATGCGTGTCAAATATTTGCATAGATATCCCATTCTGGGGGCGAAAGCGGGTGGGAACATATCACATATGATAAGGAGTTTATTCATGGATTCAATCAGTGTTATAAGAATAGACGAACGACTTCAAACGCTTCCGCATAGGTACATCCCGCTTGGACGCCCCGTGCTCTCGCTAATGAATAGATAAAGTCCTTGGATAGATAATCTCTCGCTCCTTGCGATTTATAGGCTTTCAATGATTCTACCTTTGCGTCGATATGGCGCTCTTCCAGCCTTACAAAACATTGTGTATTGAATGTCAAGTTGTTCCAGATTAACTCATAACCTAATATATTCGTGTTTTTGAACGCTCGTAGACCCTCTTGGGCGATCGTCGTATGATCTTGGTGGATGTCGTGCAAGCTAGGGATGAAGACTAGGTCAAAATCGGATACTTTTTTCAGGCGTATTAACTCCTCTAATATCTCTTGTCTTGCGTATCCCAGTTTTCTTACTTCGTAATTGTATATGATTAGGTTTTCCGGTTCTATACCTAAGGTCTGGGTCGCTTGCTTGACCTCTGTCTTCAAGATATCTTTCGGAAAACCCTCGGGAACCGATTGCTGTGCGGTGGAGAAAGCCACATAGGTCACTTTTTTACCATCTTCTATCAGGCGTGAGATAGTTCCCCCCAACCCAAGTTCCCCATCATCCGTATGAGGGGCGAGGACTAAAATATTTTTACAATTAGTAATCATTCTTTCTGATTTATTTGAATACAGGGATTTTATTGTTTTCACTGCTTCGCTAATTCTTTTAATAGCTGGGCGTATAATTTACGTAAATAACTTCCGGACCCTTCTTGTACGGAGTCATTATGCCATAGTAAAACCAATTCACCTCCTACATTATTTACTTGTTCCACTAAATTCCGGCAATAGGTTAAAGCCCTGTCAAAATCCAGTCCCATATATTTCTCCTCCTCTAGGGTACAATCCATTATAATAAGCGGATGTAGTCGGAGAGGAGATAGCCGGCGGGTGATCGGATTGATCCAACGAACCGGGTAGCAAGTCCCTAACCGGAATCCGGAGACATCGGCGTACCCCATGGTGAAATCGTCCGTAACCCCAGCAGCCTCTATTTGGTCCATATCTTCCGGTTCCCGGATTGCCAAGAAATGATGACGGTTGAACCGAACATTTTTACCGATATGATCTTCCAGACCGGTTTTCTCTTTCCGGATAAGGCTGGGAGTCGTACCCGCTTGGTAGCTACTATGCAAACCAATAGTTACATTATGCTCTAAAGCACTTTTTATCAATTTACGAATATCTTTATTCCTCAAATCGTAATGAGGTTTGTCGTGCTTGGCTTTCCCCCCGTTCCGGATAAATAGGATAGGGTGACATTGTTCCTTCCCGATCAAGTCCTGAAGGATACTATTCTGGCGGAAAAACCAAGGGAAGGTATAAAACGGGTCTTTCTCAAGGGAACCGAATTTACCTTGAAAGGATTTATATAAACCTCTTCTATCTCTAATAGACCGTATCAAACCTTTCCACGAACGATATAGAGTCGGAGAATCTACGTCGTGCGTGAGGTAGATCTTCCGGATTTGCTTTTTTACCTCGGGTACACGTAACCGGGATTGGCGTAGCCAACGATGAAGCAGCATGCGATATTCATCCACGATCGGACGATGCAGGAAACCGGCCCGGTAGGGTAAGGACTCTTTACCGGGAAATCTTCCATGCTCATCCCGAAGTCCACGCCGTACCATCTCCTCGTATCTGGAAATGAGAAAATAAGTACTTGCGATGATATCGGCATGAACCACCCATGTATCTCTTATCCATTCCTCTTTCGGCGAGCCGAATAACAAGGGGATACCTTGAACCTCTTGCAAGGGGAGTTCCGGTAAGGAAGCGGGAGTCCCGTATGTTTGTCCATCAAAGAAGCCGGATGGAATAATAACGACGTTATATCGGTCGAATTTATTGGGATCAGCCGTGTACCCGATCGTTTCCACCAGTTCGCTAGGGACATCATCTCCTACAAGAAAACGTATTATATAATGTAAAGTGCGATTTTTCATACCCATTTGCTTAGTTTAATGCGTGCTCTGTCTAATAAACTCAATTTCCCCCTAGATATTGTGAAAAATGGGGTTTGGATAGCTCCGAACTCGCGGAAGAAACGTTCTACTCCGGGTAGCATAGACCCTTCGAAATCAAATACCGTCGTAAATTGAGAAACGAAATGAAGACATTCCCACAGGACGTAGCTTTGCGCTCCGGAACCTCTATAGGCCGGATTTCCTCCTCCTGCGAGATAGTAAGCCGATCGATCTTGCCATACGATGAAAGCGGCCGCATGTAAATGGCCTTGCTCGTCATAACCTCCCCATAAATCACCTTGTCCTCTTTGCCGGCAAGTGGCGATCAAGTCTTTCAGTACATTCGTGTCTTCCTTGATTCGTACATGCTGGCGATCAAATGTTTGGGCTTGTACAGCTAGGAACTCATTCAAAGGAATCCCTTTTTTTACGGATATATGGTATTTATTCTGCGCTTTCGCAATATTTCGCCGGATATTGGGGCTCATATTCTCCCATACCGCTTGATGATCCCGGATATTTTTTAATAAATAGGTATAACGTGTCGTTTGGTTATATCCCGCCCAATAAAACGGAAGCCAATCCGTAATGTCATAATTGAAATTTTGCAGGAAGTGCGGATAGCGTTTTAGTTCTTCCGTGAATTGTTTGCATAGTTCTTGACGTCGTCCTAACTCGGTCGTATATTTCGTGTCGGAGGAACTTGCGGCGAACCAAGGGCCCATCGTTTGGGTGTAAGAAGGCATTGAGACAATATCGGAATGGGGGACGTAAAGGGGGAGGGTTGCCTGTATCCTTCCCTTTTGTTCTATAAGCAAGACATCCCATTTTTTTTCTCCGCAAACCGTATCCAACCACCAGTCATGTGAGAAGATCGGTATATTTTTTTCAGTATTGCAAAGTAAACGATATTTGTCTTTATTACTCATTACAATTTTGTATAGGGGCGGGGTTTGCCCGCCCCCGCAAATTACTTGTTGGCTTTTAATGCCTCAAATATTAATTCGGATAATTCGTCTGCCAATTCGGGATTGTCCTCGACACATTGTTTTGCCGCATCACGACCCTGTCCCAATTTGGTATCATTGTAGCTGTACCATGAACCGCTCTTCTTGATGATATTCAGTTCAGAACCAAGATCGATGATCTCTCCGGAACGGGAGATACCTTGACCGAACATGATATCGAACTCTGCCTTGCGGAATGGAGGAGCCACCTTGTTTTTTATAACTTTCACACGCACTTGGTTTCCCTTGATCTCGTCACCATCTTTTAGCTTTCCGATGCTACGGATATCCAAACGGACTGAAGCGTAGAATTTCAACGCATTACCACCAGTCGTTGTTTCTGGGTTTCCGAACATTACACCGATCTTATCACGCAATTGGTTGATGAAGATACAGGTCGTATTCGTCTTATTGATCGCGGCCGTCAACTTACGAAGGGCTTGCGACATTAGACGAGCTTGCAGACCCATCTTGCTGTCTCCCATATCGCCCTCAATCTCGGCTTTAGGAGTCAATGCGGCTACGGAGTCGATAACAATGATATCTACGGCGGATGAACGGATCAATTGCTCGGCTATTTCCAAGGCCTGCTCACCGTTATCCGGCTGGGAGATCCATAGGTTCTCTACATCAACGCCTAGCTTCTCGGCATAGAAACGGTCAAAAGCATGCTCCGCATCGATAAATGCGGCGATACCTCCTTTTTTCTGCGCCTCGGCGATCGCATGGATCGCTATCGTTGTCTTACCGGAAGATTCCGGACCATAGATCTCGACGATACGTCCTTTCGGATATCCACCTACGCCCAGCGCTGCGTTTAAAGCGATAGAGCCTGTCGGTATCACCTCGATATCCTCGATGCTTTCATCGCCCAGTTTCATGATCGAACCTTTTCCGTAGTTCTTCTCGATTTTATCCATTGCCGCACGTAAAGCCTTTAGCTTATCCGCATTAGCGGCTGGTTTACCACCTTCTTCTTTCGCTTTTTCTTCGAACAAATTTTCTTCTTTTGCCATATGTGTCCCTTATAAATTAAGGATTTGATTTGCATGGTCTTTTGTCTTCACCTCTTTCGGTCCGATGATATTTGTAACAATACCTTCCTCGTTGATGATAAAGGTGGTCCGGAGAGTCCCCATGTATGAACGTCCGTACATTTTTTTCTCAGCCCACACACCAAACAGTTCTTGTAGGGCCGTGTCTGTGTCCGCTATTAAACGGAAAGGTAAGTTTTGCTTTTGTATAAAGCCTTGATGCGATTTGGCGCTATCTTTGCTTACTCCTATGATTTCGAAGCCTTTCGCTTGTAAGGCTTGATAGCCGTCACGTAAGCTGCATGCTTCCGCCGTGCAACCGCTTGTGTTATCTTTCGGGTAGAAATATAGCGCTACTTTCTTTCCTTGATAGTCACTCATCTTTACCTCTTTACCGTCTTGATCGGTTCCCAAAAACTCGGGAACCTTATCGCCTATTTGTATTGCCATATTACAATTCTAAGTCAATGTTAAACAATTCATGCCAAGGCAAACCTTGCTCATTCAGCTCTTTCATGAATGGGTCCGGATTGAATTCCTCCACATTCCATACACCCGGTTTCTTCCAAATGCCTTGCATAAATAATTTGGCGCCGATCATGGCGGGAACACCGGTGGTATAACTAACACCTTGCGCTCCTGTCTCTAGATAAGCGGCATGGTGGCTACAGTTGTTGTATACGTAATAAGTTAATTCCTTACCGTCCTTGATACCACGGATGCGGCAACCGATGGAAGTCTCGCCAGTATAATTCTCTCCCAGATCACCCGGGTTCGGCAGTACGGCTTTTAAGAATTGGATCGGAACGATTTCCTGCCCGTTGTAAAGGATCGGGTCGATACGAGCCATACCGATATTTTGGATGACACGTAGATGAGTCAAGTATTCCTGTCCGAAAGTCATCCAGAAACGAGCCCGTTTGAGGGTCGGGAAGTTTTTGGTCAAACTTTCCAATTCCTCGTGATACATCAAATACGATTCTTTCGGTCCTACATTCGGATAATTCAAGGCTTTATGTACGCTTAACGGATCGGTCTCCTTCCATTCCCCATCCTCGAAATATTTGCCACGTTGAGTAATCTCACGGATATTGATTTCCGGATTGAAATTGGTAGCGAATGCCTTATGGTGATCTCCTGCGTTGCAGTCTACGATATCCAGATAGTGTATCTCGTCGAAATGATGCTTTGCCGCATAGGCTGTATATACGCCGGTAACCCCCGGATCGAAACCACATCCCAAGATAGCGGTAAGACCGGCTTTCTCGAAACGATCTTTATAGGCCCATTGCCAGCTGTATTGATATTTGGCTTCATCAAGCGGTTCGTAGTTGGCCGTATCTAAATAGCTAACACCGTATTCCAGACAAGCATCCATGATATGCAAATCTTGATAAGGTAAGGCCAGATTTACCACCAAATCCGGTTTGAAGGCGTTAAACAAGGCAACAAGCTCTTGCACGTTGTCTGCGTCTACCTGTGCGGTTTGCACTTTCACGTTCTTGATATCGGCGGCGATCTTGTCGCATTTACTTTTCGTACGGCTAGCTACCATGATATCCGTGAAGACATCCGCATTCATCGCTATTTTCTTAACAGCAACGGTACTTACGCCCCCTGCACCAATAACTAATACTCTTCCCATTTACTAATAGAATTAATCTTGTTAATATACAGTTTACAAGGTTTTCAACCAATGGACAAATATACGGCTTTTCCTTGACAATCCCTATATATTTATTCATTTTAGAACGGAAGAGGGAAAAGAAAGATACAGCTAATGAATGTGAATAATGAAAATAGTCGTACTTTTGTCACATTTACTGTTTAAAGTTTGGACATGAGATTCTTAAATAATGTCGGGGGTGTTTTTATTCTGCTTTTATTAGCGTTGGGGTGTAAACCTGAGGCGAAGCGGAGCCGTGTGCTTGTGATCCAATCTTTTCGGTGGGATGATAAGAACTATCTGGAATTAAACTCAGATATCCGGAAAGAGCTGGGAAAAAATCGGGTGAATGCGGACATCCGTACGTTTTATCTCGACTGCGAGTGTTATATGGCTGAGGAGGAAGAGGAACGGATGTATAACTTTATCGATACGATCCGTCTTTGGAAGCCCGACATCATATTGGTGAATGATGATCAGGCTACCTATACGTTGATGAAATGCGGCCATCCTTTTGTAAAGAAAGTTCCGGTTGTTTTCTCTGGCGTCAATTTCCCTAATTGGGATTTGCTGGAAGAATATCCGAATGTAACAGGTAGCTGGGATAAGATTGATTATGAGGAGAACCTTCGTTTGATCGATCGGCAAATGGGAAAGTCTCGCATTTATATCAATTATGATAAGACCTCCTTAGGGCAGTTGGCTTTCCGGGAGTTGATAAAAGCGGTCGATACGAGCCGGTATGTGTTGGATTATAATCAATTGGCTTTCCAATTAAATGATCCGGACTTTAAGGTGGATTCCATGATGTTTAGAACCGAGATGAGAATGAAGGCGATACGTCCTTCGAAAAATATAATCCATTTCATGCCTTTTCGTAAAGCCAATGGGGAGTTTTTATTGAGTAATATTAATGGTACCTATCCTTATTGCGTATTTTTCAATATCCGTTATGACTATACATCCGCAGGCTTGTCTAAGATGTTCGTGACTCCTTCATTTACGGCAGTGCGGGAAATCTTTAATATAAACGTGGAAGTTCTGGGAGGCTATTTTTGCTCGAACCGCATACAAGCGGCGGAACAGGCTAGGTTGGCGGCTAAAATTCTTTCCGGTACGCCTATCTCTTCCGTTCCGATCGTAGAGAGTCCCAAAGAGTATCTGTATGATTGGGTAGAGATGCAACGTTTAGGTATTTCAAAGGAAGAGGTCCCTACTAATGTTCATGTCATAAATATGCCTATTTCCGAACGGTATAAGATAGAGGTTTTTATCGCCTCTTCCTTGGGTGTGATCTTATTGTTGGCATTGATCGGTTATTTGTTTTATCTCTATTGGCGGGAAGCAAGACGAAGGAAAGAGGTGCTCGCTAATTTAAAGCAGGAGAAAGAGCATCTTTCTTTAGCGTTGGAAGGGGGTAATATATTCGCTTGGAAATTACAGTCTGGAACTTTCCGATTTGACAATGAGTTCTTTAGTTCTGTGAATATTTCTCCCCGGGAAATTCCTTTGGATGAGCTGTACGAGATGACTCATCCGGACGACAGGCAGAGTTTGCGATCCTTAATTGATTTCATTTGTACGGGTACGATCTCTCATCATATCCTTCAATATCGTTGCGATTTTAACGGGAAAGGTTACCAATGGTGGGAATTTCGTTACGGAAGCTTAGAGGATGCGAATGATGGGTATGTAATTAATGGCTTATGTTTGAATATCCAAAATATCAAGGATACGGAGGGGGTATTGATCTCTGCGAGGGAAAAAGCCGAGGAGTCGGATCGGATGAAGTCGGCTTTCTTGGCGAATATGAGCCATGAGATCCGTACGCCGCTGAACGCGATTGTCGGTTTCTCGAATTTAATGAACTCGGAAGAGGTCTTGGAGCCGGAAGAGCGTGAGCAGTTCGTGAAGTTGATTAATACGAACTCCGACTTACTATTGAAACTGATCAATGATATTTTAGATCTTTCCCGTATGGAATCTGGAAAGATGAGTTTTGTTTTCGATCGCCATGATTTGAATGTCTTGATCAATGAAATCTATTGTACTTTCCAGTTGATGATGCCCGAGGGGGTAGAGCTACGCATGCGTGTCCCCGAGATCCCGGTGATTGTGGCGGTAGATCCTTATCGGCTGAAACAAGTATTGTCTAATTTTATCAATAATGCCATCAAGTTCACGACTTCTGGCTATATAGAAGTTGGATACTATTTCTGTACGAAAGGCGACTGCCTTCATATCTATGTAGAAGACACCGGTATCGGCATCCCTGAGGAGAAACAGAAGCAAGTCTTTGATCGTTTTTGCAAATTGGATGAGTTTGCGCAAGGCACCGGACTCGGACTGGCGATTTGCCAAGTGATAGCGCAGCGTTTCGGCGGTGAGATACAATTGAAGTCGGAATATGGTAAAGGTAGCCGTTTTACGCTAACTTTGCCTAAAGAACGTATAGGTTGACAAAGCATGGAACAAATAGAGAAACTTTCACGATTTATCAAGGAACATGCGTCGGATGATTTGAATCGTCTGTTGCTTTCCGCCTCTCGTTATCCGGGGATCGATATCCCTTTCGTGGTGGATCAATTAAAATCTCGGCGGCAGATCAAGGATAAACTACCTTCATGGTATCAAAACGATCGACTGGTTTTTCCGGCGAAGATAGCGGCGGAGCAATGTTCCTCGGAACAGACTGCCTTGTACAAACAGAGGTTGGTAGATCCACAGGCACATGTATGTGATTTGACTGGTGGATTGGGGATCGATAGCTATTTCTTCTCCCGGAAAGTACGGCAGGTTACCTATATCGAACGCTTTCCCGCTTATTGCGAGGCGGCTATCCATAATTTCAAGGTGCTAGACGTTGGTAACGTAACGGTATTGAATGGCGATTCTACGGAGTTAATAGATAAGACCGATGGAATAGATGTGTTTTATATCGATCCGGCTCGTAGGGGAGAGGGGAATAAGCGGGTTTTTGCGCTGCAAGATTGCGAGCCGGACTTGACAAAGTTGGTTCCTGTCTTGTTTGGTCATGCCCCTAAGGTGATCGCTAAATTATCTCCGATGGCGGATATTCATATGACGTTGGATTTGCTTCCGGATGTGACAGCCATACAGGTGCTTTCGGTGAAAAATGAATGTAAGGAGCTTTTGTTTGTGTTGGAGCGAGGCTCGAAAGGCGGGAGTCCTCAAATCTGTTGCGTGAATTTCACTTCGGAGGAAGAGCCGGAATTGTTTGCGTTCTCATTGGTGGAAGAACGGGAAGCTGTCGCTTCCATCCGTGGAGAAGTCAAGCGTTATTTATACGAACCGAACGCTTCCATCTTGAAGGCGGGTGCGTTTAAAGCGGTCGCCACTCGTTTTGGATTGAATAAATTGCATGTCAGCAGTCATTTATATACGTCGGATGAGGTTGTCCCTAGTTTTCCGGGACGTTCTTTTGTGGTAGACGAAGTGATCCCCTTTACGAATAAACAATGTAAGACCTTGTCGAGGCAGATTCCCCAAGCGAATATCACAGTCCGTAATTTCCCCCTCTCGGTGGATGAGTTACGTAAGCGAACTAAAATTGTGGATGGAGGAACTATCTATCTTTTCGCTACTACTCTGGAAAATGGGGATAAGGTACTTATCAAAACTCATAAGATATAGGATACTGCATGGGCGTTGCAGTGTTACTGCATAGGTGCTGCAGCATTACTGCATAAGGGTTGCAGTACTATTGCAAGGCCTGTTGCAGTGATATCCGAAGGGATATAAAAAAAGTGTATGATGTTATCACCATACACTTTTTATGATATGAGGTTTATATTACTTCAATAGATTCGCACGCATTTCCTCAATCTTAGCTTTTGACTCACGAGCCGTATTTATGGTTGCTACCATTCCGCTTAACGGAGCGATTGTAGTTCCTAATTGCTCCAAGTCTGGATAATATTTAGCTAAGTCGGCTGTGATCTGCTGGATGATACCGATACGTTTTTCCATATTCTCGCTCAAACCGGCGGAAATAGCGTCGCCTTTAACAACCAAGCCCGGGTTTGCGTATACAATGGCATATTCTACAGCCATGCCCCCTAACAACTCAAGTTCAACGTCAGCCTTATCATTTTCCATCATAGCGTCGATCAATTTGTTTTCTTGGTCTTTCATGAATTTGCTTAACTCCTCTTTGCTGGCGTTAGCGGGAGCGGACTCTTTCATGATGTCGATAGCGAATGGAATGTCCAGATCCGTAGTCAATTTAACCAATACGTTCTCGATATCTGTAGTCGGCTTTTTCATAGCCTTCAATACGTTCAAGTCTGCGAAGTAGATACCGCAAGCACGTGCTTTCTGGGCTTGTGTGTTCAATTCGGAAACCTTGCTGACCGGCAACATAAAATCAGTATTAGCGACAGAGATCGTAACCTCGCCGGTAGATACTTTGTAAGGCAACTCCGAATCCGGCATATCTTTCAAGAAACGAGTAACCTCGTCTTTCAACTCGGCAGTAAGCAGACCTTTAGATACTTCTCCTGCGATAGCTGCTTCTTCCTCTACTTTTTGCTCAGCGGCGTCTTGTTTTTTACTGCTGTTGCAAGATACCATTCCAAATGTAATCGCTGCTATGGTTAGCAGGCTAACAAAACTCTTTTTCATGTTATTCTTTATTTTTAGATTATATATTTTGTCATTAATCGCTCCCTTTGTTTAAATACTTGCCGGGAAACTCTGCGAAGATAGATATAATTACCAATAAAGCAAAGATTCCTAACATTAATAAATTAAATGTAAAAGTAGAAAATGTATAACCGGCGAATTTTTTCTCATGACTATAGAAAGGCGCACGTCCCCAATTATTGTCCGGTTCCAGATAAATCTGCCCGATTTTAGGATAGATCCGGTTGTGAGCCTCCTTATAGAATTGGGTACTGGTTGAGTTAAGTACCAGTTCCTCAATGGCCGAGTTATGGTGCTCTTTTTTCAAGGTGTTCAACCATTCGGAGCCATGTTCTTGAATGACCTCTTTCCGTTTTTTCTCTAATAACGCCGTGAAATTATCGCTACGGGTATGCAGGGCTTTTTCCACTTTATCCATATAGCTCTCGTAACTCTCTTTGGACGTATAGGGGGCGATACGGGCGGCACGGGATAGTACGGCCAGTTCGTTGTGGATCGTCCGGGTGTTTTCTTCCCGTTTATTCGGGATCAGGTTGAGGCTGTTTATGAGGCTGCGCACCTCGTCGGCATGGACATTCCGGTAATATTGCGCTAGGAACTTTTCTTTTTCGACCGTGAAAAATAGGCGGTTGTAGCTGTTGTTCCGGAATTGTTCCGTAACCAACGCCTCGAATGCCCAACGTGAGGGGATAACCTCACCGATAAGGGGCACTATGTTCCGGCTGGATGCGCTCCTGCTCAAATCGTCGAACTTGACAACTAAGCCGCAAAGTAAAATCTGCGGGATTAAAAGCAGCGGTATCGTTATATAGATCGCTACGATCGAGTTTAAAGATTGCGATAGTATCAAACCTGTCAGGTTGGCGAGGAATGAGGTTGCCCATAGCGTGATCCACCAAGTAAGGAACATCTCGCTTCCGATGCCTATCAATAAATTTCCTACCACTATGAATAACAAACTTTGGATCGCTGAGATACAAAGCAGGTAGAACATCTTTGACGAGAGATAACTGCCTCGGCTCAATCGCAAGAATCGTTCTCGCTTTAGGAGCGTCCGGTCCTTGATGATCTCTTCGGCGCTGATGCTTAATCCCGTGAAAGTAGCGACAATCACCGCCATGAAAATGTAGGATACCAGGTTTTTGTTCGCCAGCAAAGAATACCCGTCATCGGGTACGAAGCGGGTGAGCAGGGCCACGATCACCGCCAATAAAGGAGTCTCCAGTAAGGCGATGCACAAATACTGCTTATTGGTCAGCTTGGTTTTTATGTTTCTTTCCAAGAAGATACAGAATTGCTTCCAGATCGAGGGCTTCTGCTGATGATTCGGGGGCAGGGGAGTAGGCTTAACCTCTTGGAACTTCGGGCGGGAAGCTACATATAACTCATGCCATTCTTTTGAAGTTATCTTCCGGATGTTTGTCTGGTTTCCGCTATCGTCTATCTTTTTTGCGTCGATAATAGTTAGGATTAATTCTGGATTGATATTTCCACAAGTGCCGCACACGCTGATATCCTGATCGGTGTAATTGGCGATCCGTTTGAAATAAGTGATCGCCTCGATCGGGTTACCGTCGTAAATCGGGTAACCGCCGGTATCTAATAACCACAGGCGATCGAACAACTTATAGATCTCGGACGAAGGTTGATGGATATTGACAACCACGAGCCGTCCCCGGTGCGTTTGTTCCTTTAACAGCATGATGACCTTCTCGGAGTCGGTGGACGAGAGGCCGGAGGTTGGCTCGTCCAAATAAAGGATCGCCGGCTCACGGATAAGTTCCAATGCTATA
Source organism: Parabacteroides sp. AM17-47 (assembly GCF_003434625.1). NCBI lineage: Bacteria > Pseudomonadati > Bacteroidota > Bacteroidia > Bacteroidales > Tannerellaceae > Parabacteroides > Parabacteroides sp. AM17-47. The sequence continues at coordinate 261,392 of NZ_QTLI01000001.1, forward strand.
TTTAAACGTTTACGCTGTCCTCCGCTGATCGTTTTCCGGATTGGAGACCCGACGGCCAAATCCCGGATCTTGCTCAGATCCAAATCCTCCAGTATCGTATTGACACGACCCTCGATCTCCTTTTCGGTCAGGTTTGCGAAACAAAGGCGGGCGGTATACCATAGATTTTGGAATACGGTCAGCTCCTCGATCAGCAAGTCATCCTGAGGCACGAAACCGATCAATTGCTTGCATTCCGGATCACTCAGCGGATGTCCGTTTAGGCATACACTTCCCTCCCCGGGGATAATATTCCCATTTAAGATGCTTAACAAGGTAGACTTACCAACGCCGCTTCCTCCCATGATGGCTACCAACTGGCCGGATTCAAGGTTGAAAGAGAAATTGTGCATACCGTTCTCGCTATTTTTGAAGCTGAACTCGATATCCCTCCCGGTTAATAAAATACGTTCCTTATGCTCATTCTGATTGAATACATCGAGGACATCACTATAATAAACCGGCAAGAATAGCGGGCTTTTGATTACGCTGCTACGTTGCCAGCCATAGAAGATACCGGAAGTAAGCGGGATATCGTTCATGAATACCCGTCCGCTGCCTTGGTAGATAAAGACCATTCGGTCGAACCGGGTCAGTCTCAACACCCGTATCTCGCCCTCCAATCCCCTTCTGTAGATATGGTTGATGTCTTTATCGCTATCATCAGCGTTGATCGTAAGTATGGAGGGAGATTTTTTACCGACAACAAAGGCGTATAGATTGTCGAAGGTATCCGTGTCGATATTAAATATCGTAGCGATCTTATGGAAAATGGCTAAGTTCTCGTTCAATCCTTCATTGTTGCCATGGGCGAACTCCATGAAACGGAGAAGAAGCAATAGCTGGTCTTCCGCAATCAATTTGGGCTTGAGCTGGTTGCATACGTTGATAATAACACTCTCTCTATCGATATCGAAGTCCGGATCATCGTAAACACTTTGTATCTCATCAAATAGCTCCATATATTCTTTATGGGAGCGGATACCAAAGTGACTGGTTAAGTAAGAATTGACGGCCTGACGCGCTTGGTCACTTTCTATTTTTGCCAACGAAGCAAATATAGCGAACAAGTTCAGTAGCCCATTGAGTATAGTTTCATTCATTCATCAAAGTATTGTTTCAAATGTCTTGCAAAGATAAGGTAAGTGAAACAAAAAACAGGTCGAATGTTAGACTTTTTAAGCAGTCAAGTGAATAACATGATCAATAATTGGGCAGAAATCACCCGGATGAACATGGATAACGGGTAAACCGTAGCGTAAGATACGGAAGGCTCGTCACCCTCGACGGTCGTATTGGCATAACTCAAGGCCATCGGATTGGCCATGCTTCCGCATAGCATACCTATGTTGTGGGCGTAATCTAGCTTGAAGAATTGAGAGGCGATGAACCCGACGATCAAGACCGGTACGATCGTCAATAGGAAACCGAGGCCGATCCATAACAATCCTTCGGCACGGAAGACGGTCTCGAAGAAATGAGCTCCGGAGTCGATTCCCAGTCCCGCCAGATAGATCACTATACCAAACTGCCGCATCATCAGGTTCGCGCTCTGGGTGGTATAAGTCGTTAGGTGGAAACGGGGGCCGAACGCACCCATCAAGATTCCAACGATGATCGGTCCTCCGGCGATACCCAGCTTGATGGGGGTACTCATTCCCGGTATGGCAATTGGGATCGCCCCGATTAATACGCCCAGCGTAAGTCCTACGAATATGGCAAGCAGGTTGGGGTTATCCAGCCGTTTCAGCTCGTCTCCCAAGATCTTACCCACGTTATTCACGGAATTGGCCTCGCCTACGATCGTTAGTTTATCCCCGATCTGTAGACGGAGGTCACGGGAGGCCACCAGATCGATACCCGCGCGGTTCACCCGGGTGATGTTGATCCCGTATAGGTTGCGGAGCCGGAGCGAGCCTAGCTTTACCCCGTTTACCCGGTTGCGGGTTACGACGATACGGCGGGAGATCAATTGGCTGTCGATAGCGTTCCAGTCAATATCTTCCTTATTCCAGTCCGTAGTCTCTTGTTCTCCGAAAAGTACCTTGATGGATTCGACATCCGCCTTTACGGATATGATAAGCAAATGGTCTTTTTCCTTTAAGATGGTTTCAGAGGTAGGGATCGTCACCTTTCCGTTCCTCCAGAGGCGGGAGATCACGAAATGTTTCTCTGTCAATTTCATGACTTGCTGGATGCTCTTATTGTAAATAGAGGGGTTTAATACCTGAAATTCCGCTACGTTTGTTGTCGTGTCTTGCTCCTTATGCGTGTCCTGTGTCTTTTTAGCGAATAAGGACCTCAAGATGATAATAGCGAGAATTACGCCTACGACACCTAATGGATAAGCTACGGCACAGGCCAGAGCCATATCCGTTACGTTCCTCGTATTTTCCGGATCCATCTGTAAGAGCGCTTGCTGGGCGGCACCTAGGGCCGGGGTATTCGTTACGGCACCGGATAGCAACCCTACCATAACGGGGACGGAGATTCCTGTTATCCAATGAAACACCAACGTCAAAATCAGTCCTAAAGCGATCACCCCTAATCCCATCGTATTCATTTCCACCCCGCCTTTTTTTAGGGAAGAGAAGAAACCGGGACCTACCTGCAATCCCAAGGTATATACGAAAACGATAAGCCCGAAATTCTGGGCGAAGTTCAGCATGTCCTTATTTACGGTAATGCCCAGATGCCCTGCCATAATACCGGCGAAGAATACAAAAGTAATGCCTAATGAAATGCCGAATATCTTTAGCCGCCCTAAATACACACCAACCGCCGCCACGATAGAAATGACAGCCACGGCCTGTATCATCGAGGGTTCTGCAAGCGTCTCAAGTAACCAATTCATAAGAGTTTCTTTTTTGCTTTAGAAGCGCGAAAATACATAAAACAAAGCAATTAAAAAAATTGTAGTATCTTTGCCCACGAAATAACGATGATACAGGGTGAGGGAAACGATGGTTAAATATATAAAGTGGTTGCTGCCGGTACTTTTTATTGCGTATTATAGCAGCGTCTCGCTTTTTACGCACGTCCATGTGGAGCATGGTACGACCATCGTGCATGCGCACCCTTTCAAGAAGACGGCGGACGGTACTTGCCATCATCATGCCTCTCTGGCGGAGATACAGTTGTTTCATATGCTCTCGTCTATTCACGTGATGGACGGGGCGATTCACCCGTTACGTTTACAATTCTATTCTTTAGAAGTATCTAATCTTTCCGAGTCTCCGGTCTATCCGGATCATGTCACTTCCGTTGAGGGACTGCGATACCTGCGGGCTCCCCCAGTTGTTTGATTACATATCCAGAAATCAATATCCGTTTGTAGAGACGGGGCATGCCCCGTCTCCTCGGCAATTCGTAATCATTAATATTCAAACAACTATTAATCAAGCAATGAATAAGTTTATTACACTTATACTATGCCTGTGCTGTATCTTTACGTCAGCGTGGGCAGAGGGAGACGATCATGTTTCCCTGAATCCTTCCGACGCTAATATCGTAGGTCATATCCTCGATAAGAAAACAGGAGAGCATCTCTCTTTTATCAATGTCTATCTCCACGGTACGACAATCGGTACGACTACCGACGCGACCGGTCATTATTATATGAAAAATCTTCCTGAGGGGAAATATACCTTGGTCATGAAGTCTATCGGATATAAAACCGAGGAGAAGACGGTGAACCTTAAGAAAGGGAAGACATTGGAGATTAATTTCAATGCCGAGGAAGACGCTGTCTCCTTGGACGGTGTTGTCGTATCGGCAAACCGTAACGAGACGACCCGCCGTCTGGCTCCTTCCTTGGTAAACGTGCTCGACTCCAAGGTGTTCGAGACCACACACGCGACTTCCTTGGCCGACGGCTTGAATTTCCAGCCCGGCGTGCGTGTGGAGAATAACTGCCAGAATTGCGGTTTCCAACAAGTGCGTATCAATGGTCTGGAAGGCCCTTATACCCAGATCTTGGTGGATAGCCGGCCGATCTTCAGCGCCCTGACTGGCGTATATGGCTTGGAGCAGATCCCGGCGAATATGATCGAGCGGGTGGAGGTGATGCGCGGAGGAGGCTCGGCCTTGTTCGGTTCGTCCGCTATCGCCGGTACGATCAATATCATCACGAAGGAGCCGATGCGCAACTCTGCCCAGATCGCCCATTCGTTGACGATGATCGGGGGAAGCCGTCCGGATAACAATACCACCGTGAACGCCTCGTTGGTGACGGACGATCATAAGGCGGGTATCTACCTCTTCGGGCAGGGCCGCCACCGTGCCTCTTACGACCATGATGGCGACGGCTACTCAGAGCTTGGTAAGTTGGAGGCGAAGACCCTCGGATTCCGTTCCTACCTAAAGACCAGCAATTACTCCAAGCTCACTTTCGAGTACCATAACATCAGCGAGTTCCGCCGGGGCGGTAATTTATTGGATCTTCCGCCTCACGAGACGGATATCACCGAGCAGACCGACCACCAGATCAACGGGGGAGGCCTGAAATTCGATCTTTTCTCTCGTGACTATCATCATCGGCTGAATGTGTACACCTCCGCCCAGCATACGAAACGCCAGAGTTATTACGGCGCCGGAAAAGACCCGAACGCCTATGGTAACACGACGGACATGACCTTTATCGGTGGCGCCCAATACTCCTACGAATGGGACAAATGCCTTTTTATGCCCGCTACCTTTACGGGAGGTGCCGAGTATAGCTACGATGATTTGCAGGACGAGATGCTTGGTTATAACCGTACGATCGCCCAGACCGTGCATATCGGTAGTGCTTTTGCCCAGAACGAGTGGAAGAATGATCGTTGGAGTTTCTTGATCGGTGGCCGTTTGGATAAGCATAATATGATGGATCACGTGATCTTTAGCCCTCGTGCGAACGTGCGTTTCAATCCGACGAAGGATATCAACCTGCGTATGTCGTACTCCAGCGGTTTCCGGGCTCCTCAAGCGTTCGACGAGGATTTGCATATCACCGCCGTGGGTGGCGACGTGGCGATCATCCAGATCTCCCCGGACTTGAAGGAGGAGAATTCGCAGAGCGTGAGTGCTTCCGTAGATTTCTATCATCGCTTCGGCCCGGTTCAGGTGAATTTCTTGGTGGAAGGTTTCTATACGGATTTGCGGAACGTGTTTATCTTGGAGGAGATCGGCCGTGACGAGGATAATAACCTGCTGATGGAACGCCGTAACGGAAAGGGTGCCCGTGTGATGGGTATCAATCTGGAGGGTAAGATGGCCTATTCTTGGATGCAGATACAGGCGGGCGCTACCTTGCAACGGAGCCGTTACAAGGAGGCGGAGCAATGGAGCGAGAATCCGAATATCACTCCGCAGAAGAAGATGTTCCGCTCTCCGGACGTATATGGTTATTTCACTTCTACCTTCACGCCGGTCAAGCGTTTCTCCGCTTCCTTGACGGGTACATATACGGGAAGTATGTTGGTGCAGCACTTGGCGGGTTATATCCCGGAAGATCGTGAGGAGAAGACTCGTGATTTCTTCGACTTGAATCTCAAGCTGGCTTATGACTTCCCGATCTTCAAGTCCGTGACTTTACAGGTAAATGCTGGAGTCCAGAATATCTTCGACTCCTATCAAGATGATTTCGACAAGGGAGCGCACCGGGATGCCGGGTATATCTATGGCCCGGGGATTCCCAGAAGTTATTTCGTGGGGTGTAAGATCAGTTATTAAATACTCGGCGAGCCTCCGCGGGGCTATTCCTCCACTATTCTCTCTATATAATTTGGCGGCAGGGTGGTGCGTGGCACTTTCATGCCGCCAAACCATTTATGCAAAGGCAAATCGAAACCAGTTCCATTCATGTAATTATAGAGGGAAACGCGAAGCCCCTCGCTGAAAAGCTCCGGATCGCAGCCGGAAAGCGCCTCGAACTGTACGTCATTACGGGCGAATCCCCCAAAGGGAGACTCCGTGACACGGCAACTGTACTCGGCGGGGTGCAACCCCACAGGACTATGTGCTGTCATGGCGAAACGATGCCAAAATCCGGATTGGATCAGCCCTAGCTCAAACATTTGCCGGACTGTTTCCAAGGAATCTATGGTTTCTTGAGCGGTTTGGGTCGGGAAACCATACATCAAATAGGCATGGACCATGATACCAGCCCCGATAAAGTTGTTGGCGACCCGTGCCACCTGAGCCACTGTCACCCCTTTATTTATCAGTTTGAGGAGTCGGGGAGAGGCTACTTCCAGGCCTCCCGATACGGCGATGCAGCCACTTCGTTGAAGAAGGTCGCATAGTTCCTCAGTATAGCTTTTCTCAAAACGAATATTTCCCCACCACACGACGGTTATCCCACGGCGGATTATCTCCTGCGCCATTTCCCGTAGCAAGGCGGGTGGAGCGGCCTCGTCCACGAAATGGAAGCCGATCTCACCGGTTTGCTCGATCAAGCGCTCCATACGGTCTACCAAAGTCTTGGCTGTATTCGGCTCATATCGTTTGATGTAATCCAATGAGCCGTCGCAGAAGGCGCATTTCCCCCAGTAGCAACCGTGCGCCAAGGTCAGTTTATTCCAGCGACCATCGCTCCAAAGCTTGTGCATCGGGTTGGCCATTTCCATGACGGAGATGTATTTGTCCAGCGGCAAGCCCTCGTAATCCGGGAATCCAGTCTCGCTTTGCCGGCAAGCGGGGTAAGCGGGATTATCTTGATAAACGACCCGGCTACCGCTCTCGTCCAAGGAGAAGGTGCGTACCAGTTCCTCTTTTGGGATCGCCCCGTCTAGATAGCGTAACACTTGGAAAAGTGGGTCCTCTCCATCATCTAGCAAGAGATAATCGATGTATTTGAAGAAGCGTGTATCCGTGATGGAGCGAAGTTCCGTATTCACGAAACCACCTCCCATAAGGATCGGGATATCGGGATGTGCCTGCCGCAGCCACTGGGCGAGCCGGAGGGAACTGAATAAATTCCCCGGGAAAGGTACGCTGAATGCGATCACCTTGGACTTGCTCTCGGCTATGTGCTTTTCTAATAGCGGCTGCGTCATGCGATCGATAAAGCTGAAAGGCTTTTGGAGGGCTTCCTCGATCTCGTCGAAGGAGGAGGCGCAGCGGCCTAGATGCTCGGCATATCGGCTGAAACCGAAATCCGGGTCGATCGTTTCCCGGATCAAGTCGCAGAGATCCTCCAGATACAAGGTTGCCAGATAACGGGCTTTATCCCGTAATCCCGAAGTACCGAATGCCCATTCCAGCTCCTCCTCGTTTTGGCTCCCGCGATCGCTTTCTGGAAGGTAATCTTGATTACAGATGCGATAAGCGAGAGGATCGTTCTTTCCTTGAAGGAAAGCGACAACGGCGGTTATCGTGTCGATATACCGTTGCTTATTAGCCAGCATCCCCCGGACTTTAGCCGGATATTTACCTTTCCGTCGCTCGATCTCGGCGAATAACTCCCCGAGACCCTGCGTGGAAAACAAAGTCAAGATTGTCTCGATACCCAGATCCGCCTGCCCGGCACGTACACCCTTTGCCTCCAAATAACCTTTTAGGTAAGCCGTGGAAGGATAAGGCGTATTGATCTGCGTAAACGGAGATAAAACCAGAAGAACCGAAGCTAATCCCATATCAACTCAACTAATTTTCAATTATTCAAGCTATTGTTGATAGACTCGATATAGTCCAGAATCTCATCCCGTCCCTCTTTCTTCTCCGAGGAAGAGAGGAAGATCGGAGGAAGCTCTTCCCAAGTCTCCAGTAATTTATCCGTATAGACTTTTAGGTTCTCTTTCAAGCGTCCCTTGCTGATCTTGTCGATCTTCGTGAAGATGATAGAGAAAGGAACCCCGCTCTCACCCAGCCATTCCATAAACTCCAGATCGATCTTTTGCGCCTCGTGGCGGCAGTCCAAAAGGACAAATAGGTTGGTCAGTTGCTCGCGATCGAGGATATAGTTCTCGATGATACGTTTCAATTGCTCCCGGTTCTCCTTGCCTCGTTGGGCGAAGCCATACCCCGGAAGATCTACCAGATACCACTCGTCATTGATAAGAAAATGATTGATAAGTAAAGTCTTACCCGGTGTTTGAGAAGTCATCGCCAAGCCCTTCTTGTTGGTAAGCATATTGATCAAGGAGGATTTGCCTACATTACTTCGTCCGATGAAGGCATACTCCGGCTTATTACCCTCGGGGCATTTCCTTACGTCTGTGTTACTGATAACAAATTCTGCGCTTTTAATTTCCATAAAATATAAATTAATGAATAATGAATAGTGAATAGTGAATAATGAATAATGGCGAAGCTTAATTTTCAATTTTCAATTTTCCATTTTCAATTGCCGAAAGCCACAGCCCGGCGAACGTGATGCCTCCGTTTACCATAAGCATCTCATAGCCGAACGTATAGCCTGCGTATTGTTTCACCAAGAAATCCGTGGCGAGGCAAATCAACGGGGAGGCTATACAGATATAGGGCACGTATTTGTCACGGGGGTTCCGCTTCGTGAAAAGCCCGAAAACAAACAGCCCCAATAGAGGACCATACGTGTACGACGCTATCATGTAGATCGCGTCGATAACACTCCGGTTATTTACGGCCTTGAACGCCAAGATGATCAAGACGAACAAGACGGATATCATCACGTGTACCTTTAGGCGGGTACGTTTCGCCCTTTTCGCTTCCTCTCTCTGCACGCCGAGGATATCCACGCAAAAAGAGGTGGTGAGCGCTGTCAACGCCGAGTCGGCGCTACTGAAAGCCGCCGCTATGATACCGATCGTAAAGAAGATCAAGATACTCCCGCCCAAGATCCCCGAGGTACAAAACATCGGGAGGATATCGTCGTTGAGGGTTGGCAACTGGATGCTCCGCTGTGCCGCCAATGTCAGTAGCAGTACCCCCAGCGCGAGAAACAAAAAGTTGACCGGCGTGAAGGCGAATCCATATGTGTACATATTTTTCTGGGCATCTTTCAAGCTCTTGCAGGAGAGGTTCTTTTGCATCATGTCCTGATCCAGCCCGGTCATGACGATCGTGATAAAGATACCGCTGAAGAACTGCTTGAAGAAGTTCTGCGTACTATGCCAATCGCCGAACTCGAAGATCCGGAAATGAGGGCTTTCCACCAAGGTCTGCGCCATACCCCTGAAATCCAGTCCCATCTTGTCCTTCACCTGCCAGATGATCACGATCAACATTGCCACGAGACAAAGGGCCTGCAACGTATCTGTCCAGATGATCGTCTTGATACCGCTCCGGAACGTATATAGCCATACCAGCAGGATACTGAGGATAGCGGTCACGGCGAATGGGATGTTCCAAGCGTTGAACACGTAGGTTTGCAAGATCAAGACCACCAGATATAAGCGTGCGGCCGCCCCTACGATCTTCGAGAGCAGGAAGAATGAGGCCCCTGTCTTGTACCCCCTTCTCCCGATCCGGTCATCCAGATACGAGTAGATGGAGGTAAGTTGCAACTTATAGTATAGCGGTAGCAATACCTTGGCTATAATGATATATCCCACGAAGAAGCCTAATACAGTCTGCATATACGTCATATCGATCGCCCGCACCATGCCGGGTACCGATACGAACGTCACCCCCGATAAGGATGTCCCTACCATACCGATAGAAACGATATACCAAGGTGATTTCCTGTTCCCGAGGAAGAATGCCTCGTTGCTGTTATTACGTCCCGTGATCCATGCTATCAGCAGCAAGACGGCGAAATAGGCAGCGATAATAAAAAGGATCATATAGCTGTTCATGTATTGCTAACTTCTGTCTTCTTCTGCGCAAAGATACGGCTTTACTTTGAAATAACCGGCATATGCGTGGATTCTACCGTGATGGGTTTCTTGAAGCCCTTTAGGTAGTCCATGAAAGCGTCGGTCGATATGATACCTAATTTATCGAATTCCGGGATCTCGTAGCCCTTGAATAAAGAGGCGTCGTACCCGTCTCCGCCATCGGTGATGAAAGCGTCTAGGGTCACCACGCAAGGGGTATTGTCCTCGATCTCGGTCTTTTGCCCGTCTCTTGTATAGACTATTTTCTCGATCTTATTTCCGCTTAGGGTAAGCGTGAGGTCGGAGGATTGAAGGAAACCGTTCGGATTCTTCCGTCCATCCTCCAATAGCTTCTTCAACCGCTTGCCGTCGAAACGATAGGCAACGATAGCGGAGCCGAAAGGCAGGATGTTGCCGGCACGCAGTCGGGTGATATCCCCTTTCGGAAGGGCCGCACGGATACCTCCGTAATGGTTTACGCCGATCACCGGCTGATCCTTGTAAGCGGGCATCTCTTTTTGGAAACGCTTGGCGTAAGCGGCCGTGACCAACGCCCCGATAGGCGTATAGTCGAACTTATTGATGGTACGGTCGTGGATCAAGGCCTCTTTTGCCGTGGCAAGTTTCTCGTTCAGCCGATATTTATCCATGATCTTCTCCACGGCCTCTCGCATCTCCGGGTTCTCCTCGCAGGCTACACGCACGGTATCCCCTTGGATGAAAGAGATATCCCGGTGTCCGTTGAAATCTTGTATCTGGAACAGCAGTTTCCCGATATGGGTACCGTTTACGCCGGCTTGGATGATGGGGATGTTATTGATTTTATCGAGCACCAGCTCATGCGAGTGGGCGGATATGATGGCGTCTACCTTATCGATGAACGGCAGTCCTTGGGCGTTCTCCTCGGTGATGCGGTAAGGCATTTTCATATCCGTGCCGATGTGCATCAAGAGGATAATCATATCGATCTGGCCCTCTTTCTTTAACTGGTAGACGGTTTGTATGCAGGCCGCTCCCAGCGGATGCGTGAACTGAAGCCCTTTCAGGTTCTCCGGCTTGGTCTTGACGTAGGTGTCCGTCGTGGTCAGTCCGATGAAGGCTATGCGCAGGGAGGAGCCATCTTTCAACTTACGCTCTACGATACGATAGGGACTCAACCAGTCGGGGTGAGTATATCTCTTCTCTTCGGTGATATTGGCGGCCACATGGGGGATATTCAAAGCGGCGGTGTCCACTAGATAAGGAAGCCCCCAGTCGAACTCGTGGTTACCGATGGCGGACATCTCCACGTCCATCGCCTCGTACATCTCTTTGATAGGCTCGCCTTTCGTGATCTTGGAGAAATAGCTTCCGCTGAAATTATCTCCGCCTGAGACAACGATGGAATGCGGATAGCGTTGCTTCTCGTTTTGTGTCATTTGTACCAACCGGGCGGCTCCCGGCGTGATCCCGTCGGAGGCGAAAGCCCCATGGAAATCGTTGAATGAGAAAATGGCTAAAGTGTCTATCGAGCTAGACGGGGTGGCGATATCTTGAGCGAATAGGGGAGCGGTTAGCGCGCTGCCTAGTAAAATCGCCGATACGAATTGTTTTTTCAGTCCCATGGTTGTATGTATTAATAGGGACAAAAGTAGGAAAAATAACGGGATTCACCGAGGAAAACGCCCGATTCGTCGAATTCTTTTTGATCGTTTTAAACCTTCGGCCTACCTTTGTATCATAGTAATAGCTCGTGAGAGTGAAAGCGAACCGGTTGTTCATCATAACCGGGAAATAGGTAAACATTAAGTCAAAGGGCTGCCGTCTGGATAAGATGCGGCCCTTTTGATTTATTCGGACTTGAGGTTGTTTACGGGATTGTCGTGGGTGGTACGGAATACGTTATATCCGGAAACCGCCAGTATGACAGTGAGTACCAATACGCCTCCTCCCACGAATAGATACCAGGATAGCTGGATCTTCTCCGAAAATTGCTCTTGCCATTTCTGGGAGATATAGAAAGCGATACCGCAACCAAGTAAGATGGCCGGCAATGCCATGGTGATGATATCTTTCAAGAAAATATGGAGTATGTCTTTTACCGTGGCTCCGTTAATCTTGCGGATCGCCATTTCTTTCCGGCGACGGTTCACCTCGTCGTTCGTGTATCCGATCAATCCGATGAAGACGATCAGCAAGGTGACGATGCCACCGATCATGACGGAGTCACGGAATTTCCGGGAGGAGGTGTATCCTTCCAGCATCTCGCTCTTGAAGGAGATTACGTTGAGTTCTTTATCCGGGATGAGTTGCCCCATTAGATCCTGCGTCTTGCGTAGAGCCTCGGAAGAAAGACTATGGTACCGAATGACCATATGTTGGGCCGCCCCTTTCGTATAGAACATGATCTTGGCTCGCGGATCTTCTCCCGCTATGGAACCTAGGCGGAAGTCCTCGAATACGCCCCGGATCGTGAAGAGAGGCATCGACTCGGACTTGGTATCGTGTCCGGTTATTTGTACCGTCTTGCCCACGGCTCCATCCTTCCAGTCGGCGAAAGGTTTCATGTATTCAATGAAATTGCGGCTCACCAGTATCTCTTGCGAGGAGGTGGTATTCTCTGTGAAGTATTGTCCTTCTACGATCGGGATTTCCAATACGTTCAGGTAATCGTTTCCTACGTCGTAGAGGTCGGCGATGTTGAATAGTTCCCGGTCGTCTCCCGGAAGATAGACGTTATTGCCCGAGGCTCCCCAGAAAGGAAGGTTATAGCAAGTCGTGATGGCGTCTACCTCGGGCAATCTCTGGGTTTCCTCGATCAGTTTGGCACGCCCCGTGGAGTCTACGGCACCGATATACACATAGGCGAGGTTCTCGGGATTGTATCCCGGATGATCATTTACCATATGGTCGTATTGCTTGCCTACCACTAGCAATAAGGAGGCGAGGAAGCTGATTGCCGTGAACTGGAAGAACAAGAGTCCCAGTTTCCAAAGGCGGCGTGCTTCACGAATACTCCGGAAAACAGCCGCTACAGGAATGCGTCCTAAGAACCAGCCGGTAGCTATGCCCGTAGAGATAAGTACGACTATGACCGTGAGGCATATCGCCCGCATACCCGTGGATAGGAATAACGATCGGACTCCCGTGCCGATCAGCTCCTTTATAATTCCTTGAAATCCTAGGATCAAAAGTACGACCAGCACTAGTGCGACGGTGACGTGGGTCCCTACCTCGGACAACGCCATACCTTGGATATCCTTACCGCTCGCCCCGTAACATTTGCGTACGGCCATCTCTTTCGTGCGGTTCACGATGGAGGAGATCACGATCAATATATAGTTCATTACGGCGGTGAAGATCAATACGAAGGCGATGAACGAGAGGATCAAGGCCATACGTTTGGCCATATCGTCCTCCATATGTACGTTGAGTAGTTTGTGGAAGGTGAAGGTCAGTTCCACGCCGGCTTTCTTAAGGTCGTTTACGGGGAAATGCTTGTCGATCATCTGTCTCATTCCCGCTTCCAACTGGGCCTCTGTCGTACCCGGCGATACCTTGACATAACTTTGGTAGCGGTCGTTTCCGGTTAACATATGGGTTCCGTCCCACATGAACTTGCTGATGGAAGAAAGGGATACGATAATGTCATAACTCTGTTCGGTGTTGTCCGGTAGTTTCTTGAATACGCCGCCTATCGTGAGGGCTTGTCCCGGCGCGTCGTCAATCTCGAAGCGTTTTCCCATCACGTTACCGCCGATACGTTCGGCGATCTCGTCGGATACGAGCACGTACATGGGTTGGGAGAGAACTTGCTTAGGGTCTCCGATGAGCATGGGGCGGGGCAATACGTCGAAAAGACAACTGTCCGCTAGGATGAAGGTCGCTTTGAGCCGATGCTTGTTGTCGGACATCGTAAAAGGGGAGTTTCCCCGGAAGTACGTATAGCGTGTGGCGGCCTCGATCTCCGGTGTCTCTTGTTTCAAGAGGGGGATTACTCCGGCGGGCGTTTGCCCGTGGTCGCCCACTTCCCCGTTCATGAAAAATTTCTCATATACTCGATAGATCCGGTCTCCGTCCGGATAGAAGTTATCGTAGGTGTTCTCGAAGTGGACTTTAGCGATCAGCACCAAGCCGATGGTCAGTCCTATACCCAAGGAGATAATCTTCATTACATTGTGTTGCCCTCTCTTAAAAAGGGAGCGAATTGCGATCCCGATGTTTTTCATATTGTTATTGTATTATTTTCCGGTAAGATAAAATCAAATACCGTGCCATTGTGTTTATGTGGTTGAAAAACAGAGGGGTGAGTAGCGTATGATTATTTATGAGTGTCCAATAATTGGACAAGGGTGTCCAGATTTTGGACACCTTTGTTTAATACATTTTCTCAATAGAGGCTCCGGGGAAATAATGCGTGAGGATTTTCCGGTACGAATACCCTTTGGCTCCCATCACGGCGGCTCCGATCTGGCAAAGCCCTACGCCATGTCCCCATCCGGCTCCCGTCAAGATGAAGCGGGAGGGGATATCGAGGCGGATATCCTTCTTATCGACAACAAAGGCCGAGCTGTATAGATGCGTCTCGGATAATGTCCGGCGTATCTCAAGCTCTTTGCCGATGGTGAACGAACGGCGTACCCCTACGATCTTGAGTTTCGTGATACGTCCGGACGAACCTCTTTCCAACGGTACAAGATCGATGATCGGCCCGAAATCCATACCCGTTTTCCGGTGGATCAACCCCGATAGTTCCTCTTGCGTGTATTCTACTTTCCAACGGTAGAAATCCGTGGTCTCTTGATCGTAGTTGTTTAGCACTTGGCTAAGGATCTCCTTGTCCGTTGTATTACAGAAGGCTTCGGGTGAGGTACGTATCCATTGTTCCGCTTCCCGCTCGTCCGTCAAGTCGGGATAGGCGGGAGTCTCGCCGTCCCTCAATGCGGTAAGATAGGAGTGGGGAACCGGTTCCCAGCAATTCTCGAATTTCTCGGTCACGCCTCCGCAGCATTTCGAGAACCGGGCGTCGCAGATCGTATCGTTATCCATCAATACCTCTCCACGGGTCTCTTTGATCACCTCCCTGACTATCGGGTTCGATGCCCGGGTAATACCTTGGTAACGCTGGCAATGGTCGTCGGCACAGACATCGAACAACTCATGGTCCTCCCGGTCGTACCAGCGGATCAAGGTCTCGTTGTCGCGGTAACAACTTTTATAGGGCGTAACCGATCCGTTCAAGTTGAAATTCTTCTCGACCTGCGCCAAGAGCCAGCTTCGCGAGATCACGGCATGGGCTTTCAGCAACTCTTTGGAGGCGTTGGCGCTCATCTCCGAGGAGATTACGCTGGTAAGGTATTCCTCCACGTCCACTTGGTTGATCGTGACGATTCCTTTATCGGTCGCCACGAGGTTCAACGCTCCCTTGAAGCGTTGATCCTCCTGTCGTTGCCAGTGAAAATCCACGCCGATCGTGACCGCCTTCAAGTCGAAAGAGGATTGCGGGCTGGTCGGCTCGAAGAATAGCTCCTGATAAAGCTTCCCATTGTACACGATCTTGCCGTTTACCCAGAGGGCACGTTGCTCGCCTATGGTGAACGTGCCGGTTTCCGTATGTACATACTCTTCGTTAAAAACAAATGAGACCGCTTTGTGGGTCATGATTCCCACATTGATTACAGGTGCTTCCATATCCTTATTCCTTTATTCTATTCTTTTTTCGCGTTCAGGGAATTAAATGTGAGGTAAGCGATCATGACAAGGTACATGACAACCGCCAGTATCTCGGCGGCATTGCTAGATGCCCATTCCTCGTTCATCAAGTTGATTCCGCCGAAGCGTAAGGCCGCACTGACCACCCCCATCAAGGCACCGCCGGCGATAAAGCCGGAAGCCAGTAACGTACCTTTCTCCAAGCGGGCCGAGTTCAAGCTTTGGTCTTTGCTACGGCTTCCTACGTACCAACTGATCGCTCCACCGATCAAAAGCGGCGTATTCAGGTCCAAAGGAATAAACATACCCAAAGCGAATGCCAACGCCGGTATCTTGCAGAAGTTCAATACGACAGCGAGGACGGCTCCGATCGCGTATAAAGCCCAAGGTGCCCCCGAACCACTCATCAACGGCTCGATAACGGCGGCCATAGCGTTCGCTTGCGGAGCGGCCAATTGCCCGGTCGTGAAACCGTACGTCTGGTTCAATATCAAGATCACGCCTCCTACCGTAGCGGCAGAAACTAGTGTGCCTAAGAATTTCCAAGTCTCTTGCTTGGCGGGTGTGCTCCCCAGCCAATAGCCGATCTTTAAGTCGGTAATGAAACCTCCCGCCATGGAAAGCGCCGTACAAACCACGCCTCCGATAATCAGGGCGGATACCATGCCGGCCGGCCCTTTCAACCCTACGGCGACCAAGATGATGGAGGCGAGGATCAACGTCATGAGCGTCATGCCCGATACCGGGTTCGTCCCTACGATAGCGATAGCGTTTGCCGCTACGGTCGTAAACAGGAAAGCGATCACCCCGACCAGCAATAAGCCGATGGCGGCATGGAACCAATTATGAAGTACGCCGAACTGGAAGAACAGGAAGGTGACGATCAGCGATACGATGATACCGATCGTTATCACTTTCATCGACAAATCCTTTTGCGTACGTATAGTATTACTCTCCACAGCGTCTCCTTTTCCTTTCAACTCGTTCGCCGCCAAGCCTACGGCTCCCTTGATGATTCCCCAAGAGTTGATGATGCCGATCACCCCGGCGGTAGCGATACCTCCGATACCGATGTGGCGGGCGTAGGTGGTGAAGATTTGCTCGGCGCTCATGCTCCCGACGGTCGCCGTGATAGCGTCATTGCCGAACGTAAGTACGTCGGCGCTGAAAATGGCGGACATGGCGGGGATGATCACCAACCATACCAAGAATGAACCGGCGCAGATGATCAAGGAGTATTTTAATCCGATGATGTAACCCAGACCTAGTACGGCAGCGCCCGTATTGACCTTCAACACGATCTTGGCTTTCTCCGCCAGCATCTCACCGGCTCCGACGATACGGGTACTGATCGTCTCGCCCCACCAACCGAAGGTGGCGATGATGAAGTCGTACAAACCACCGATTAATCCGGCGAAGATCAAGGGCTTCGCTTGGCTTCCGCCTTTCTCGCCGGAGACGAGTACTTGCGTGGTAGCCGTAGCTTCCGGGAAGGGATACTTACCGTGCATGTCGGATACGAAATATTTACGGAACGGGATTAATAGCAAGATCCCGATGATACCTCCTAACAAGGAACTCATGAAAACCTCGAAGAAATTGACCGTGATCTCCGGATATTTGTCTTGCAGGATATAAAGGGCGGGCAAGGTGAAAATGGCCCCCGCCACGATCACGCCGCTACTAGCCCCGATAGACTGGATGATGACGTTCTCTCCCAAGGCGTTCTTCCGCTTGAATCCGCTAGACAACCCTACGGCGATGATAGCGATCGGGATGGCGGCCTCGAATACTTGACCGACCTTCAGGCCCAGATAAGCGGCCGCCGCGCTGAATATCACCGCCATGACCAATCCCCAAAGGACGGACCAAGGCGTAACCTCCGGATAGTGTTTGTTGGGAGACATAAGAGGCTTGTAGCTTTCCCCTTCTTTTAATTCTCGGTAGGCGTTTTCTGGCAGCCCGGTTACCTTTTCTTCATTTTCTGGTTTCACGATATTAAAATGTTAGATTATAAGTTCGTAATAGCTCCACCAAACGGGTGTTGGGTGACAAATTTATGTTTTCTGGCTGAGACATGCAAGGATTCTTTAGAATAGTTAGGGCAACCGTACCCAAATTATCTATATGAATTCTTGCCCAGTAGCGTATGAATTCTTGTTCGCATGCTGTATAATTCTACAAACCACGGCGTGATCTGTACAGACCAAGTCGTGGAATATACAAATCACGTCGTGGTCTGTACATCCCACGGCGATCATTTGGAAATAGATCAAGTAGTAAGTATGTTTGTATATGGCAAAAAGAATGTTTATTACTTGAGGACATGAACAATTATACCTAGAGCAGTTATAGTTGTACATATCAAGCAAGAGATGTGCGACTTGAATGGGATGGGGGAGAAGCCGAGTAAATAATTTGAGGTTTATCGTTAATTCGTAAATTCTTTCTATTTTTGTAGTCAAATACAGAAAGTAGATGAATCAAAGATATCCTTCAGCCTTGTTGGAAAATGCCGTGAATGAATTGGCTTCCTTGCCGGGGGTGGGGAGGAAGACAGCGCTCCGGCTAGCGCTTTATATGTTGCGCCGGGACGTCGGCTATACGGAAAACTTCGCCGCGGCCTTGGTCGCCCTCCGTCGAGACGTGAAGTACTGCAAGGTCTGCCATAATATATGTGATGATGAGGTTTGCTCTATTTGCGCCAACCCCAGCCGTGACCATTCCTTGGTTTGCGTGGTAGAGAATATCAAGGAGGTGATGGCGATAGAGAATACCGGGCAATTCCGTGGCGTATACCATGTGTTGGGCGGGATCATCTCGCCGATGGATGGTATCGGACCGGGAGACTTGCGTATCGACAGTCTGGTGCGACGTGTGGCCGAAGGTGAGGTGAAAGAGATCATCTTAGCGTTGAGCACTACCATGGAAGGCGATACGACTAACTTTTTTATTTACCGGAAGCTATCCGGTTACGATGTGAGGATCAGTGTCATCGCACGTGGCGTATCTATCGGTGATGAGATCGAGTATGCCGACGAGATCACCTTAGGACGATCCATTATCAATCGTACCGAGTTCAATCTCACCTCTTCTAATTCATAAATCATAACTCATAATTAATATCCGGAATGACCTACGAAGAAACCAAGTTGTCCGTTATCATCGTTAACTATAACGTGAAGTATTTTCTGGAGCAATGCCTCTATTCTGTCCGTGCCGCCGTAACGGGGATGGACGCCGAGGTGTTCGTGGTGGATAATAACTCGACGGATGGATCTGTCGAATATCTCCGGCCTAAGTTCCCGGAAGTGGTTTTCATCGAGAATAAAGATAATCCCGGTTTCGCCAAGGCCAATAATCAGGCGATCCGTCAGTGCACCGGTGAATACGTGTTATTGCTGAATCCCGATACCGTGGTGGGAGAGGAGAGCCTCCGCAGCCTGTGCTTCCAGATGGATGAGGATCCGGAGATCGGGGCTATCGGCGTGAAGATGCTGAATGGGCACGGGGTATTCTTGCCGGAGAGCAAACGGGCTTTCCCTTCGCCTTGGGTGTCGTTCTGCAAGATATTCGGCCTTTCAAAGCTGTTTCCTAACTCTCCGGCATTCGCACGTTATAGCCTGCCGTATCTGGATAAAGAGCAGACGCATAAGGTGGAGGTGCTGGCGGGTGCGTTCATGTTGCTTCGCCATGAGGCGTTGGATAAGGTTGGCTTGTTGGATGAGTCGTTCTTCATGTATGGGGAGGATATCGATTTGTCTTATCGGATCGTGTTGGGAGGCTATAAGAACTTGTACGTGCCGGAACGGATCCTGCATTATAAGGGGGAGAGTACGAAGCATGGTGACTTGAGGTACATAAGGGCTTTTTACGGCGCCATGTTGATTTTCTATAAGAAATATTATCCGGGGTCCGGTTGGTTGATGCGGATACTGATCCGGTTGGCTGTCCTGCTGAAAGCTTGCTGGGCGACGATTTCAGCCCCTCTACGCAAGAAGGCTAAAGCGGTTAAGCATCGCCGCCTTTTGATCTTGTGTAGGGAGGATCATTTTGAGGAGGTAAAGGCCGTTTGCCTGAAAGCTATGCCGGATCTGGAATTCGTGAATCTCTGGGATTTGGACGTGGAGCGTGTGATGGATGCTATCTGTCGCAAGAACCAGATGAAAGGCTTTACGGACTACGCTTTCTGCTTCCCCGATGCCCGTTACGAGCAGATGCTCTTGTTTATGGACAAGCTCGTGAACAAGAAAGCGGTTTACCATATATATACGAAGAAGAGTGGTCGGCTTGTTTAAGTAATCCTTGGGTAAATATGTTATTGTCGAATGATAGAGTCCGTTTGAGGGCATTGGAACCAGAGGATCTGGAGTTGTTGTATCGTTGGGAGAATGATCCGGAGTTATGGGAAGTAGGGAATACCTTGGCTCCCTATTCCCGTTATATATTGAAGGAATATATAGCGGGTAGCGACCGGAGTATCTATGAGTCTCGCCAACTTCGCTTCATGATCGAGGATTGCGATACGGGGACTTCCGTGGGGATCGTGGACTTATTCGATTTTGAGCCGCATCCGAACCGGGCGGCTTGCGGTATTATGCTGGATCGTAAGTATCAAGGACGTGGCTTCGCTACGGAAGCGTTAAGACTATTGATGGAATACGCTTATACGTTTTTGAAGCTTCATCAACTTTATGTGCATATTCCCGTGGCGAACGAGCCTAGCAAGAAATTATTTACCCGTCTGGGATTTGTCGAGGCGGGGACGCTTAAGGACTGGATCAGGACACCGGATGGTTATTCCGATGTCTGCATAATGCAGTTAATTTAAATACGGGTCCTTCGGATATTTTGTCCAAGTTTTATAATCATTGCCTAATAATTCTACGGAATCTTTCCAATAGCCCTCCCCATCGGCAGACAGGATATTATCGGTGGTGATATGGCTTACGGCCCACGAGTTCCGTTTGATTTCATGGTTTAATTGCCCTTCGGTCCATCCGGAGTATCCCAAGAAAAACTTCACTTTCCCATCGATTGGGTGCCCGTTGAGGATGTATCGTTTCAATGCGTTGAAATCCCCGTCGAAATATAAATAATCATTGATCTTTAATGCGTCCGGAATGATATTATCCCCTAAGGAATGAATAAAGAACAAACGGTTGGGGCTGACCGGCCCCCCCAGATAAATCGGTATCTCCGGAAATTCGGCAAACTCCTTGAAAAAAGAGTTTACGATAAGATCCGTTTTTTTATTCAAGACAAATCCCATCGATCCGTGTTCCGTATGCTCTATTAATAATACGACGGAACGTTGGAAATAGGCATCTTGTAAAAAAGGCTCGGCAATCAGAATACTTCCTTGAATAGGAAGGACATCGTTATGTGTTATTTTAAATATATTTTTATAAGATGCCATGATCGTGAATGTTAGGTTGTTACTAATTCACCGACAATATAAGGCGTTTTTTAATAAGAAGCAAATGAAAAGCCCGGGATTCAAGTTAATAAACGTGAACCGACCGGGCTTATTGTTAATTTATGCTTGATGATTTTCCTCGAATAATCTCAGTCTTTCGTCCAGCAAATCATATTGGTGATCTTTTATGAAAGAGGTACAAGCCCGTAGTCCTTGTTGGTTACTGCCTGTGGTACTTAATGATATGGCGCTTACTCCGTAATAAACCAGCTCTTCCATCAATTGTCCGCCGGTCATTCCCGGGTAACCGATCGTGAAATAGAAACCGTCGGCTATCGGTTGGTCTAGATCGTGATCATAAACGATTGTGAAACCATGATCCGTAAAAATCTTCTTTAGTTTCTCCGCTCGGCGTCCGTATTCTTTCACTTGCGAGACAAAGTCGAACGTACCGTCCGCGGCGGCCTTGAACATGGCGGCTAAGGCGAATTGGGCCGAGTGGCTGGTTCCGGAAGATAGGGCGTATAAGACACGGTGGATATATACCGTACCGAACGTACCGCCTCCATAACGCTGAGTCAATCCCGGATAGGAGCGATGGTAAAGTTTATTGGAGATCGCTGTCACGCCGATACGCTGTCCGGCATAGCTGAACGCTTTGGAACCGGATATCTGCATGATATAATTATCGGTATAACGGGCTACGCTCGCTTGGTAAGGAGGCTCGAAAGGACATCCGAGGTCCTTGCGGAAATCCATGGCAAAATAGGCGAGGTCCTCTATGACGATCACGTCGTATTTGTTGGCCATCTCGCCGATGATCTTCAACTCCTCATCGGTGAGGCAGAACCAAGCCGGATTGTTCGGGTTGGAATAGATCATCGCGGCAATATTGCCTTTGGAAAGATGCGTTTCCAAGGCCTCACGCAATCGCTCGCCACGGTATTCGTATACGTCGAACGACTCATATTTATAGCCCATAACGGCTATTTGCTGTTTCTGCACGGGGAATCCGGGGTCGATAAACAAGATGGTGTCTTTTCCCGGCGTACATTGTCCGGCCGTAAGGAAAGAGGCGTATGTGCCCTGCATGGAACCGGTTACGGGTACGCAACACTCCGGGTCTATATCTATATTTATAAACGCCTTGATAAAGCGGGAAGCTTGCTTTTTCACTTCGGGAGTTCCGTTGATGTTCGGGTAGATAGACGCTATACCGCTACGAAGGGCTTCGATCTCAGCGTCTACGCCTACTTGAGCGGCTTTCAAGCCCGGTACGCCCATTTCCATATGGATGAACTCGGTTCCCGTTTCTTGTTCCAATTGCGTGGATATGGCAACTACCTCCCGGATAGTCGCTTTCCCAAAATCGGGAAGTCCAAAGCCATCGATAATCCGTCTGGCTGTCTGATAGTCTACAGGAGTATTTTTCATGCTAGTGTTAATTATATATGAGGGACAAAAGTATGAAATTTATCGATTTGTTCTAATTTTTTCATCCTAAACTATTGCTAATTCAAAAAATCCACCTATCTTTGCACCGCAATTCAACGGAATAGCGATAAAGAATAACATTTTGGTCTGGTAGTTCAGCTGGTTAGAATACATGCCTGTCACGCATGGGGTCGCGGGTTCGAGTCCCGTCCAGACCGCTTTTTATTTCTCCTTCCTCTTTTTAAATTTTCCTTTAATACATATTTTAGTACGATATCATCCGGTTCGATGGATTTTGCCTGATGGCATGAGGTTGTTATATTGGGAATGTTTATCTTTGAGACCAATAAAACAGATAGCCTTATGGAGAATCTAATAAAGATCGATACCGTTGATCAATACAACAAGATGTTTGGCTTGGAGACGTTGCACCCATTGGTGAGCGTGGTAGATTTATCCAAGTCCGAGACATGGCCTACTAATTTCCGGGTTAATTATGGTATATACGGACTTTTCCTGAAAGATACGAAATGCGGGGATATTCGGTATGGGAGGCAATATTATGATTATCAAGAAGGAACCGTAATAGGATTCGCTCCCGGGCAGGTGACGGGTATTGAGCTTAAGGATGGGACCCGGCCTTTGGCGCATGGGTTGCTTTTCCATCCGGACTTGATCCGTGGTACGGCTTTGGGACGGGACATCAAGCGTTATTCTTTCTTCTCCTATGAATCAAACGAGGCGTTACATCTCTCTGAGGAAGAGAAGGGGATCTTCGTGGATTGCCTGAGGAAAATCCAGATCGAGTTGGAGCACTCCATCGACAAGCATAGCAAACGGCTGATCGCGATGAATATCGAGTTGCTGCTCGATTATTGCCTGCGTTTTTATGACCGTCAGTTTACGACCCGTGCGGAGACGAATAAGGATGTGTTGGTGAGGTTCGAACGATTACTGGATGAATACCTGCAAAGTGATCTGTTAAGACAGGAAGGGCTACCTACTGTACGGTATTTCGCCGAGAAGATTTGTTTGTCCCCGAACTATTTCGGTGATCTGATCAAGAAAGAAACAGGGAAAACTGCCCAAGAAAATATACAAGACCGGATTATTTCCTTAGCGAAAGAATGGATATTAGGGACAAACAAGACCGTCAGCCAAATCGCTTACGACCTAGGATTCCAATATTCCCAGCACTTCAGCCGCATATTCAAGAAGACCGTGGGGTGTACCCCGAATGAATATCGGAAATCCCAGATGTCGTAATCGGTGTTACGGGTTATTGGATGTATTTTATGACCTTGGCGGGAACACCTCCCACGATGGCATTGTCCGGTACATCTTTAGTAACTACCGAGCCGGCTCCGACTATAGCGTTCTCGCCAATGGTTACGCCGGATAGGATCGTTGCGTTCGAGCCTACCCAGACATTCTTTTTCAAAACGATCGGGGCAGGGTAGGTAGTGCTCCGGTCTTCGGGGGCGAAGCCGTGGTTGAGGGTGGCAAAGACCACGTTATGCCCGATCTGGCAACCGTCGTCCAGTGTCACCCCGCCATGATCTTGAAAATGACAGCAAGCGTTGATGAAAACGTTCTTGCCTACCGTGATATTCTTCCCAAAATCCGTATAGAACGGGGGGAATACACGAAAAGACGGATCGACCGGCTTATTAAACAAGCGGGATAACAGCTCACGGATTTCCTCGGGATCGTGATATGAGCCGTTTAACTCGAATGTCATGCGCCTGGCCTCATCGCTCATCTCGTTCATAAACTGATGGATCTCGTCTCCTTTAAGAGGCTTTCCTGTTTCTACGTACTTCAAGAATTCGTTTAGTGTCATAATTGCTATTTTAATAAGTTCTACTTCTTGGTTTGTTTATCCCTTTTCGATTGCAACGGCAAAGATCGATGAAATCCAGAGAAACTTTTGTAGATGGATTACAGGAATTATGACCTAAATTACATTCACCGATTCTCCAAGGCCTTATATTTCTCAATCAGTTTCTTGACCGTGACAGCGTCCGAGACCTCTTGCTTATAGGTAGTCGGGTTATAATAGGCCTCGAGGAAACTGTCTGCACCGGACCAGACTGTCTCGATAATTCCTTGGAAATGGCGAGACATTTCCGGATTTGAATGCTGGCGGAAATGGATCATATCATCTACCTGTTGAAGCGCTATCTGAGGTTTACGCCAAGGGCATGTAGCAACGTCGAAGCCTTTCATGGCAAAGTAAACAGCGGTTTGCTCGGCACGCTCATAATGCCAGTCGCAGATAAAAACATCTTTCGGGATCAAGTCGATCGCACGGTAGGTATTGTTCATGCTAGCTTCCCAAGCGCCGATCCCGGTAGTCTTGCCATCGATCAGGCGGTCTCCCCATATCATCAATCGTTTGCCTTGTGAGGCTAAGTGGTTTTGTATTTTAGTGACCTCACCGGCATATAACTCAGCCTTGTCATGTCCGCCACAACGGGCGCAACTATCATGTCCGATATAAAAGACCTCGTCCATCCCTGCATGGAATAATTGAGTCTCGAAAACATCCGTCAACTCGTCTACTAAAGCGAATACGATTTTATGTACTTCCGGATGAAGTGGGCAGTAACTTTTACAATAAAGCCCGTCTGAGTTGGGCCAACCCGTATAGTTCTTGGTATCCACGTGTGGCGTCTCGTCGAACTCCGGATACTCACGTAATAAAGCGTAGGTAGTCTCAGCCCATGATTGATGCCCCAAGAGATTGATCTGGGGAGCGATACGTATTCCGTTATCCCGGCAAACCTTTACGATCTTTTTCACATCCTCTCGTGTGAGTGGGGTCGGATCCCTCAGTTCTGGATGGGACTCATAGGCATAATTCCAGTCTACCCGTAGAATCAACAAGTTGAAATGACTGGGAGCCAGTTCCTCTTGGACGAACTTCAAGAATAGATCCAACTTCTGTGCGGATGGAGCGGCGATGGCCAAGCCTCGTACGGGCATGATACTATCTAAACGGTTTGTCTCTGATTGGGCGGAAACTTGGGCCGAACCTATAGCCCATATAAGCAAGAATAGTCCGATAATCTTTTTCATATAGTGATATGTTTTAATGTTTAAATTTTTAATTTGATGTACGCTTTCGAAGATCATCACGCACATCGTGACAGCCCGGAGGATGTCGATGGCTATGTTACGTTGCGTAAAATCTATTGGTTGATCGCTCATAATATATTTAGATTAAAGGTGAATTTAATACAAGACAAATATAATCAATAAGAGACATATCATTACATTTGTGCCTTATAAATATGAATAATAATTAAAAATGATAGACATGATAAGACAATTGATTTATTGGGTTCTCCTGCTTTTTGTTTGTATGGGTGCCCATGCCCAATTCCGGGTGACAGCCCATCAAGAGGGTTGGGACCGGATTCCTCCGCAAGCGCAAAAAGACGGCTTTTTGTTTCAACAATCCGTTTTAGCGAATATGGATGATGACACCGCTATGGAGGAGGTCATGCTTTTCGGGCGGGATAATGGGCATTACCCTACTTTCGACCTGTTTAAGTTTTATTACGTGATCGTGGATAATTATACGAGAGAGATCCAATATATATCGGATGAGATCTATGTGACAGATAAATATACGCTTACGGTGGAGGATCGCAATAATGACGGGATCTCCGAGTTATATATCGATTATTTCAAGGATGGGAAGTTTACGGTTGATGAGCGAGGATATAATTTGCGAACCACCCGTTGCTACGACCGTATCGAATGGAGCCCCGAGAGTGAAAAATTTAACCCCCAACAACCATGAGAAAGTATATCTATTTTATAGCGCTTATCTGTTGCGCCTTATCAGCCTCAACCTCTTACGCCCAGAAAAAGGTGATAAAAACGATGATGATCGCCGGGCAAGATGGCAGTCATTATTGGCGAGGTGCTTGCGAGGTCATGAAGCAGATCTTAGAGAACAGTGGAATGTTTAAGGTGGATTTCGTCTTTACCCCGGATTTCGGAGGAGATATAAATACCTTTAAGCCCGATTTCGCTAAATATAACTTGGTCGTTGTTAATTACGGAGGTGAAGTCTGGCCCGAGCCTGTCCAAAAAGCTTTCGAGAACTATGTAGCGGATGGTGGTGGGGTCGTGATTATCCATTCCTCCGTGGTACCTATGGCCGGTTGGAAAGCGTACAACGAGATAATCGGCATGGGAGCTTGGGAGGGGCGAAACGAGAAAGACGGTCCTTACCTGTATTGGAAAGAGGGCAAATATGTATACGATTATACACCCGGTTATGCGGGTTATCATGGCTTGCAGCATGAGACGATCCTAGAGCATCGTGCGCCGGAGCACCCTATTTTGAAAGGTCTGCCTATAAGATGGAAACATTTTAAGGACGAGATTTATACCCGCTTGCGTGGTCCGGTACGGAATGTGGAGATATTGGCTACCGCTTATGAGCGTGGACGCCATGAACCGTTGATGTGGACGGTGAAGTGGGGGA
This sequence comes from Parabacteroides sp. AM17-47, assembly GCF_003434625.1. NCBI lineage: Bacteria > Pseudomonadati > Bacteroidota > Bacteroidia > Bacteroidales > Tannerellaceae > Parabacteroides > Parabacteroides sp. AM17-47. Next base: position 288,258 of record NZ_QTLI01000001.1, read on the forward strand.
AGGGGCGTGTCTTTGTCGATCTGTTGGGGCATTGCGGCAATGACCCGAATATGATTTACTCGATGGAGTGTACGGGTTTTCAGGTAACCTTACTAAGAGGGGCTGAATGGGCAGCCACCGGGGAAGTGACGCAAGAGGCCCCTCGGGATTTCCCATTGGAAGATACCTGTACGCTCCGTCCGGAATTCAAGGCTCCTTTCCATGCGACGAATTAAATGCCTTAATAAGATGGTGTCTTTCGACAGAATAATCAAATTGACAAATTGTAAAGTTAAGTCCCGGAGAATCGTAATTCATATCTTATGGGTTGTTTGGGCTATCTCATAGGGTTACGATGGGGAAATGATAGGGTTATGATGCCTATTCATGACAGTTCATAACCCTATTCATGACTGCTTTCGATGCCCAACGTGACTATTGGCGTTGCCTAACACGACTAGTTGCGTAGGCTTTCATGACCTATCGTGTATAAAAAGCGGCCTTTTTGAGTAAAAAGCGCCATATATAGCTATCCTCTTTCCTCTACTTGGCAATCTCTCTCAAAAGGTTGTGTTACAAGATACGCCTTATATCTATTAAAAAGACAGGATTAGATCGTATATTTGTCATTCGTTCATTAAAGTCATTGGTTATGTCAAATCAAGAATATATCAAGATCGAGGGAGCTTATGAGAATAACTTGAAACATATCTCTCTGGATATTCCGAAGAAGCAAATCACTATATTCACCGGGGTCTCGGGTTCCGGAAAGTCTTCGTTGGTATTGGATACCATCGCCACCAGTTCACGCCGGGAGTTGAATGAGACGTTCTCCAGTTTCGTGCAGCAATACCTGCCCAAATATGGCCGTCCGCATGTAGACCGGATCGGGAATCTGCCGGTCGCTATCGTGATAGACCAGCGGAAGCCCGCTCCCAACGCCCGTTCTACGGTGGGGACTTATACGGATATCTATTCTCGCTTACTCGTCATACGAGATATTCCCTAATTCCTTAATCTTCGAATCTCCGACTTGATGCGTGAATAACTCGATCAATTGAGCGGGCGTTAATGTCATCTGAGGCGAGAACTCGGAGGAATCCATATAACTTAATAAGCTATGGTATAATTGACGGGCCTCCGGGTATTCTTGTTGGGTTTCCAAGTCTGTCATACAGATTAATAACTTGCCCGGGCCGACATTGAATTCTTGGATCATCCCTAATTTATGGTTACGCTCCACGTTATCGATCACTTGTACGATCGGCCTGTAATTATTCGGAAGCTGGTCTAGTATCAACGGATGGCTATTCTTTATCATCGTGAACCATTGCCAGTTTGTATGGAAATCCGTCGGGAAATGAGCGAAAACCGGATGAGAGGGATTCATTAATAATCCGAGGGTACCCGGAGAGACCGGTTTCTTTACCCATTCGCAGATGGACTTAAACATCCGGTAATTCCAGTAATCTGTCTGGAATAATCCTTCTACCGTCACGTTCTTGTAAGTCTTGGCATCCGGGAACCACAATACTTTCGCCCCGTTCGCCAATAAGTTCTCGGCCTGTTTATCCCATTTCTTAATAACATTGATATCCGTAGGGATTTGCACGTTATTATGTTCCGGATAAATCCATAACGGATAATGATTGTGATAATCCGTGCCCTCGATCGCCAGCCGTAAAGTATAGGTCTCAGCCTCTTGAATGGCAGGTAAAGCGATATTTAATGGGCCTACCTCGGCCAACGTACCTTGATTGATTTGCAGCGGTATGTTGTTTTGGGCGATTACTTGATCTTGACTATTCGTCAAGGTCCAAGTTAGATGTTTCCCTTTTAAAGTGGTAGGTGTATAGTTCGCTACCTTGATGGAGCCTTTGAGCGCCTCATTCCCAGAGTAACAGAATTTAGGTAGGAGAGCCAGTAATACGACATCATCGCAAGACTCTTTCCATTCCTTGGCGGTTATCAAGCCCTTATTATCCATAAAAGCGTCCAAGATACCGACTAACGCCGTGCCCTGTCCCGGATAATCCTGTAAATCCAATAATTGGAAGCCGGCCATTCCCGGAGTACGGAACGCCATTTCCATCTCGGCCCGGTAAAGTTGCGCCATCCATTTACCGGAAGCCTTGAAGAAATCATCCGCTTGTCCGGCCATACCGGACTCGCCCAGTCGTTTGCGGAATATCTCCAGATTCCAAGGTTTTAGTGCCCCGGTATATTTCTTGATTTCCTCATAATTCGGATAACATTGGAATTGCCCGGTCTCATGTCCGATGATAGGCAATGAACATTGTTCGATAGCGGATTCGAAATTCATGACCGAGTTTGGATAGGTATGGTTGATATAACCGCCATCCTCCGCATCTGCGAAAGAGAAGGAACCCCGGGTATGGTTGCTGAATACGTTAGCGCCGGGGACTCGACAGGTCGTGAAGTAATCGTCACCCGCCGCAGGGCCGTTGAAGCCTAGATAGTCATTCGATCCAGATGCGTATAAATGCCGTCCGTCCTCACTACGGAAACGGGCGATCATGTCTACCATCGCTTCTTGATCCCCGGAAAGCTCGTTGCCGATCGCCATCATGACGAAAGAGGCGTGATTCCCGTAAGCCTCCTGTATTTGTAATCCTTCTTTGGTGAGGAAATGGATCAAAGTGGTATCGCCCTTTTCCATCTTTCCCCAGAAAGGTAGTTCCGGTTGGAGGTAAAAACCTTCGATATCGGCCGCCTCGAAACAAGCTTTAGGAGGACACCATGAATGGAAACGGCAATGATTGATACCGTATTCCTTGGCGATGCGGAAATAGCGTCTCCATGCTGCGGTATCCATCGGTACATGGCCTGTAAGCGGAAATACGCAAGCATCGTGTTTTCCACGAAGGAAGGTGGTCAATCCGTTGATGTTGAATTGTGTTCCTTCTGCTTTGAAATCTCTTAATCCGAAAGTAGTACTTTGGCTATCTTGGATATTCTCTCCTTGGATGTTCGCGGTCAAGCGATACAGGGTAGGGGAGAACTCGCTCCATTCCAAGGCGTCATCACCCATCGGTATTTGGAATATGATCTCGTCTTGTTGAACTACGATATTCTTATTGAATTGGATATGGTGCTCTAAGCCTGTGTTGAAAGCCTCCATCTCTATTTGAACGGCGGCTACGATCATTTGCTCGAATGGATTTGAAAGCTTTATTTTTACGTCCACCGTTTTTTGATCCGCATGTGGATATACTTGTATCCGGCGGATATGGAATTGTGGACGGGCTTCCAATTTCAGGTCTCCGATAATACCGTTCCAGTTTGTCTGCGTGGATTCCGTATAAGCGTGTGAATTGTCCAATAATTGGGGCGGAACGCTCAAGCCGTTATCGACTAGAATGGTCAAGTGATGCTTCCCAGCTCGGAGATATGCGGACAGATCGTATTCTTGAGGGGTGGAAATATGGTCGGATGAACCGACATATATGCTATCTACCCATATTTGGGTCGGTTTTGTTCGCTCCAAGATTAACCAAATGCTCTTGCCTTCCCAATTCTCTGGAATCGTGATCTCTTTCTGATACCAAGCCTTACCTTGATAGCGGAAGGGCCTAGACAAATGAGTTGTCTCCTCCTTATCATTGTTAGGGTATCCTTTTTGGTTGGTGTCCGTGGTACCCGGTAATTGAACTTGCTCGGTGACATCTGTTGAATCCAATCGTAATTCCCAGCAACCGGCAAGCGATAATTCCTCTCTACTCTCTTTGGGAGTTTGGCATGCGAATAGCATGAGCATAAGTGGAATACTCCAAAATCTCTTCATGGTAATGTTTTTACTCTAAATATGGTTTACTTAATTAATAGTGTACAAAGGTAGTATTTTTGGCCTTTTTATTAAGGAGA
>NZ_QTLI01000010.1:0-12513 GCF_003434625.1 Parabacteroides sp. AM17-47
ACGTTACCCAATATACGAGGGAGTTTATCGAATACTTACGGTAAATCGGGGATGGCGTTTAATAAGCTCTCTTCTATAAAGTGGAAATTTTCTTGTGGGGTAGCCGAACCGACCTCTTCCTCTGTCGTGAGGGAGATCGCGGGGATGCGGAACGCATCCAGAAGTAAAAGTTGGAAATAAGCCCGTAAAGCGGTAAGCTCGGCGATATGCTGCCGCTTGTCGGACTCTGCGAGTCCGAAGTTATCATATGATAACTCTTGGATATCCGCCAATGTATTATTACAATATCCGATACCTCCGTAGCAAGCGTTCCACATTTGCTCGCTGTTTTTCTCGTACGTGTCCCATGTATGTTGGTGGATCATACGCCATACGCCCCCGTCTTCCCAATGCTCTCGTTTTTGGGTGATCACGAGCTGATCCGCCGATAACTCTTGCAGCCAGAAAGAGAAATTAGTCTCCGCCCATTTCGCATGCTCATAAGGACGGAGTACGGAGGCCATTAAGGATTCATAATCCGTATAATAATCCTCTTTCTCCAGCTGGTCGTATAGGTCTTCTTCCAGATCGAAGCAGGAGAAGAGCAGCGGGAGAAAAAGAAAGGTTAACAGCAGTGGCGCGTATCTCTTCATTGAATAAGAATCAAGTTCGTACCCGTGAGTTTATTGGTTTGTTGTAATACGGTTTCTAATTTTTGTGTCTTTAGAAAAGCGCCGGAGAAACGTTGATCATCGTTTTCCGGACGTGTGTATATGAGTGAGACCTTATAGGTTTGTTCGATCAAGCGTACGATTTCATCTAGGGAAGCGTTATCATAAAAGATGATCCCTTTTCTCCACGAGGTAAGCCGTTCACTATCAACTTCCGTTACCGTATAATGTTCGTCATTCACGAAATAATCGGCTTTTTGGTTCGGATGCAACTGTACCAATTCTTTCTCATGCGCGTTATTCAGGCTCACCTTTCCTTCTACCAAGATCACGGAGATCTCGTTTCCTTGATCGGAGGTCTGTACGCTGAAAGAGGTTCCCAGTACCTTGACCGATAAGCCGGAAGCATCAACTATAAAAGGCTGCTCGCTATTGGGAGTGACCTCAAAAAAGGCTTCTCCTTTGATTTTGACCTCTCGTACGGAAGAGGCGAAGACCTCCGGATAGCTTAGCTCGGAATTCTCTCTCAAATAAACGGAACTACCATCGGGTAAAAGGATCGAACGATCCTCTTGCGCAGCTATAATCGTTTGCCATTCGGCATTTCCTGTTCCCGCTTTTCCGCCTTGATTCAAGAAATAGACGGTAACTCCGGATACAAGCAATAGTAAGACCACCGCTGCTATCGAGAACCATATTCTTCGGGAAGAAGTTGAGACCAAGGAAATAACCGGTGCCTCTTCGGTTTGCGATTGAGATTCCGAGGGCGTGATGATCGAAGCGATCCGATTCCATTTCCGGTCCGTTTCCGGATCGGCTTCAGTCTCTTCCAAAGGATTCCATTCGGCGGTTCGCTTCCGGAAAGCGGCCTCCCATTCCTTTGAGGCATGGATGGCTTGAAGCAACTCCGCTTCTTCCTCCGGGGTCGCCTTGCCTTTCAGATACCGTGTAATTATATGTTCGAATCGTTTATTCTCCATTTTCCTGTTTTACTAAATCTTTATTACCATTTCCAAAGACTAAGGAGCGTTCCCAGTAATAAGGCATAACGCCTTAATCCATCCCGGAATCGTTTCAAGGCACGGGTAATGTGTTTCTCCACCACTTTCTCCGTAATAGCCATATGTTCCGCTATCTCCCGGTTTTTCAAGCCGTTCAGACGGCTGAGAACGAACGCTTCCTTGCATTTGGGCGGTAGTTCCTCCATAATCTGATCGATCGAGTCGGACAGTTCCTTTTGGATCAGCAAGGAAGAAGGGTCAGGTACGAAATCCGCCGCGTATAATCGCTCGGCAGTCTCGGCATCCGGTATCCGTTGCTGTACCGAATCGGCTATCTGACGGTGTTTTAAATAGTTTAGACAACTATTCCTTACCATCATGAAAAGAAAAGAGGTCAGCGAGATGTTATCCAGCAACTCCCTTCTTTCCCATAATTTCAAGAATACATCCTGTACGATATCCTCCGCCTCGTTTGTATCGTTGGTGTATTTCTGGGCAAATGCCTCTAAACGGGGAGAGAACTTGCGAAAAGCGTATTCGAACGCCTTTGCGTTGCCCCCTCTGATCTTATCGAAAAGAAGACGATCATCCGTTAGATACAATTGCTCACACATACCACTTTAGATAAAAGATTGAGGCAAATGTAACAAAAGTATTCTATTTTATGATCAAATCAATTTATTATATAACAACTAGGCCCGCTTTTACCCGCCCTTTATTCCTGTAAGATTATTTTATGTCCGAGAAGGGGGGGATTCCCCCTCTTGGTTGTTTTATCAAGCAAACGAAATAAATAAAATTAATTTAGTAATCTTAAATTGTAAAGCATGAAAAAGCATTTCTTCTCTTTGCGGGAAAGAGGTTTGTTCCTACTTCTTTTGGGACTTTTTCTTTCCTTTAGCAGTTATGCTCAAGACATTACCGTAAAAGGTGTAGTGAAAGACTCTAAATTCGGCGATCCGATTATTGGAGCTAGTGTCCTTGTGAAAGGAACAACGAATGGTACGATTTCCGATATGGACGGAAATTTCACGTTGGCAGCTCCGAAAGACGGGACTCTGACCATCTCTTATATCGGTTATAAATCACAAGAGATCCCGGTAAATGGACAGCAGAACCTGAATATCATTCTGGACGAGGATGTAGAGGCGTTGGACGAGGTGGTAGTAGTAGGTTACGCTACCGGTAGCAAGCGTACGATCTCCGGTGCGGTAGAGCGTATCAAGAAAGAGGATATGAACCAAGGTGTGGTGAATACGCCGTTGGAATCCTTGAAAGGTAAGGTTGCCGGTGTGGTAATCTCCAAGACGGGTGGCGACCCTGCCTCTAAGCCTTCTATCCGTGTACGTGGTACGACCTCTTTGTCCGGTGGTAATGATCCCTTGGTGATTATCGATGGCGTATTCGGAGATTTGAGCATGTTGGACGCGATCGCTCCCGCCGACATCGAGACGTTCACGATCTTGAAGGACGCTTCCGAGACCGCTCAGTACGGCTCACGTGGTGCCGCCGGTGTAATCGTAGTGACTACGGTGAAAGGTAAGAACGGTATGAAGACGTTGAGTTATAACGGCAACTTCGGTATCAGTAACGTTTATAAGAACTTGAAGATGTTATCCGCCGATGAGTTCCGCTCTACGGCGAAGGCGTTAGGCATGACTCCGCTGGATATGGGAGGTAATACGAATTTCTTCGACGAGATCGAGCAGTTGGGTTATACGCAGAACCATAACATCTCTTTCGGCGCGGGTAACGACGATTCGAACTATCGTGCTTCTGTAGGCGTGATCGATCAACAGGGTATTATCAAGAATAGCGGTATGAAGAATTATACGGCTAAACTGGACGCTTCCCAGAATATGTTCAACAATAAGTTGAAAATCGAGTTCGGTATGTTCGGTTCCTTGAAACAAGTGGATTATACGAACGATTATGAGAAAACTTTCTATTCGGCCGCCACTTACAACCCAACCTTCCCTACGCATAAGAATGAGGATGGCAAATGGGATGAGGATCCCTATGCGAACGAGATCCAGAACCCGCTGGGACGCCTTGAGATACAGGATCGTGAGAAGAACGCTTACGTGAACGTACACGGTAAATTGACTTGGACGATTCTGGACGGGTTGAAACTGAGCGCATTCGGCTCTTATACGTATAACGTGAAGGAGAACATGAAGTATATCCCGAAAGATTTGAAGGCGATTACGCAAACTTCCGACGCTCATGGTTACCGTGCGGATAATAAGCAGAATATCTTGATGGGTAATATCCAGTTATCCTATAATAAGGATTTGAATGAGAAACATCATATCGACGCTTTGGCCTTGGTAGAGGGACAAAAATATCATTATACGGGATTTAGCGCCGGTGCCCGTGGCTTTGAGACGGATTACTTCGGTTATAACAATCTGAAAGCGGGTGGTACGGTGAAATACGGAGACGTGACTTCTTTCCAAAACGAGAATCGTCTGGCCTCATTCATGGGTCGTTTCAATTATATGTATGACAACCGTTTTATCGCCACCGTGAACTTACGTGCGGACGGTTCCTCTAAATTGGGTATGAATAATAAATGGGGCTTCTTCCCTTCCGCTTCCGCCGCTTGGGTGTTGAATGAGGAGGCTTTCTTGAAAGACGTGGATTGGCTGAGCCAGTTGAAACTACGTGCGGGTTATGGTCTGACCGGTAACCAAGATGCTATCGAGGCTTATAACTCGTTGGCTTTGATGAGCCCGAACGGTGTGACTTCCGTCAATGGAAATTCTACCGCTACCTATGGCTTTACACGTAACTCGAACCCGGACTTGCGTTGGGAGGTGAAAAAGACATTCGATGTGGGTGTGGACGCTGGTATTCTCGATGGCCGCTTTACGTTGACCGCCGATTGGTATACTTCCAAGACTACGGATCTGTTGTATAAATATGCGGTTCCGGTTCCTCCGTTCGTATATCCGGAATTATTGGCGAACTTGGGAGAGATGACCAACTCCGGCGTGGAATTGGCTGTAAGCGGTGGTATCGTGAAGACCAAAGACTTCGACTTCAACATGGGCGTGAATTTCTCTTACCAGAAGAATAAATTGAACTCCTTGAGCGGTTCTTATATGGGACAAGAGTTGCAGGCGAAACAATATATGGATCTGTCCAGTATGAGTGGTGCCGGTTTCGTAGGAAACAACCGTGTGGTTTATCAGATGGTAGGCCAGCCTGTCGGAGTGTTCTACATTCCTCGTTGCTTGGGCTTGACTCCGGCTTTGGATGAGAATGGAAACGCTATCGAAGGCCGCTATATCTACAACTTGGATCAGACGATCGATGGAAAAGAGGGTTTGGATACCAATGATGGTGGCGACCGTTATATCGCCGGCCAAGCCATGCCGAAATATTATCTGGGAATGAACTTCAGCTTCCGCTACAAACGCTTTGACTTGATGACGCAGATGAACGGCGCTTTCGGTCATAAGATCTTCAACGGTACATCGCTAGCTTATATGAACTTGAGCCAGTTCCCTACATACAACGCGTTGGCTAAGGCTCCGGAAAGCAAGATCTACGACCAGTCGATCTCTGATTATTGGTTGGAAAAGGGTAATTATTTGAATATCGATTATATTACGTTGGGTTACAACATCGATTGCAAGAAGATCGAGAAATACGTGAAGAATATCCGTGTGACATTCTCGGTGAACAACGTAGCTACGATCACGGGTTACTCCGGTTTGTCTCCGATGATTAACAGTACGACGGTCGATAAAGATAATAATGACCTAGGTATGGATAACAAACGTTTCTATCCGTTATCCCGTACGTATTCATTAGGTTTGAGTGTTAACTTCTAAATCCATTTAAAGAGTCATGAAAAAGAAATTTATATATAGCTTTATGATAGCCGCTGCCGCCGCGGCATTTTCTTCCTGTTCTAATTTTTTGGAAGAGCGTCCTACGGATGCGTTTGATGAGGAGACGGCGTTTCAAAGCCCTACGTTGGTCTATGTAAACACGGTTGCGAGCCTGTACAATAATATGTTCAAGATCATGGGTAACGACCGTCATGTATATGACTTGAATACTTTCTCCAGCGATGAGGCTATGCTTCCTTGCCGTATTGGCGACTGGGAAGATGGCGGTTTATGGCAGAATATTTTCTTACACCGTTGGGGCACGATGAATGATTTGACCAAGAACTCTTGGGATTTCTTGTATGAACAGATTGGAAAATGCAACCAGAGTGTTGATAAGTTGCAAGCCTTTGCCGAGGAACAACCGGACGTGGAATATTTCAAGGTTTATCTGGAAGAGGTCCGTGCGGTCCGTGCGTTTTTCTATTATGAGTTGTTGGATTTGTTCGCTCGTGTTCCGTTGGTAACTTCCTCTACGACACCGATGTCTGAGGTAAAGCAATCTGAGCGTAGCGTTGTATTTAACTTTGTCCGTTCGGAGTTGGAGGAGGCGTTGCCTTATCTTTCAGATAACCGCAGTAACCAAAAAGGTGAGTATTACGGACGTATTACCAAGCCGGTGGCTTATATGATCTTGGCTAAGTTGGCGTTGAACGCGGAGGTTTATGCGGACGACAATTGGACGGACGGCAATCGTCCGGCTGGAAAGAACATCAAGTTTACCGTTGACGGTAAAGAGATGAACGCTTGGGAAGCTACGATCGCTTATGTGGATAAGCTGGAGGCTTTGGGCTATAAATTGCAGGGAAACTTCTCGGAGAATTTTGCCGTAGCGAACGAGACCTCGGTTGAGAATATTTTCACGGTTCCTATGGACCCGGTCGCTTATCCGGACGCTAAGGACTATAACGTGGTACGTACCCGCCATTATGATCATGCTACGGCTTACGGCCAATCCGGATGGAATGGCTCTTGCGCTACGGTGAAGGCGATGAACGTGTTTAAGTTCGGTACGGCGGATGAGGATCCTCGTTGTAAGCTTACTTATTTTACGGGCGAGGTGACCGGCCCGGATGGAAAGACGATCTATACGGAATGGGACGGACAGAAAGTGCCTTTGAAATATGAGCCGAACGCCCCGAAGGTATATATGGATGCCTCCGATGGTTTGTTGGTGAAGACCGCCGGTGCCCGCATGGCTAAATATGAGTTCGACCAGAATGCTCAGGATGGTGGAAACTTGCATGGAAATGACTGCGTGATCTTCCGTTTCGCCGACGCGTTGCTGATGAAGGCGGAAGCCAAGATTCGTCTGGGACAGAATGGAGACGATGAGGTGAACCAAGTTCGTAACCGTGTAGGCGCTAAACCGCTACAAAACGTAACGCTGGATACGCTATTAGACGAGCGTATGCTTGAATTAGCGTGGGAAGGCGTACGCCGGCAGGATTTGATCCGTTTCGGTAAGTTTACCGAGGCTACGGTAGACCGTTATGTAGGCGTGAAACATTCCGCCAGCTCACTGGATTATCAAGAGGATAAGACGGGATATACAACGGTATTCTCCATCTATGCCGATATCCTTAGCCTGAATCCTAACTTGACACAGAATCCGGGATATTAATACGATTCATTTTAATCTTTAAGGCTTTATCAGGGGGCTGTCCGTTATTGGGCAGCCCTTTCTTCTTTTTGCTTGATTTTCCCTAGTATCTTCGGGAATTTCCATATAAATAACAACGTACAGCAAATAGCGGCCGTGGCATCCGATACGGCTTCTGCCGCGTATACGCCGGTTACCCCCATAAAATGAGGTAATAGTAATGCCAAAGGAATCAAGAGGATTACTTTACGAAGCAAGGCGATAAAGATAGATATCTTAGCTTGTCCCAACGCTACGAACATATTCTGGCAAGCTCGTTGTAAGCCAAAAATCGTCATACCCGCCAAGAAGATGGGCATGACCCAACGGACGGTATCGATCAACTCCTCGTCGCTTGTAAAAGCGGAGGCTACGGTTGAGGGGAATAAGATCATGAATAGCATGAGTATCAAGTTGAAAGAGAACATAACGATTAGCACGATACGAAAACAATCTTTCACCCGCTGTTTGTCTCCATGTCCGTAATTATAGCTTATGATCGGTACGAATCCTTGGGCGAAACCGGTCAGCGGTACGCTAGCGAATTGCATGGCACTCTGTAAGATAGCCAATGCGCTCACATAGATATCGCCAAAATTTTTCAAACTACTATTCAAGACGAAACCCACCAGACTCTCCGTACTGGCCATGATGAACGGAGAAATTCCCAAAGCGAACATCGAGAGTACGATTCTTCGGTCCAGTCTCATATACCGCCTTTCCAAAGGCAAGGAGGCACGTCTTGAGAAAAGGAAGCTCAATACCCATATGGCACTGCAAGCTTGTGATAGGATCGTGGCGAGCGCGGCGCCTTTTACCCCCATATCCAACCAGAAAATGAAGATAGGGTCTAATACGATATTCAATAAAGCCCCGATCAAAACCGAGCACATAGCGATAGACGGACGCCCTTGTGCGTTGATAAAGGCATTCAAGCCCGTGGATATCTCGACAAACAGAGTGCCCAGTAAATAAATAGAGAGATAATCCACCGCATATCCTAACGTATATTTTGATGCTCCTGTAAAAAGCAGGATCGGTTCCATGAAGGTATAGGTGATGAGGGAAGTGAATATAGTAAATAGGATAAGCAATATAAATCCATTTCCCACTATTTTTCCGGCCCGTTCCCGGTCGCCCTGCCCGAGAGCGATAGCCGCTAACGGTGAACCTCCCGCTCCCACGATAGCGGAGAAAGAAGAGATCAAGATCACGATGGAGGTGGTCACCCCTATACCAGCCAAAGCGTTTGTCCCGATCTCGGGAATATGCCCGATATAGATACGATCTACGATATTATAAAGTAAGTTGACAAATTGGGCCGCTACCGCCGGAAGCGCCATTTTGAAAACCAGCGGTAGCATACGTTCCGTACCTAGCCTAGCCTCGTATTTGTTCTTCATATTCAATCGGGATTTCAATTAAAATGGCTGCAAAGTTACAAGAACTTGTTGGATTATATAATCGAGTTCCATAAATTACCAGTTAATAAAAAACACTTAATATCTACCACATCTACAATTCCTTCTTATATGCCTTATAAATAAACATCTTATATAGTGGTTGTAGATAGAAAATATCTACAATTATCATTCTTTATCTACCATGTTTTGATAGAAAACGGTAAGCGTCTCTGCGTTGCTATCTTTTTTCCATTTGTCGGGCAGTAATTCTCTCAACACATTTTTATCGGTATTCGGATTCAGTGAGACAGCCTTGTTGAGTAATTCTTTAAAGTATTCAAAAGTATTGATATTGTTCATCCTGCATGAGCATGCCAGTGAATATATCAGTGCGGCTCTCTTTGCGCCCTGATGACTTCCACAGAAGAGTGAGTTTCTCCTACTCAAACTGATGTACCGGTTTATTCTCTCAATCGCATTGTTGTCCAGCTCGTATTCCGGCGCAAGTATATAATTCGACAACGCGGGATATTCCTTGAGGGCATAACTCACCGCTTTCCCCAAAGAGCTTTTAGGTAAGGTCGACTTCTCCGCTTGTATGGCCAGCAGTTTCCGCTTTAATTCATTTAATATAGGAGAGGCGTGCTTCTTTTTGTATTTCATTATCTGCCGCGGTGAGTATCCCGCGGGCATCTCGTGTTCCTTTTGATAGAGCTTATTGATGATTTCTATGATTTCTCGGGCATCCTTGTTTTCTTTAATGTCAAGGAACTTTCGTTTACAATGCTGAAAGCATGCCAGACGCACGGCGTGTGGATATTCGTCCGTCTCCAGTATTTTATAATCTCCCAGACCATCCGTTTGAATGGCTCCCCGATAATCCGGTTTTATATATTGGGTTAAGACCTTTCTGGCACGGGAACCATTCTCATAGAAGAAGTGGACCAGCCTCAGATGACTGGCCAGGGCCGCCCAGATATAGACCTTGCGAGAGGCTTTCTCCGTAGAGGACTTGCCTCCCTTTTCTAATACCGTGTAATAGCTCTCGTCCATATGCAGATATTCATCCTGACGGACCGCTTCCCCCAGGGCCTGCTCCAGAGAGTCGAACAACCACGCTGTTTTTTTTATCAGTCCGTGCGCGGTGGATTTGCTTATTTCGAAACCGCTTTCGCCGAAAAACTTGATAATCCTTTCCACCGGCATGGAGTAGATATAACGCAGTTGTAGTATGCCGGCAATAAAGGAAGCGTCATAAGAGGAATTGAGCAGGGGCGTGGCAGGAAGATTGCCATATATGATATTTCCCCGGTATTGATAATAATGCAGGTGATGGATATGTTTGATAAAACGGGGAGGAACGAACTCATAGCGGATGGAGTCTACGGTTTTCAGGAACTTGCCAAGCTCGGGCTGGAAACCGGACCGTGAAGGATAAATGTCGTGTTCCCGCACTTCCATGTCAAAATGCTCCTTGCGCTTGGCGTTATTGTTACCACGTTCCTTGGCGGAGGGGGCTACTTTTTTTGGGGGTGTCTCATCTGATGGCGAACAGGGAGGTGGGGCTGTAACAATCTTTTCTGATTTATTGCTTATTAATTTTCCTAACGCACGTTTAGTAACCAATGCCTGTTCCAGGGAAGCGTCCCTGGATAGTAAAGCCTACTCGAGTGAGTGAACGGACGCGGTCAATGTCTCGATCTGAGAAGCCATCCGGCCGATCAGCTCTGCCTGTCTTGCGTTTTGTTCGATGAGTTGTGCGTTCTGAGTTTTAGAAAAGCGCAACTGTTCTTCCAACATGGTTATTATCCGCCCGTAATTCATGGGGTAAAGGTATGGATAATTATGAAAAAAGACGGCATTGCGGAGACGCATACGGAAACGCAAGAAATCAAATTATCGTTTAGGTTCGTGTGTCGTAGTGCCTATATATGTAAAAGTAGTTTCTATTAGGGAAAACAAAAGTTTCGTGCTGAAGAAACTTTAGTTTCTATATAGGGAAACAAAAGTTTTCTGCTTGATAAACTTTTGTTTTTTACCATAAAAAACCGCAAATATTTGTATGCTAATATTTTAAATACAATACAACCTGTAGAGATGTAGCGTGCTGCGTCTCCCTACTGGCTAATAGTATCTCAAAATTAATTGAGGTAAATATTAATTGAAAAACAAACACTTTTATTGGTGTTTGTAAAATAAAATTTATAACTTGCATTTATCTTGTAAATATAATTTAAATGAAAACAACACTAGGATTGATCTTATTACTTTTTGCCACCCTGTTTTCTTGCATACGCCAAGAAAAAACACTACCTGTGGAATTATCTCGTGCGGAATCAGTGATGTGGGAGTATCCGGATTCGTTGAATATCCGTTCCTCGGATGAATTGATTCAAAATACGATGGATTCTTTTGAGAAGGGAGGAAATCATGCCAAAAAGTTAGCAGAAGTCCAAGTGAAGTACGATCATGAGAGATTGTTGAACATAAATAACCAACTAAAGATAGGAAAAACGAATCAACAGGTAATCGGTTTGTTTGTCATTTCCGTTCTGTTGACTCTTATTATCGTATATCAATATCGTGTATTGCGGAAGGAAAAATCTTTAGTGTATGCCAGAGGAGAAATACGAATTTCCTTACTCTCTAGATGTAGAAGTTCAAAGTATTAAAAATGAAATATAGATATGATTTTTAGAAGAAGACAACAAAAATGCTGGTTGAGTATAATCGCATTATTAATGCTGGTTTGCAGTTGTTCTGATGATGAACGAAGGGAAATACCTACACCTGCAAAACCTTATTTGAACGTGAAAGACAGTCTGGCTTTGGTGGACATCTATAAACAGGCGCATGGAGAGGGTTGGACACTGGTTGATTGGGATCTGGAAAACATACAGACATGGGGTGGTGTGACTGCTGCCCTAGACACTGTTATGAATGAATATCGGGTAGTTGGTTTTGTGATGCAGGATGGTTCAAGTGGTATTTTATCAGATAAGATTGGAGATTTAGTGGAGTTGAGAAGTTTGAGTCTTTATGGGAAAGGTTTGTATGGAGAGCTTCCAAAGACGATTGGAAATTTAGTTAATTTGGAAAGTCTTGTCGTTTCTTCTACCTCTTTAAGTGGCGCATTGCCTAAAGAAATTGGCAATTTAAAGAATATAGAAGTGATGCAAATTTATTTCAATGAATTTACTGAAATACCAAAAGAGTTCGGCAATCTTCCCAAATCGGGTGTCTATATGATGCAACACAATAAGTTTGCGGGTGAGGTACCGGAGACGTTGCGGTTTTATGAAAATAGTGATGAATCAAGCGGTATTAGTGGCATCGATCTGAGCTATAACTGCTTTACATCGTTTCCATGGTCTTTTTTCACAGATGATGATGATTGTTTGGTACCTCATTTGTGGGGAAATAGGCTATCTGGAACCATTCCAGATGAGGTATTTAAATCTCCGAAGTGGGAGAGATGGAAAACTCAAATATCACGTCAAGAGAAAGGATATGGATATTCTAATTACCCGCCGGAAGAAGATGAGCATTGAAAAATCGCTAAAAAGACTGTTTGACAATCTGAAGTTAAACAGTCTTTTGTCATGTACATGACTCGTTGAATCATTATTTGGTGGATGTGTTCGGTGGTCCGGATAAGGCGTATGTCTCGTTTTTCCCGATCCAGAAGGCGATCAATTACGCCATGACCTCGTCCTTGACGACCGGTGGTACCCGCAACGAGAAAAAGAAGCTGGTACATTGCTTACCGGCATTATTCACGTTTTCAGTCTGTCTATTGGTTATCTGTTCATTCTTTTGCCGCTTGTTTCTGGTGCCTCTTATTATTTATGCCCTTTTATTGTTTGTAGACGCAATGTTCCGCAATAAATGTGATTTACGTGTAGGGTTGTTATC